>JAYSYH010000100.1:0-51333 GCA_043716645.1 Betaproteobacteria bacterium | reverse complement strand
CCATGCCCAATGCCAAGCACCCGCTGGGCACCGACGACCTGGGGCAAGACCTGCTGGCGCGCATGCTCTACGGCGGGCGCATCAGCATCGCGGTGGGGTTGGCGGCGATGTTGATGTCGATCTTCGTCGGCGTGCTGATCGGCGCCGTGGCCGGTATCTCGCGCGGCTGGGTCGACGCGGCTTTGATGTGGTTGACCGATTTGTTCCTGAGCCTGCCGCAATTGCCGCTGCTTTTGCTGGTGATCTACCTGTTTCGGGACAAGCTGAAAAACACCTTCGGCCCCGAGGTCGGCGTGTTCATCCTGATCGTGCTGGTCATCGGCGGCTTCCGCTGGATGCCGGTGGCGCGGCTGGTTCGCGCGCAGTTCTTCAGCCTGCGCGAGAAAGAATTTGTCGAAGCCGCTCGCGCTTTGGGGGCCAGCGTGCCGCGCCAGGTGCTGCGCCACATCTTGCCGAACTCGCTGGGCCCGGTGATCGTTGCCGGCACCATCGATGTGGCTGCAGCGATCATTGCAGAAAGCACGCTCAGCTTCCTGGGCCTGGGCTTTCCGCCGGACATCCCGACCTGGGGCCGCATCCTGTACGACAGCAAGGACTACCTGGACATCGCACCGCACTGGGCCATCTTCCCGGGCTTCGCCATTTTCCTGACCGTGCTGACGATCAACTTCATCGGCGATGGGCTGCGCGACGCGCTCGATCCCCGTCGCGTGCTCTGATGGCCCTGCTCGAAATCAAAGGTCTGAAAACCCACTTCAAGACCGAAGAGGGCTGGCTGCACGCGGTGGACGGTGTGGACCTGTTCATCGACGCCGGCGAAACGCTGTGCGTGGTCGGCGAATCGGGCTGCGGCAAGAGCGTCACGGCCAAAACGGTGATGAAGCTGATCGACATGCCGCCGGGCAAGATCGTCGCTGGCCAGGTGCTGTGGCAGGGCCGCGACCTGGTGCCGCTGGACAACGCGACGATGCGGCAAATCCGCGCCAGAGAGATCGCGATGATCTTCCAGGAGCCGATGACGTCATTGAACCCCGTCTACACCGTGGGCGAGCAAATCGCCGAGAGCGCGCGGCTGCACCTAGGTTTGTCCAGAAAGGACGCGATGGACCGCGCGGTGGAGATGCTCAAGCTGGTGCGCATTCCCACGCCCGAACGCCGCGTGCGCGACTACCCGCACCAGTTCTCGGGTGGCATGCGCCAACGTGTGATGATTGCCATCGCGCTGGCCTGCGACCCGAAATTGCTGATTGCCGACGAGCCGACGACGGCGCTGGACGTGACCATCCAGGCGCAGATCCTGGACTTGATGGGTGAGTTGAAGGAACGCCTGGGCATGGCCGTGATGTTGATCACCCACGCGATGGGCGTGGTGGCCGAAGTGGCGCAGCGCGTGGTGGTGATGTATGCCGGCCGGGTGGTCGAAGAAGCCACGGTGGAAGCCTTGTTTGCCAACCCGCGCCACCCCTACACGCAGGGCTTGATACGCAGCATTCCGCGCATCGACATGGCGGCGACGGCAGCAGGTACCAAGGTGCGACTCGAGGCCATCGCCGGCACCGTGCCCAAGCTGGTGGCGGCTGTCAGCGGTGGCTTGCCGGCGGGTTGTCGCTTCGCTGCGCGCTGCAAGCACGTCACGCCGGCTTGCACGACCGCCACACCGCCCTTGCGCGAAATTTCCCGCGAGATTTCACCGGGACACAAAGTGGCCTGCATTCTGGACATCGCTGCGTCATGACCGAACCGCTGCTGAAAGTCAAGGACCTGGTCAAGCACTTCCCGATCAAGGGCGGCTTGCTTGGCCGCGAGGTCGACCGCGTGCACGCGGTGGACGGTGTCAGCTTCGATTTGCAGGCCGGCGAAACGCTGGGCTTGGTGGGCGAATCAGGTTGCGGCAAGAGCACCACCGGGCGCTGCATCCTGCGGCTCATCGAGCCCACGTCGGGCGAGGTGTGGTTCAAAGGAAAAAGCGTCACAGCGGCCAGCAAGAGCGAGTTGCGTGCGCTGGCCCGCGACATGCAGATCATCTTCCAGGACCCCTACGCCAGCCTGGACCCGCGGATGACCGTCAGCGCCATCGTCGGTGAAGCACTGACTATCCACAAGCTGACCAAAACGCCGCGCGAGTACGACGACCGCATCGTGCAACTGTTGGAAACCGTGGGCCTCAGCGCCGACCACATGCGGCGCTTCCCGCACGAGTTCAGCGGCGGGCAGCGGCAGCGCATCGGCATCGCGCGGGCTTTGGCGGTGAATCCGAAACTGATCGTCTGCGACGAGGCTGTCAGCGCGCTGGACGTGTCCATCCAGGCCCAGGTCATCAACCTGCTGGAAGACCTGCGCGAACAGTTCCAGCTGACCTACGTTTTCATCGCCCACGACCTGAGCGTGGTCGAACACATCAGCCACCGCGTGGCCGTGATGTACCTGGGCTGCATCGTCGAAATCGCACCGGCCAAGCTGCTGTACACCAACCCCTTGCACCCCTACACCGAGGCGCTGCTGTCGGCGGTGCCGATTCCCGACCCGACGGTGAAGAGGAAGCGCATTCCGCTGCAGGGCGACGTGCCCAGCCCCATCCACCCGCCCAGTGGTTGCCACTTTCACACCCGCTGCCCCATCGCGCAGAAGGGGCTGTGCGACCGGGAAAAGCCGCAGCTCAAACAAAGCGCCCAAGGGCACTGGGTGTCCTGCCACTTGCGGGGTTGACGGCGCGGACCGGCGAGCCGATCAAGCCGATCGAGCCGTCCACTCTGTCTGGCCACCGCAAGACTGCAGGCCGGGATCAGCCGTTCTTGCGGCCGACGACCACCAACGCAATGCCAGCGACGATGGCCAGGCCACCGGCCCACGTCGGCACATTGACCGTTTCACGTTCCTTCACCGACAGCTCGATGGGACCGAGCTTGGCTTGGTGCGTGTCTTTGGTGTAGCTAAAGCTGCCGTAAGCCAGACCTGCGACGCCGGCCGCGACGAGCACGGCGCCGATCAGTTGGGTGGTGTTCATGGAGCCAACGGCCTACAAGCGCCGACCGCTGATGACGCGCACCAGCACCACGACGATGGCGATGACCAACAAGACGTGGATCAAGCCGCCCATGGTGGTTGACGTGACCAGACCGACCAGCCACAGCACCACCAGAATGATTGCGATTGTTTCGAGCATCGAAAGCCTTTTCTCCAAGCCACCTTGGCTTCGATGGAGTGTAAAAGCAGTGGCCAGGCGTGTCGGTGCGCTTGCGAACATTCAAGTCGGGGGGTCAACCCGCGTCAGCGTGATGCCGCGCCGCTGCGCCGCCGCGCCAGGTACCACGCTGCCGGCATCACCAGCATGCTGAGCAGCGGCGCGGTGAGCATGCCGCCCACCATAGGCGCGGCAATGCGCGTCATCACTTCGGAACCGGTGCCACTGCCCAGCAAAATGGGCAGCAGGCCGGCCATCACCACCGCCACCGTCATCGCCTTGGGCCGCACGCGCAACACGGCGCCTTCGCGGATGGCGGCCAGCAGCGTGGCGTTGTCCATCGCTGCGCCGGCAGCCAGGCGGCGCTGCAAAGCGTTTTCCAGGTAGACCAGCATGACCACACCGAATTCGGCCGCCAGCCCGGCCAGCGCGATGAAACCCACCACCGTGGCCACCGACACCGCATGGCCCAGCCACCACACCAGCCAGAAGCCGCCGACCAACGAAAAAGGCACGGCAGCCATCACTAGGGCGGCGTCGGCGAACGATTTGAAGAGCAGGACCAGCAGCACGAAGATGACCGCCAACGTCACCGGCACGACGACCTTCAGCCGCTCGGCAGCCCGCTCCAGGTATTCGAATTGGCCCGACCACGTCAGCGCGTAGCCGGCCGGCATCGGCACAGCCTTGGCGACGGCCGCCTGCATGTCGCTGACCACCGAACGCAGGTCGCGCCCGCGCACGTCGACATAGACCCAGCCCGACAGCCGCGCGTTTTCGCTGCGCAGCATGGTCGGGCCTTCGGTAACGCCGATGAGGGCCACATCGGCCAGCCGCAACTGCGCGCCACGCGCCGTGACGAAAGGCAGTTCACGCAGGCGCTGCAGGCTGTCGCGCACCTCACGCGGGTAGCGCACATTGATGGGGTAGCGCTCGCGGCCCTGGATGACTTCGCCGACGTTGTCGCCGCCGATGGCGGTGGCCACGACGGCCTGCACGTCGGCCACCGACAGCCCGAAACGCGCAGCGGCCAGCCGGTCCACATCGACATCGATGTAGCGCCCACCAGTCAGCCGTTCGGCCAGCACGGAGGTGACGCCGGGCAGGCCCTTCACTGCGGCTTCGATCTGAGTCGTCAGCTTGTCGATGGTGGCCAGGTCGGCGCCGCCGACCTTGATGCCCACGGGGCTCTTGATGCCGGTGGCCAGCATGTCGATGCGGTTGCGGATGGGCGGCACCCAGACATTGCTCAGACCCGGCGCCTGCACCGCGCGGTCCAGCGCTTCGACCAGTTTTTCGGGCGTCATGCCAGCCCGCCATTGCGCGCGGGGGATGAACTGGATCGTGGTCTCGAACATCTCCAGCGGTGCCGGGTCGGTGGCCGTGTCGGCGCGGCCGGCCTTGCCGAACACGCGCGCCACTTCGGGCACCGTCTTGATCATGCGGTCGGTCTGCTGCAGCAACTCGGCGGCCTTGGACACCGACAGCCCCGGCAGCGCCGACGGCATGTAAAGCAGGTCACCTTCGTCCATCGCCGGCATGAATTCGCCACCCAATTGCAGCAGCGGAACGGCCGTCAACGCCAGGCATGCGCCGGCGATGGCCAACGTGGCCTTGGGGAAGCGCAGCACAGCGTCCAGCAGCGGCCGGTAGGCGGCCATCAGCCAGCGGTTCAGCGGGTTGGCGTTCTCGTGCGGGATGCGGCCGCGCACCAGCCAGCCCATCAGCACCGGCACCAGCGTGACGGACAAGCCAGCGGCCGCCGCCATCGCGTAGGTTTTCGTGTAGGCCAGCGGCGCGAACAAGCGCCCTTCCTGCGCTTGCAGCGTGAACACCGGCAGGAAAGACAGCGTGATGACCAGCAGCGAGAAGAACAGCGCCGGGCCGACCTCGACCGAGGCGGCGGTGACCTGCTGCCAGCGTTCTGTCGCCGTCGGCGCACGGCCGTGTTCAGCTTCGAAAGCTTCGAGATGCTTGTGCACGTTCTCGACCATCACGATGGCGCCATCGACCATCGCGCCGATGGCGATCGCGATGCCGCCCAGCGACATGATGTTGGCGTTGACGCCTTGCGCGTGCATCACGACAAAAGCCGCCAGCACGCCGATGGGCAAGGCCACCACGGCGACCAGCGCCGAGCGCAGGTGGAACAGAAAGACCGCGCAGACCAGCGCGACGACGATGAACTCCTCGATGAGCTTGTCGCGCAAGCTGTCGACCGCGCGGTCGATCAGCAGCGAACGGTCGTAGGTGGTGACGATCTCGACCCCGGCCGGCAGGCCGGGCCGCAGCGCGTTCAGCTTGGCCTTGACGGCGGCGATGGTGCTGCGCGCGTTCTTGCCCGAGCGCATCACGATGACGCCACCGGCGACTTCGCCCTCGCCGTCCAGCTCGGCGATGCCGCGCCGCATCTCGGGGCCGATCTGCACCGTGGCCACGTCGCGCAACAGCACCGGCGTGGCGCCGCTTAGGGCCAACGGGATGCTGCGGAAGTCGTCCAGCGTTTGCAAATAGCCGCGCGAGCGGACCATGTATTCGGCCTCGCCCAGTTCCAGCACCGAACCGCCGGCTGACTGGTTGGCGGTGCGCAAGGCATCCACCACCACGGCCTGCGGCACGCCCAGCGCACGCAGCCGGTCAGGGTCCAGCAGCACCTGGAACTGGCGCACCATGCCACCGATGCTGGCCACCTCGGCCACGTCGGGCACGGTCTTCAATTCGAACTTCAGGAACCAGTCGTTCAGCGCGCGCAACTGCCCCAGGTCGTGCCGGCCGCTGCGGTCCACCAGCGCGTATTCGTAGACCCAGCCAACGCCAGTGGCGTCAGGCCCGAGTGTCGGGTTGGCGCCGGGCGGCAGGCGGCTTTGCACCTGGCTCAGCACCTCGACCACGCGTGAGCGCGCCCAGTAGGCGTCGGTCTTGTCGTCGAAAAGCACGTAGACGAAGGAGTCGCCGAAGAAGGAATAGCCGCGCACCGTGCGCGCGCCCGGCACGCTGAGCAGCGTGGTTGTCAGCGGGTAGGTCACCGCGTCTTCCACCACCTGCGGCGCTTTGCCCGGGTAGGGCGTGCGGATGATGACCTGGGTGTCGCTCAGGTCGGGCAGCGCGTCCAGCGGCGTGCGCGCCAGCGACCACAGCCCGGCGGCCACCAGCAAGGCCGTGGCCATCAGCACCAGGAAGCGGTTGCCGACCGACCAGCGGATCAGCGCGGCGATCATTTCAGCACCGAGCGCAGCCGCGCTTCGCTGTCGATCAGGAACTGCCCGCTGGCCACCACCTGTTCGCCTTCGGCCAGGCCTTGCAGCACCTCGATGTCTTCACCGACGTCGACACCCAGCGTCACTTCGCGACTTTCGAAGCGGCCGCTGCCGTTGCGCACCAGTACGACGGAGCGCGGGCCGGTGCGAATGACCGCCTCGGAGGGCACCACCAGACGCATCGCCTTGGCACCTTGCACCCGCAGGCGCAACAGCATGCCGGGCACCAGCAGGCCCTGGCGGTTGTCGACCTCGAACCGCGCCTTCAGCGTGCGCGTGGTCGCGCTCACCTCGGGCAGCAGTTCGGTTAGCTGACCCGTGAAGGTCTGCGACGGATCGGCCTGCAGGCTGCCCTGCACCGCTTGCCCGCGTTTGAAGCGCAGGGCCAGGGCTTCGGGGATCTCGACCACCGCCCAGACCTTGTCCAGACCGGCGATGCGGAACAGCGGCATGCCCGCCGTCACGGCGGCACCCTCACGCACAGCCAGTTCGGCAACGACGCCACCCGCAGGGGCAGTCAGCACGTATCTGGCGTTAGGCACCTGCCCCTGTTCGACCTGGCGCAGCAGCTCCGGTGGGATCGACAGGGCCCGCGTGCGGTCGCGAGCAGCGGCCAGCAGGTCAGCCGATGCACCGGCGCGCTGCAGCGCCGCCAGCTCGTTCAGCGGCGCCAGCCAGTCGGGCGCGTAGACAGTGGCCAGCACCTGACCCGGGCGCACGCGCTCCATCGTCGCGCGCACTGCCAGGTGTTCGACAAAGCCGGCGACACGGCTTTGCACGATCACGACGAGACGCTCGTCGAACTGCACCGATCCAACGGCGTCGAAAGAGGCGGCGAACTCGGAACGGCGCACGGCCGCCAGGCGCACACCCAGGTTCTGCTGCACTTGGGCGTTGATGGCCACGCCCGCGTTGCCGGCCAGGCCAGCCGCCGCGCTTTGCGCATACACCGGCACCAGGTCCATGTCCATGAACGGCGACTTGCCGGGCTTGTCGAAACGCGCGCCGGGCGTCATCGGGTCGTGCCAGTAAAGCACCTGGCGTTCGGCGGGCGCGGAGCCGGCCACGGACGCAGCCGTGGCGGGTGCTCCTGCCGGCGCTGCGCCGGCGCCGCCGGGCAATGAACGGCCCAGCATGAAACCGGCTGCCACCAGCACTGCGCCAACAGCGCACAGGGCTGCGATGAGGTGGGTGCGCTTCATGGTGCGGCTCCGATCAGCACGCCGGTGCTGTGCACCGGCTTAAAGGCCAGCTGGATGTGGATGCGGGTGAGTTCGCGTTGCAGGCCGAGCAGCTTGCGCTGCATGTCGATGTCGGCCCGCCGGGCTTCGAACACGCTGGCCAGCGGCGCCTGGTTGGCGCGGTAGGCAGCCAGCGCGGCGGCGCTGCGCTGTTGCACGAGCAGCAGCGCACCCCGCCGCAGCGCTTCGATGCGCGCCAGCAGGCTGGCGCTGTCGCTGCGCAACGTCAGGTATTCGGCAGTGGCCGCGCGCTCGGCCTCAGCCCGTTCGGCATCGACCTTGTCGGCCTGCGCCAGCCGGGCGGCGGTTTCGCGGTCTTGCCGCTGTTCGCGGTCAACCGGCAGCGGGATGCTGACGCCCACCGACACCATGTCGGCGTAGCGCGTGCGCTGGCCGACCGAAACCTCCCACATCCAGTTCGCGGAGCGCTCGCTGGCGGCCACCGCAGCAGCCTCGCGGGCCACGTCGGCATCGCCTTGCAAGGCCCGCACGGCGGGGTGGCCCTGCACGTAGGCCTGCTCGCTGGGCACGGGCCACACCGGCAGCGGCGCCAGTTCATCCAGTGGCAAACCCACCCAGCGCTGCAAGGCCAGGCCGGCAGCACGCTGCTGCTGGCGCAACTCGGCTGCTTCATCCTCGACCCCAGCGCGGGCAGCGGCCAGAGCCAGTACGTCGAGGCTGCCGCCGGTGCCTCCGGCCATCCGGGCGCGGGCGGCTTCGTGTTCCTCGCGCCAGGTGCGCTCGGTCAAGGCGGTGAACTGCAGCGCCTGCGCCGCGTACCCCGCTTCGGCGTAGACCAGCGCCGCCTGCAGGCGCGCGTCAGCGGTGGCGATGCGCAGTTGCACTGCTGCACGCGCGACGGTGCGTTCGGCCGCGGCGCGACGCGCGGCCCGCTTGTCACCCGACAGCCATTCCTGGCTGATGCCCACGCGCTTCATCGTCTGCGGGTCGCGCGCGGCGCTGTAGCGCTCGGCACCGGCGATGGGCAGGTTCTCGACGCTCAGGCGCAGCACCGGGTCGGCGAACTGGCCGGCTGCTGATGACGCTTCCCGCGCGCTGGCCAGGCCTGCTCTGGCCGCCTGCGCGCTGGCTGAATGCTGTTCGGCCAGGACCAGCGCGGCGTCGAAAGTCAGCGGGGCGGCCTCGGCAACGCCTGGCACAAAGGCCAGGCTGAACGCAATGAGCAACGTGAATGTCAGCGCGGCGGCGGGTGCGGCCACGCGCGGGGCGTGTGTGGGCATGGGAACTCCGTTGACGGTGCAGGCTGCGCAGACCTGCGCGGCAACAAGCCCGCGCCAGCGCAGATCGGTCAACGCAAGGTCAGACCCGCACCCTCAGCGAGGCCAGGAACAACGGGTTCGGCGGTGGCCTGGGCGCCACCGTCCCCGCCTTGTGCGCAGCGGGCAGGGCATCCGGCGCTGACACCACAGGCGCAAGCGACTGCGGCACCGGCCAGGCCTGCACCAGCACCGGCAAGGTCGGCAGCGGCGGCTGCGGGGTGCCAGCCGACTGTGGCGCGTTGGTGCAATGCTGGTGGCAAAGCGCGGTCTGTGCAGTCTGTGCAGTCTGGCCGGTCACGACCGAGTCGGCGATGCCATCGCAAGGCTCGCCTGCGGCCATGCGCTCGACCATCGTCGGTGCGCCTGTCCTGACGCCGACCCCCGGGCAGACATAGACCGCCAGCGCCAGCTGCGACCACAGCAGCGCCAGAACCGCCAGCAAAGCGGTCAGACTGCGATGAAAGCGTGACGGGCGATGCATGGCGAGGCCCAGTGTATTGCCCCCCAGCCGCGCCGGATTTGACCTGCGTCAGCGCTGCACTTCCAGCAGCACGTGGGTGTCGTGGGCCATCACGGCCAGAAAGCCGGCCAAGCCGATATAGATCAGACCGTACTCCCACTTCTTGGCGGTGGGCACGGCGTAATAGGTCGACGCCAGCGGGTTGTCGCCGCGCCACGTCCAGGCCTGCCACGCCTGTGGTGCCGCCAGCAGGGCCATCAGCAGCAGCAGCGGGCTGGGCCGCCACCAGAACAGCGCCAGCAACACCGGCACACCCAACAGCCAGATGCGCGGGCTCAGCACCGCGGTAATGCGGCCGCCGTCGAAAGGCGAAATCGGGATCAGGTTGAACAGGTTCAGGAAGAAGCCGGAATAGGCCACCGCCAGCAGCCAGTTGGTACCCGTCTCGCGAGCCCAGAAATAGACGGCGATGGCGCCCACCGTGCCCAGCAGCGGGCCGCCCAGGCCGACATAGGCCTCGGTCTCGGCGTCGTGCGGCAGGTCCTTCATGTTGATCCAGGCACCCAGGAAGGGGATGAAGGTGGGCAGGCCCACCGCCAGGCCGCGCTGGCGGGCGGCGATGTAGTGGCCCATCTCGTGCACGAATAGCAGCAAGACGAAGCCGGCGGCGTACTTCCAGCCGAAGACCCAGCTGTAGGCCACCAGCGAAATCAGCATGGTGCCGCCCGAGAGCAGCACCTTGCTGAACTTCAGGCCCGTCAGCAGCCACAACAGCATCTTCATCATGGCGCGCGCCGCCTTCCCATCGTCATACCAAACCCCCCTGCCGACGGTGTCGGTTCAGGTCATTCTGGCATCCACAGCCTGGGGCTTCAGTGGCTCCCGCCGAGCAGGCGCACCAGCAGCATCAGCACGCCACGCAGCAGCGCGAAGGCGGCTTCACCGGTGGTGCCGACCAGGCGAAGAAGGCGAGCATGGGTCAGGCGAAAAGGGCGATCAGGCGCGCGACGCGGTGGGTGTGCCGTGCTGCGCCAGGTTGGCTTGCTGGGCTTGCCCGCCCACGAAAAGTTCACTGACGCTGCCCAGCAGGGCCAACGTCATGACGAAGGACAGTGACAGGGAAAACAGGCGTTGGGTCAGGGGCGTCAGGGGCTTGTGCATGGTGTTGTCCGGGGCGGTGGGTGATGAACAGTGGGTGGTGCGATGGAGGAATGATCGGCGCCCTCACCCCGCGCCGCGAGGCGCTTGCGACAGACGGCAAAAAGGAGCGATTCAAACGCGTGCTGCGTAGGCTCAGTGGCTGGCCGGGGTGGCCGCTGGCCAGCAGCGCAAGGCGCCGTGCGGCGGCGGCGCGGGCCAGTGCGCGGCGGCGATGGCGGTGCAGCCGGGCGCCACGTGCAGCAGAGTGTTGATCCAGCCGCCGTGGCCGACGATCAGGCGCGGGCCGCCGCTGTTGCTGCTGTTGCTGCTGTTGCTGCTGTTGCCGCTGTTGCCGCTGTTGCCGCTGTTGCCGCTGTCCACGAAGGCCCGCACCCGCCGCGCCACGTCGGCCACCGATTCACCGCCGCCCGGTGCGTGGTGCAGCAGGTCGTCGGCCCAGGCGCCGACTTCAGCGGGCGCGATGTCGGCCCACCGCAGACCGTCCCAGCGGCCGAAGTCCACCTCGGCCAGCAGCGGGTTCACCTGCACCTGCCAACCCCAGCGCGCCAGCCAGCGGCCCACGTCGCGCGCGCGGCGCAGCGGCGACACGCACACCGCCTGCGGCAGGCCGTGGCGGCGCGCGCACTGGCGGATGCGGTGGGCCAGGCGCTTGGCCTTGCGCGGGTTGACCGCCAGATCGGTGCGGCCGATGCAGCGGCCGGCGGCGCCCTGCGCGCGCGGGTGGCGCCAGCACCACAACAGCGGGGGCGGCGCGGGCCATGCGGGCAATGCGGGCAATGCGGGCAATGGGGGCCATGGGGGCGCTGTCATGCCTGCGCCAGCGCCGCCGCCACTGCCAGGTAGACAGCCAGTTCACTGAACTGCTGCGTGGCGCCCAGGCCGTCGCCGGTGTAGCCGCCCAGGCGCTGCTGCAGCCAGCGCGCCATCCACAGCGCCACCAGCACGACGGCCACGCCGGCTGCCGCCAATGCCGCAGCCGGCATGAAGTTCACCGCCAACGCAGCCACCACCACCAGCCACAGCCCGGCGATGGCAAAGGTGGTGCCGCTGATCTGCTGCGCCATCGGTTTGGCCTTGGCGTGTTCGATGTCGCCGCCGTAGGGCATGTAGCGCAGCAGCGCCACGGTGCCCGCGCGTGAAGCGGCGTGGGCCAGCGGCAGCGTGGCCAGAGTGATGGCCAGGTCGCGCGTGGCCAGGCTGTGCAGCGCGGCGGCTTTCAGCGCCAGCACCAGCAACAAACCCACCGCGCCGTAGGTGCCCAGGCGGGAATCTTTCATGATGGCCAGGGCCCGCTCGCGGGTAACGGCGCCGCCCAGGCCGTCGCAGGTGTCGGCCAGGCCGTCTTCGTGGAAGGCACCGGTCAACCAGACGGTGGCGGCCATGCTCAGCAGCACCGCCACCGGGGCGCTGAACCAGTGCGCGGCGGCCCACAACACCACGGCCGCCACCCCGCCCACCAGTGCGCCCACGCCGGGAAAGTGCCGCGCGCTTTGGTGCAGCCATTGCGGGTTCCAGCCCATGCTTGCAGGCACCGGCACCCGCGTCAGGAACTGCAGGGCGACGAGGAAAAGGCGCAGTTCAGACCCCACGTGGATCAGGCCCCCTGCCGTCCAGCCCGCTGCCGTCCGCGCTCACCCTGCATCGCGGTTCGAAACACCGGCCGACTCAAAACTGGCCATCTCGGCCAACAGCAGTTCAGCCGATTTCAGCACCGGCCAGGCCAGCGCCGCACCCGAACCTTCGCCCAAGCGCAAGCCCAGGTCCAGCAGCGGCCGCGCGCCCAAGTTCAGCAGCCAGCGCGCGTGGCCGTTTTCGGCCGAACCATGGGCGAAAACGCAGCGTTGCAGCACCGGCGGCTGCAGCGCGGCGGCCACCGCCACGGCGGCCGTGGTGATGAAGCCATCGACGACAACCAGCCGGCGCTCTTCGGCCGCTTGCAGCACAGCGCCCACCATGGTGGCGATCTCCAGCCCGCCCAAGGCCGCCAGCGCGTCCAGCGGCTCGGTGGCGGCCGCATGCAAGTCCAGCGCGCGTTGCAGCACGGTTTGCTTGTGGCGCAGGCCGGCGTCGTCCAGCCCGGTGCCACGACCCACGCAGGACGTCAGCGGCAGGCCGGTCAAACGCGCCATCAGCAAGGCCGCCGCCGAGGTGTTGGCGATGCCCATTTCGCCCAGCAGCAGCGCGTTGCCCGGCAGGCTGTGCAGCAGCGCGCGGCCGTTTGAAATGGCGGCTGCGCATTCGGCCGTCGTCATTGCCGGGCCGGTGCTGCTGTCGGCCGTGCCGGCGCGCACCTTGGCCACGTGCAGGCCGGGCTGCGGTGCGATGTCGGCGGCCACGCCGCAGTCCACCACCGTCAGCGCCAAGCCATGCTGTCGCGCCAGCACCGAAACGGCTGCGCCGCCGGCCAGCATGTTGGCCACCATCTGCACGGTCACCGCTTGCGGAAAAGCGCTGACGTCTTGTGCGGCAATGCCGTGGTCGGCCGCAAACACCAGCAGTTGCGGCTGCAGCAACTTCGGCGCTTCGGTGCCCTGCACCAGCGCCAGTTGCAGGGCCAGTGCCTCGATGCGGCCCAGGGCGCCCAGCGGCTTGGTTTTGTGGTCGATGCGGTGCTGCACGCGGGCCGTCAGCACGGGGGCTTGGATGTCGATCATCAGGTGTTCTTCGTAGCCTGCACGCAGGCAGTGCGGTCGTGTTGAGCCTGCGCCCAGGCGGCGCAGTGTGCGTGGAGTTGCGCCAGCCCGTCGGTCAGCGCGGCCGGGCCGGGCTGCAGGATGTCGCAGGACTTGATCTCGTGCACGCGCCCTTCGCGCACCGCCGGCACATCGGCCCAGCCGCTGCGTGCGGCGACTTTTTCAGGCCTGAACTTCTTGCCGCACCAAGAGCCGACGATGAGATCGGGCGCGCGGCGTGCGGGCTCCAGCACGTCGGCCAGCACGCGGTCGCGGCCCAGGCTCATCAGCGCGCGTTCGGGGAAGACATCGTCGCCACCGGCCACCGTGATCAGCTCGCTGACCCACTGGATGGCGCTGATCATCGGCTCGTCCCATTCCTCGAAGTACACGCGCGGCCGGCGCGACCAGGTGGCAGCCATGGCGGCGATCTCGGCGTGGCGCAACTGGCAGGCGCTGATCCACGCTTCGGCGCGGTCTTGCGCACCCACCAGCCCGGCCACCAGGCGCATGGTGTCGAAGATCTGCGCCACGCTGCGCTGGTTGGTGATGAAGACGTTCAGCCCGACGCGTATCAGCTTGTCGGCCAGCGCGGCCTGCATGTCGGAAAAGCCGATCACCAGATCAGGCTGCAGGGCCACGATCTGGTCGATCCTGCCGTCCAGAAAAGCGCTGACGCGGGGCTTTTCCTGGCGCGCGCGGCGCGGCCGCACGGTGTAGCCGCTGATGCCGACGATGCGGTCTTCTTCACCCAGCAGGTACAGCCACTCGGTGGTTTCTTCGGTCAGGCAGACGATGCGTTGCGGGCCGCTGCGCCGGGTGGACGGGATCGGTGTGGTGGCACTCATTTTTTGCGTTATCTACCCGATTCAGCCACCGACCAGCCAGCGCTGCAACAGCGTCCGTTGCGCGCCAGCTGCGCGGAATGTCCCAGGTCATGCCCCTTCCAGCTGAAGCCGTTGCCCAGGCCTTCGATGGGCACGCCCAGTTGTTCGAAGACGCGGTGTTCACCGAAGCGTGCGCTGGGCACTCGCATGAACTGGTCAATCTTTACGGCCTTGCCCTTGCCGGTGTGAACGATGAGCAGGCCGCGCCATTCGCCTGTGGCTTTGATGTTGTCGCAGTTGACGGGTGGGGCTTCGATCTGCAAGCGGGGTCTCCAGGATTCAGAAGGTCAAAGCGCGGGCACCGCCACCCAGCGCGGGCCGGCGGCGGTGGCCACGGCTTCGATGCTGAAGGCGTGGTCGAAGACGTGGATCAACGCGGCGCGCAGTGCGGCGTCGGCCGGCGGGCCGTCGGCTTTGATCCGGCCGGCGGCCATCACCAGCACGCGGTCGGCGGCCAGGGCCAGCGTCAGGTCGTGCAGCACGGCGGCCACGGCCGCGCCATTGCGCGCTCGGGCAGCCAGGCCGCGCAACAGCGCGCGCTGGTGCGGGGCGTCCAGGTGGGTGGTGGGTTCGTCCAGCAGCAGCACGGGCGCTTCAACGGCCAGCGCGCGGGCCAGCAGCACGCGCTGGCGTTCACCGCCCGACAGTTCGCTCAAACGCCGTGCCGCAAAAGCCGTGGCTTCGGTTTCGGCCAGGGCGCGGTCCACGGCGGCTTCGTCGGCGGCGTCGGGCGCGCCGAACAAACCGTGGCGCGGCAAGCGGCCCAGGCGCACCACGTCGCGGGCGGCAATCTCGCCTTCGGATTCGCCTTGCTGCGACAGCCAGGCCAAGCCGCGTGCACGTTCACGCGCGGGCAGCGTGGCCAGTGAACGGCCTTGCAGGTGCACCTGGCCGGCGTCGGGCGCGCGCAATCCGGCCAGCAGCGACAGCAGCGTGCTTTTGCCCGCACCGTTCGGGCCGACGATAGCCGCCCACTGGCCGGCGTGCAGGCGGATCGACACCCCGTCCACCGCCTGATTGGCGCCCAGCCGCAGGCGCAAACCTTCGGCCTGCAGCGGCACAGCAGTCTGGGGAGCAGCCGCCCTCACAGCCCACCTCGCCGCCGCAGCAGCGCCAGCAAGTACGCCCCGCCCAGCACCGCCGTCAACAGCCCTACCGGCAATTCCTGCGGCGCGATGACATTGCGCGCGGCCACGTCGGCCCCCAGCAATAGCACCGCGCCGGCCAGCGCCGACAGCGCCAGCAACGGCCCATGCGTGACCACCACCAGGCGGCGCACGATGTGTGGCGACACCAGTCCCACAAAGGCCACCAAGCCGGCCTGCGCCACTGAAGTGCCGGTGGCCAGCGCCATCAGCACCACCAGCAGCAAGCGCACGCGCGGCAGCTTCAGGCCCAGGCTGGCGGCGCTGGCTTCGCCCAGCACCAGGGCGTCCAGCGCGCGGGCAAAACGCAGGGCCAGCGGCAGCACCACGGCCAGCGTGCCGGCCAGCACGGCCACGCTGGTCCAGCCCAGAAAAGAGGTGGTGCCCAGCATGAACATCTGTTTGCCGCGCAGCGCCTCGGGCGAGGCCAGCGTGACCAGTTCACTCACCGACGACAGCAAGATACCCACCACCACGCCAGCCAGCAGCATGACCATTGGCCGCGCCGTGCCCCGGGCCAGCAGCAGCGTCAGGCTGACGCCGCCCAAGGCGCCGACAAAGGCCGCGCCGACCAGGCCCAGGCGCATCAGCACGTCGGCCGTGGCCAGGCCGATGCGCTGGCCCAGCAGGCCGCCCGCCGCCAGCACCAGCACCACGCCCAAGCCGGCACCGGCGGCAGAACCCAGCAAATACGGGTCGGCCAGCGGGTTGCGAAAAAGCCCCTGCGCGATGGCACCGGCCAGGCCCAGCAGCGCGCCCGTCAACAAGGCGCCCACCGTGCGCGGCGCGCGGATGGCGGCGATCAAATCCCATTCCTGCGCCCACGCAAAGGACCAGCCTTCGCTGCCCGCCGCCAGACCCAGCAAGCAAAGCACAGCGGCCAGCAACAGCAGCGCCGCCGCCAGACCGTGGGGGCTGGCCAGGCGCTTCATCGTGCGCCCAGGCCCACCAAGCAGTCGGCCATCAGTTCAGCCGCTTCGGCCAGGCGCGGGCCGGGGCGCACCAGCACGTCCCAGCGTTCGCCGGGAAAGCCGCAATGGCGCTGCTCGCGCAGCGCACGCAGCGTGTTCCAGCCGGGGCGTGCCGGCATGTCGGCCAACGCCTTGCTGGTGGCCATGATCAGGTCGGGCTGGGCCCGCACCACGAACTCGGGGTTCAACTTGGGAAACGGCCCCAGCGCCGCCGGCACCACATTGCCCATGCCCAGCCGCGCCAGGTTTTCTCCGATGAAAGAAGACTCACCGGCCGCATACGGCGCCGAAGCGACTTCGAAATACACCTTCTGCCCGCGCAAGCCCGCCGGCACACGCGCCGCCGCTGCCGTAACGCGCGCCTGCAGGCTGCGCCACAGCGCCGGGCCGGCCGGCGCATCGCCCAGCGCGTGCGCCACCTTGCCGATGACGCGTTCGGTGTCCTGCAGGCTCTTGGGTTCCAGCGCCACCACGCGCAGGCCCAGCGCTTCCAGGCGGTCGATGGCGCGCGACGAACCGGCCGCCAGCACCAGGTCGGGCTTCAGCGCCACGATGCGTTCGACCTGCGTGTCTTCCAGCCCGCCAAGTTTGGGCAACGCCAGCACGCTGGCCGGGTAATTCGAAAAGCGGTCGGTGCCGACCAGCCTGCTGCAGGCCTGCAGCGCGCAAACCGTCTCGGTCAGCGACGGCAACAGCGACACGATGCGCTGCGGCGGCGCCGGCAGTTCGACACGGCGGCCGCGGTCGTCGTCCAGCACGATGACCGCTTGCGAGGCTGCGCTGGCACACAGGCCGGCCAGCACCCAAAACAACTTCAAGCGGAGTTTCATTGCGCACGTTTCGGGGCAGGTTCATTGAGATGTCCGCGCCTTGCAATTCCAGGCAACCCAGCTGCGGCACGCGCTTCGGCGGCGCGCGACTTGCCGCTGCGCGCGCCACCCAGGATCAGCTGGTGTGCCATGGCGTGCGGCCCGCTGCTTTCAGCGCAGCGCCCAGCGCAGCGAGACGAAAGCCTCGCGGCCGGGTTGGTTGTAGCCCAGCGCCGTGACGTACACCTTGTCGGCCACGTTGTTCAACTTCAAGCCCAGCTTCAGCTCGCGGCTGAGTGTCCATTCGCCGCGCAAGTCCAGCGTGCCGTAGCCACCCAGGCGGGCGCTGTTGGCGGTGTTGTCGTAGCGGCTGGAAAAGCCCGCCACGGTGGCGCCGGCGCTCCACACGCCAGCCGCCCAGTCGGCGCCCAGGCGAGCGGCGTTCGGGGCGCGGCGCGGCAGTAGCTTGCCGTTGTTGGCATTGCCCTCGGTGGTGTTGCGCGGGTCCACGTGGTCGTACGAAGCGGTCAGCGCCACGTCGCGCCACTGGCTTTCGTAGCCCAGCGTCACGCCGTTGATCTGCGCATAAGGCAGGTTCACCGGCGCCGGGCCGCTGCTGATGTAGCCACGGTAGCCGTTGCGGTAGGCGGCCAGCTTGAAGGCCTGTTGGCCCAACGTCCAACGCAGGTTCAGCTCAGCGTGCCGGCCTTCTTCAGGCAACAGCAGCGGGTTGCCGAAACCGGGGTAGTAGAGCTGGTTGAAGCTGGGTGCGACAAAGCTCTTGGCCAGGCTGCCGCCCACCCGCAACGCGGGCAACACGGCGACGGCATAACCCAGCGCGCCGCTGGTGTTGCCGCCGAATTGCGAATTGCGGTCGCGCCGCACGCTGGCCTGCCACGCCCGCCCGGCCGCTGCGCCGTTCAAGCCCAACGCAAGGCCGTCGATGCGGCGGTCGCTGACGCTGAAAGACGCGCCCGCCCGGCTGGCGGTTTCCTGCTGGCGTTCTACCAACACCAGTGCCGTGCCGATCGGCGTGGCCATGGTGTTTTCCCAGCTGGTCTGCTGGATTTGCGACTGGATGGCGCCCAGCGTGGAAAAGGCGCTGGCGCTGGACAAGGTGTTGTAGATGTCAACGGACTGGGCGGCGCTGAGGCGCGTGGTCCACCCCCTCAACATCTCCCCGCGCACGGCCAACGAAGCCACGCGGTTTTCCAGTTCGGCGCGCGCTTCGCCAGGGGCACCGTCGTCCAGGCCAGTGACGCCTTTGGACTGCAGCGCCAGCGCGCTCACGTCCCAACCGGCCAGCGGCTTCCAGCCCAGGCGCAGGCTGCCGCCGGTCTGGCGGAAGCCGTCGCGGTCGGGGTTGTAGCTGCCGAAGGGCACGTTGGCGTTGGTGGCAGAAAAGCCCTTGTCGTCCACGTGCTGCACCTGGGCGGCGGCACTGAAGGTGTTGTTGCCGAACGCCACGCCGGCGCTGGTCTGCGCAAAGTCATGCGTGCCCAGCACGGCCTTGGCGTTGGCCGTCAAGCCCTGTGCGCCGCTGCGCGTGAAGATCTGCACCACGCCGCCCACCGCGCCGCTGCCGTACACCGCCGACATCGGGCCGCGCACGATCTCGATGCGGTCTATCGCTTCCAGCGGCAGGTTGTCGAAGGAAGGCGTGCCCAGCGTGGCCGAATACAGGCGCACGCCGTCCACCAGCAGCAGCGTATGGCGCGCTTCCAGGCCACGGATGTACAGCGAGCTGCTCTTGCCCAGGCCGCCGTTGCTGCTGAACTGCAGGCCGGGTTGCTGCGACAGCAATTCGACCAAGGTGCGGCCGGCGGCGCGGTCGAGTTGCTCGCGGTCGATGACGGTGATGTCGGCCACCACGTCGCTGACCCGCGTGGGCACGCGGGTAGCGGTGACGCTGATGCGTTCGGCGGCGGTTTGCGCCCCGGCCGGAGTTGCGATGGCCGCGATGGCGGCGATGGCGGCGACAGACAAGGAAAAAGCAGCCGGCGCACCAGCGTGGGCACGGCGAAACAGGATCGGATTCAAGGCGAAGACTCCAGCCACACACCCCGTGCGGCACAGTGTGAACAACGCCGGGTCTCAGGTGGTGCAGGCACGGGCACAAAAGCGCACGCAGGGCGGCAGCCTTTGCACCTGAACCGCCCTCCGCGATACCGGCTCTCATCGCACCAGGCCGGTATCCGGGCTCGCGAGTACCGAGTTGGGTGTGAACCCAGCCCGGGGGCCTGCTGCGCCTTCCCAGTTCAGCTGAACCAGTGGCTTGTCGTGCAGCACGCTCCTCGCTGACCGTTGCGGGGGCAGCGCCGGAATCGCAGCAGGGGCCTTGGATGGCGCCCCGGCTGCTCACCGGCTTCCCGTTTAACCCGCCGCCCTTGAACGTGGACGACAGGCACCTGGTGCAAGCGGGCGCGATGGTATCCCAGCACGCTGAGCCTGCCGGAGGCGGCGGCCGCGCGGACCCCCGCCGATATACTCACGCTTTCCCAACACAGCACCGCGCTACGCCGCTGGTGCTGCACGCAATGACCAAGTTCATTTTCGTGACCGGCGGCGTGGTTTCCTCCTTGGGCAAGGGCATTGCAGCGGCATCGCTGGCAGCCATCCTGGAGTCCCGCGGCCTCAAAGTCACCCTGATCAAGCTCGACCCGTACCTCAACGTGGACCCAGGCACGATGAGCCCCTTCCAGCACGGTGAGGTTTTCGTCACCGACGACGGCGCCGAAACCGACCTCGACCTGGGCCACTACGAACGCTTCATCACCACGCGGATGAAGAAGGCCAACAACTTCACCGCCGGCCAGATCTACAAGACCGTGCTGGAGAAGGAGCGCCGCGGCGACTACCTGGGCAAGACGGTGCAGGTCATCCCGCACGTCACCAACGAAATCCAGGCTTTCGTGAAGCGCGGCGCGTCATCCACAAGCTCTGCCGAACTCGACGTGGCCATCGTGGAGATCGGCGGCACCGTGGGCGACATCGAAAGCCTGCCCTTCCTGGAAGCCGTGCGCCAGATGGCCCTGAAGATGGGCCCGACCAACAGCGCCTTCGTGCACCTGACCTACGTGCCATGGATTGCCACCGCCGGCGAACTGAAGACCAAGCCGACCCAGCACACGGTGCAAAAGATGCGCGAGATCGGCATACAGCCCGACGTGCTGCTGTGCCGCGCCGACCGCGCCATACCCGACGACGAGCGCGACAAGATCAGCCTGTTCACGAATGTGCAATTGCACGGCGTGATCAGCATGTGGGACGTGGACTCCATCTACAAGGTGCCCCGCATGCTCCACGAGCAGGGCCTGGACGAGATGATCTGCATGAAGCTGCAGCTACTGACCAAGCCGGCCGACCTGCGCCGCTGGGACGCGCTGGTGCACGAGGTGGAACACCCGCAGCACACCGTGCGCATCGCGATGGCCGGCAAGTACACCGACCTGTCGGACAGCTACAAATCGCTGAACGAAGCGCTGCGTCACGCCGGCATCCACAACCACGCCAAGGTGCAGATCGAGTACGTCGATGCCGAAACACTGACGCAGGCGACAGCCGGCCAACTGGCGGCCTTCGACGCCATCCTGGTGCCGGGAGGCTTCGGCAAACGCGGCATCGAAGGCAAGATCGTCGCCGCGCAATACGCCCGCGAACACCGGGTGCCCTACCTGGGCATCTGTCTGGGCATGCAGGTGGCCACCATCGAATACGCGCGGCACATGGCCGGTTTGGCCGACGCCAACAGCACCGAATTCGACCCCGAAAGCCCCAACCCCGTGATTGCGCTGATCGAGGAATGGCAAGACCGCGATGGCAGCATCCAGAAGCGCAACGCCAGCTCCGACCTGGGCGGCACGATGCGCTTGGGCGCGCAGAGCAGTGACGTCAAAGCCGGCACGCTGGCGCACCAGATCTACGGCCCTGTCGTCACCGAACGCCACCGCCACCGTTACGAGGCCAATGTGAATTACCTCGAGCGTTTGCAGCAGGCTGGTCTGGTCATTTCTGCATTGACGCAAAGCGAACGACTGACTGAAATCGTCGAATTGCCGCAAAGCGTGCACCCGTGGTTCATGGGCGTGCAATTCCACCCTGAATTCAAGAGTACGCCCTGGGGCGGCCACCCGCTTTTCAGCAGCTTTGTGAAGGCTGCGCTCGACCACCAGCAGCAAGCCGCCTGAGGATGCTCCGATGAAGCTTTGCGGATACGACGTCGGCTTGAGTCGGCCTTTCTTCTTGATCGCCGGGCCCTGCGTGGTCGAAAGCGAACAGCTGCAGATGGACGTGGCCGGCCAATTGAAGGAAGTGACCGGCGCCTTGGGCATACCGTTCATTTTCAAGAGCAGTTACGACAAGGCCAACCGCAGCAGTGGCACCACCTTTCGCGGCCCGGGCATGGAACGCGGGCTGGAAATACTGGCCAAGGTGAAACGCGAATTGGCGGTGCCCATCTTGACCGACGTGCACGACGAATCGCAAATCGCCGCCGTCGCCGCGGTGGTCGATGTGCTGCAGACGCCGGCCTTCCTGTGCCGCCAGACCGATTTCATCCGCGCGGTGGCGCAATGCGGCAAGCCGGCGAACATCAAGAAGGGGCAGTTCCTGGCGCCCCACGACATGAAGAACGTGATCGAGAAAGCCCGCGCCGCGGCGCGCGAAAAAGGCCTGCCCGACGACGTCTTCATGGCCTGCGAACGCGGCGTGAGCTTCGGCTACAACAACCTCGTGTCCGACATGCGCAGCCTGGCCATCATGCGCGAGACGAACGCGCCAGTGGTCTTCGACGCGACGCACAGCGTGCAGTTGCCCGGCGGCCAGGGCACCAGTTCCGGCGGCCAGCGCGAATTCGTGCCGGTGCTGGCCCGCGCGGCCATTGCCGTGGGCGTGGCGGGTGTGTTCATGGAAACGCACCCCGACCCGGCGAATGCGATGAGCGACGGCCCCAACGCCGTGCCGCTGAAGCACATGAAGGCGCTACTGGAACAACTGCTGGCGCTGGACCGCGTCATCAAGCAGCAGCCGCTGCTGGAAAACGATTTCTCCTGCTGAAAGACACCCCATGCCCGCCGCCTATTTGATCGTCGAATCGCAAGTCACGGACCCGGAACAGTTCAAGGCCTACATGGCCGCCGCGCCGGCTGTGGTGCAGGCCTTCGGTGGCGAATACCTGGTGCGCGGCGGCCGCAGCGTGGTGCTCGAAGGCGACTGGACACCGCCGCGGATGACGGTGATCCGCTTCGCCAGTTTCGAGCAGGGCCAGGCCTTGTACGACAGCCCCGGCTATGTCGCAGCCCGCGCCCTGCGCCACGGTGCGACGGCCTGTTTCAACATGGTGCTGGTCGAAGGCCTGGACGCACCACCGGTCTGAACGCCGCCGCAAAAGCAAATATCAAGCAACCTGAGGAATCGTATGAGCGCCATCGTTGACATCGTCGGCCGGGAAATTCTCGACAGCCGCGGTAACCCCACCGTCGAATGTGACGTGCTGCTGGAAAGCGGCACCATGGGCCGCGCGGCCGTGCCGTCAGGTGCTTCAACCGGCAGCCGTGAAGCCATCGAGCTGCGTGACGGCGACAAGAAGCGCTACGGCGGCAAGGGCGTGCTGAAGGCTGTCGAACACATCAACACCGAGATCAGCGAATCGGTGCTGGGGTTGGACGCTTCCGAGCAGGCCTTCCTGGACAAGACACTGATCGAGCTGGACGGCACCGAGAACAAGAGCCGGCTGGGCGCCAACGCCACGCTGGCCGTGAGCATGGCCGTGGCCCGTGCGGCGGCTGAAGAATCGGGCCTGCCGCTGTACCGCTATTTCGGCGGCATGGGCCGTATGAGCCTGCCGGTGCCGATGATGAACGTCATCAACGGTGGCGCCCACGCCAACAACAACCTCGACCTGCAAGAGCTGATGATCATCCCGGTGGGTGCGCCGTCGTTCCGCGAGGCGGTGCGCTACGGCGCCGAGGTTTTCCACGCGCTGAAGCAGATCATCGACGCCAAGGGCATGACCACGGCGGTGGGCGACGAAGGCGGCTTTGCGCCCAACGTGGCCAGCCACGAGGCGGCCATCCAGATGATCCTGGAAGCCATCGACAAGGCCGGTTACGTGGCCGGTGAGCAGATCGCGCTGGGCCTGGACTGCGCGGCCAGCGAGTTCTACAAGGACGGCCCCAACGGTTCGAAGGTCTACCACCTGGCCAGCGAAGGCCTGCAGCTGAGTGCACCCGAGTGGACCGACATCCTGGCGACCTGGGTCGACAAGTACCCGATCATCAGCATCGAAGACGGCATGCACGAGGGCGACTGGGAGGGCTGGAAGCACCTGAACGACCGCCTGGGCAAGAAGGTGCAATTGGTGGGCGACGACCTCTTCGTCACCAACACCAAGATCCTGGAACGCGGCATCAAGGAAGGCGTGGCAAATTCCATCCTGATCAAGATCAACCAGATCGGCACGCTGAGCGAAACCTTCTCGGCCATCGAAATGGCCAAGCGCGCGGGCTGGACCAACGTCATCAGCCATCGCAGCGGCGAGACTGAAGACAGCACCATCGCCGACATTGCGGTGGGCACCAACGCCGGCCAGATCAAGACCGGTTCGATGAGCCGTTCCGACCGCATGGCCAAGTACAACCAGTTGCTGCGCATCGAGGAAGACCTGGGTGACATCGCCAGCTACCCGGGCCGCGCGGCCTTCTACAACCTCAAGTAAGCCCAGGCGCTTGCCGTCATGCGTTGGGCCACTGCCGTCATTGCCGCGCTGCTGTTGCTGGTGCAGGCAGATCTGTGGTTCGGCAAGGGCAACCTGCCCTACGTCATGACCTTGCGCAAGCAGCTGGTCGCGCAGCGCGCGGCCAACGACGAGGCCCGCGCACGCAACGCCCGTGCGGCGGCCGAAGTGGTCGATCTGCGCGAAGGCCTCGAAATGGTGGAGGAGAAGGCGCGCGCTGAGTTGGGCATGGTCAAGCCCAATGAAATCCTGGTTCAGGTCAGTTCGCGCAAGCCGTGAAAAGCGCGTGAATTTCACCGGGCTGGAGTTGGTGGCGTCGCTCATCGCCGTGGCTATGGTGCTGGCCAATCTGCGCATCCATCCGGTAGGCTGGCCGCTGGCCATCGTCAGCAGCCTGATGTACGCCAAGATCTTTGCCGACAGCAAGCTCTACGGTGAGGCCAGCCTGCAGTTCGTCTTCATCGCGATGGCTTTCTGGGGCTGGTGGCAGTGGCTGCGCGGTCGTGGCGCCGACGGCAAGCCCTTGCAGGTGCAGGTGTTGACGCCCCGCCAGCGCATGCTGGCAGCCGCGGCTACGCTGGCCGCCTGGCCGTTGCTGGGCTTGTTGCTGCAGCGCGTGACCGACAGCGACGTGCCCTACCTGGACGCACTGCCCACCGTGGCCAGCCTGACCGGGCAGTATCTGCTGGGCCGCAAATACCTCGAGAACTGGGCCGTGTGGGTGGCGGTGAACCTGTTTAGCATCGCGCTCTTTGCGCACAAGGGGCTGTGGCTGACGGTGGCGCTGTACGCCGTGTTTGCCGTGCTGGCCGTCGCCGGTTGGCAAGCCTGGCGGCGGCAGTTGCGCTTGCAGAGTCGGTTACAGGCTCAATTGCGGCATGGCTGAGCAGGCGCTGCGCATCGCACTGCTGGGCGCAGAAAGCACGGGCAAGACCACGTTGGCAGCCACACTGTCGCTGCGCCTGACGCTAGACACCGGCCTGCGCGTGGCCTGGGTACCTGAACTGCTGCGCGAGTGGTGTGACCACGCCGGCCGCACGCCGCTGGCGCACGAACAGGCGTCCATCCTGCGCGGCCAGCATGAACGCATCGAAGCCGCGGCGGCCACGCACGACGTGGTGGTCTGCGACACCACGGCGCTGATGACGGCGGTCTACAGCCGCATCGTCTTCGGCGACCGCACGCTGGACGCCAGCGCCGTAGCCCTGCACCGGCGCATGGACCTGACGCTGCTGACCGCGCTGGACCTGCCCTGGGTGGCCGACGCCCAACGCGATGGCCCGCAGGTGCGCGTGCCGGTGGACAACGCGCTGCGCGAGCTGCTGGGCGACAGCGGCCTGCCGTGGAGCCTGGTGGCCGGCAACGGCCCTGCGCGTCTGGAAGCCGCGGTGGACGCCGTGGCTCCGCTGCTGCGGCCGACCGCAAAGGCTTACTGAACCGCCGCCGTGCTGGGCGGCTGGTCGCGCCCCGGCGTGAACATCTCGCCGACGTCCACTGCGTCGAAGCGGTATTGCTGGCCGCAGAACTCGCAGCCCACTTCGACCTGGCCGCGCTCTTCGATCAGGCTGTCGCTCTCGGCCTTGCCCAGGCCGCGCAGCATGTTCTGCACGCGTTCGCGTGAACAGGTGCAGGCAAAGCGCGGGTGCTGCGGTTCGAACACCCGCACCGTCTCTTTCCAGAACAGGCGGTGCAGGATCTTCTCGGGCGTCAAGGTCAGCAGCTCTTCGCGGGTCAAGGTGGCGGCCAGCATCGACAGGCGGTTGTAGGCCTCGCTCAGACCGATGTCGTCTTCGTTGCGCCGTCCGGACAGGTTGCCCTGGCCTTCGACCGGCAGGCGCTGGATCAACAAGCCCGCCGCGACATGGTCATCGGCGGCCAGCACCAGCTGCGTGTCGAGCTGTTCCGACTGCAGCATGTAGTGCTGCAGCACCTGCGACACGTCCTGCAATGGCTCGCGCTGGTCACCATGCAGCGGTACGACACCCTGGTAAGGCTGCTGGCCGGGAAACTTGTCCTTCGGGTCCAGCGTGATGGCACAACGACCTTGACCGTGCACGTTCAGCATCGCTTCCAGACGGGCGCCGGCCGACACGTCGCCGACCACCGTCGCCGTTGCCCGAAAGCTGAGTTCGGGCTGCACTTCGACCACCGCAAGCTTCACCGGGCCGTCGCCAAAGATTTGCAGCACCAGCGCGCCGTTGAACTTGATGTTGGCCTGCATCAGCACGCCAGCAGCAGCCATTTCACCCAGCAGCACGCGCACTTCAGGCGGGTGGGCGGTGATGGTCTCGCGGCGGCGCAGCACCTCTTGCCAACTGTCGGTCAAGCGCACCAGAACGCCGCGCACCGGCAGGCCTTCGAACAGGAATTTGATGACTTCGGACATCGCGCTTCAGCCGATCTTCTTCATCTGCTGGCGATGCCGCACGGCGTTGTCGACGTAGTGCGCCGCCGCCATGCGCACCCGCGCCGCTTGCTCGGGAGACAGTTCGCGGACCACCCTGGCCGGGCTGCCCAGGATCAGGCTGTTGTCGGGAAATTCCTTGCCCTCGGTGACCACCGAACCGGCACCCACCAGGCAGTTGCGGCCGATCTTCGCGCCGTTCAGGACGCTGGCCTGGATGCCGACGAGCGAGCCCTCGCCGATGGTGCAGCCGTGCAGCATCACCAGGTGTCCGATGGACACGTCGTCGGCCAGCAGCAGCGGGTAGCCGTGGTCGGTGTGCAGCACGCTGCCATCCTGCACATTGACGCGCTCGCCCAGCGTGATGCGGTCGTTGTCACCGCGCAGCACCGCGCCGTACCAGACGCTGCTGTGCGCGCCCATCTGCACGCGGCCCAGCACCGTGGCGCTGTCGGCCACCCAGGCTGTGGGCGCGATGCGGGGTGCGTATTCGGGATCGTCCCCGAGTTGGTAGATGGCCACGTGTGCACCTTCAGGCAAAGCCGATAATTCTAAGGATGGAGTTGAGAGCCGCCGCCCTGCAGGTTTTGTGTCTGTCCGACCCGGTCCGCAAAGTGTCGGCCGCACGGGCTTTGGTCGACATGCCCGACAGCGTGCTCGACCCCGCTGCGGTGCTGACGCCTGATGCGCCGCTGCCGGGCCGACCGGCGCGCCCGGCGCTGGTGGCGCACACGGCGCTGACCCGCCGTTCACCTTTCACCGCCAGCGGTCGCGCGGCCTTGCTGCACGCGGTGGCGCACATCGAATTCAACGCCATCAATCTGGCGCTGGACGCCGTCTGGCGCTTCCCCGGCATGCCGCAGGCCTACTACCGCGACTGGCTGCGCGTGGCCTCGGAAGAAGCGCTGCACTTCAGCCTGCTGCAGGCCCATCTGGCCACGCTGGGCCACCGCTACGGCGACTTCGACGCCCACGACGGCCTGTGGGCGATGGTCGAGAAAACGGCCCACGACGCGACCGCTCGCATGGCGCTGGTGCCGCGCACGCTGGAAGCCCGCGGGCTGGACGCCACGCCGCCGATGCAGGACAGGCTGCGGCAGGCCGGTGACCTCCGCGCGGTGGACATCCTGAGCGTCATCCTGGGCGACGAAGTCGGCCACGTGGCCATCGGCAACCACTGGTTCCGCTGGTTGTGCGAACGCGATGGGCACGAGCCGCTGGCGCATTACGCCGTACTGGCACAGCGCCATGGCGCACCGCGTCTTCGGCCGCCGTTCAATCTGCAAGCCCGTCGGGCTGCGGGCTTCACGGCGGCCGAGTTGGCAGCCCTCGCGGCGGCCTGAGGCTGCAGCTCGGCAGCGCCGATTCAGCGCAAGGCTGCGCACTACACTCGCGGCCTTCGATGGCCATCCCTCTCCCCCTTTGCGCGCATGACCTGCCTGACCACCCGCCGTTTGTTCCTGGTTGCCGGCTGGGCGGCCGCCAGTCTTCTGCTTGCTGGCTGCGGCAACCGTGAAGCTGCACCCGCTGCAGCGTCCGCCCCTGCGGCGACGCCAGGCCGGGTTTACGTGGTGGGCACCGACGCTGCCTACGCGCCCTTCGAAAGCCAGAACGAAAAGGCCGAGATCGTGGGCTTCGACATCGACGTGGTGCGAGCCATTGCCAGGCAGGCGGGCTTTGAAGTCAAGTTCATCAACACGCCGTGGGAAGGCATCTTCAACGCGCTTCTGCAGGGCGACCGCGACCTGGTGGCGTCGGCCGTGTCCATCACGCCCGAACGCCAACAGACGATGGATTTCAGTGATCCGTATTTCGACGCCCAGCAATTGATCGCCGTCAAGCTGAGCAGCAGGGTTGCAAAGTTCAGCGACCTGAAGGCCTTGAAGGTGGGCGTGCAAACCGGCACCACGGGCGACGACGCCATCACCAAGTTGCAGGGCAAGACCAGCCCGAATATCAAGCGCTTCGAGCTGACGCCTTTGGCCCTGAAGGAACTGGAAGCCGGTGGCGTGGACGCCGTGGTAGCCGACAACGGGGTGATCGTGAATTACGTGGCCAACAACGCGGCCGGCCAGTTCAAGACCGTTGCCGACCCGTCGTTCGTGCCAGAACGCTACGGCATCGCTGTGAAGAAGGGCAATGCCGAACTGCTGACCAAGGTGAACCAGGGGCTGGCGGGCATCAAGGCCGACGGCACTTACCAGGCCATCCGCGCGCGGTATTTCGGCGTGGCCGCTTCTGCTTCTGCTTCCGCTTCCGCTTCCGCTTCCGCTTCCGCTTCCGCTTCCGCTTCCGCTTCCGCTACCGCTACCGCCCCGGCCCTGGCCGCGCCGAAGTAGGGCCGGCCGGCGATGGATCTTCGCTGGCAGATCCTGGCCGGCTATGCGCCGCTCTTCGTCAGCGGCTTGTGGATGACCCTGCAGCTGACCGCCGTTGCGCTGGCGGCCGGCCTGGCGCTGGGCACGGTGGGTGGGTTGATCAGCAGTTCCAGCGACGCGCCGACGCCGCGCAGTTTGCTGTCCCGCGCGCTGTTGCACTTGGCCCGCGCGGCGACGCTGGCCTACGTCACCTTCTTCCGCGGTACGCCGCTGTTCGTGCAGATCCTGCTGGTGCATTTCGCGTTGATGCCGGCGCTGGTCCACCCCGACCACGGCCTGCTGCTGGCCGGTGAGGCGGCGCGCACCTTTCGCCAGGAACACGGCGCTTTCTTCTCGGGCTGCCTGGCACTGTCGCTGAACGCCGGGGCCTACATCAGCGAGATCTTCCGTGCCGGCATCCTGAGCATCCACCAGGGGCAGACCCAGGCCGCCTACAGCGTGGGCCTGACGCACGCGCAGGCGCTGCGCTTCGTGGTGCTGCCGCAGGCCTTCCGGCGCATGGTGCCGGCGTTGGTGAACGAAGGTGTCACGCTGATCAAGGACTCTTCGCTGGTCTCGGCCATCGGCCTGGCCGAGCTGGCGCTGGCGGCGCGCACCGTGGCCGGTGCTTATTCGCGATATTGGGAACCATACCTGGCGATCTCGGTGGTGTACCTGGTGCTGACCTTGACACTGTCGCTGCTGGCCCGGCGGCTGGAGGCGCCGGCCCACCTGCGCGGCCGCTGAGGCCTTCAGCCGCGCGGGTGGTGCGCGCTGTGCAGCTGCCGCAGCCGTTCACGCGCGACATGCGTGTAGATCGTCGTCGTGCCGATGTCGGCATGGCCCAGCAGCATCTGCACGGCCCGCAAATCAGCGCCGTGGTTCAGCAGGTGGGTGGCGAAAGCATGGCGCAGCGTGTGCGGCGACAGCGGCGCGAGGATGCCCGCCTGCACGGCATAGCGCTTGATCAGCCGCCAGAACATCTGCCGTGTCATGCCGGCACCCAGACGTGTGATGAAAAGATCGTCACTGGACTGTGCGCCAAGGATGGCGGCGCGCGCCTGCGCCAGGTAGCGGCGCAGCCAGTCGTGCGCTTCGGCGCCGAAAGGCACCAGACGTTCGCGCGAGCCCTTGCCCATCACGCGCAGCACGCCTTCGTTCAGGCCCAGGTGCACGCTCTTCAGCTGCACCAGTTCGCTGACGCGCAGTCCGCTGGCGTAGATCAGTTCGATCATGCTGCGGTCGCGCAGGCCCAGCGGCGTGGCGGTGTCGGGCGCGGCCAGCAGGGCCTCCACCTGCGCTTCGCTCAGCGTCTTGGGCACGCGCAGTGCCTGCCGCGCCGCGCTCAGCTTGAGCGTGGGGTCGGCCGCCACCAGGTGTTCGCGCGCGGCCCAGCGGAAGAAACGCTTGAAGACGGTGAGGCGGCGGTTGGCCGTGGTGGCTTTCGTTGTGGCATGGCGCGCCGCCATGAAGCCCAGCAGATCGGGTTCCCGGCTGTCGGCCAGCGCCTTGTCGGCATCAAGCCGCAACCAGTCGGCATACAAACTCAGGTCGCGCCGGTAGGCGGCCAACGTCAACGGCGCCAGGCCGTCTTCGATCCACAACGCGTCAATGAAACGGTCGATCGCAGCCTGGCTGGCCGCCATCGCGCCGCTGGGGTCGACCCTCAAGCAGGCTTCGCGGGATTCACTCGACCTTCAGCGCCTGTTTGACGACCACGTTCTGGTAGACCTCGAGCTCGGCTTTGATCTGCGCGGCAAACTGCTCGGGCGTGTTGCCGATCAGCAGCGAGCCGGTGTCCTCGATGCGCTTCTTCACGCCCGGGTCTTCCAGCGCCTTCTTCACGGCAACGGCCAGCTTGTCGACGACATCCTTGGGCATGCCTTTCGGGCCGACGATGCCGTAATAGGCCATGCGGTTGACCGGCTCCAGGCCGACTTCCTTGAAGGTCGGCACATTGGGAAGCTGCGTCAGGCGCTGCGGCGCGGCCACCACGATGGGGATCAGGCGGCCGTCCCTGATGAAAGGCAGCGCCGACGGCATGTTGTCAAAGATGATGGGCACCTGCCCGGCTACCGTGTCGTTCAGCGCCGGGCCGGCACCGCGATAGGGGATGTGCGTCATGAAGACACCGGCCAGGCTCTTGAACAGTTCGGTCTGCAGGTGGCCGATGCCGCCGGTGCCCGAACTGGCATAGCTGTATTTGCCGGGGTTCTTCTTCAGTTCGGCGACGAAACCCTTGTAGTCACGAGCCGGAAAGCTGGGGTGCACGGCAATCACGTTGGGCGTGGCGGCGATGTTGATCACCGGCGTGAAATCGATCAGCGGGTTGTAGCCGATGCGCGGGTTGATGGCCGGGTTGGCCGCCGTGGTGCTGACCGTGGCCATGCCGATGACGTAGCCGTCGGCGTTGGACTTGATGACCTCTTGCGCACCCACCGAACCGCCACCGCCGGCCTTGTTCTCGACCAGCACCTGCTGGCCCAGCGCCGAGCCCATGCGTTCACCGACGATGCGGGCCACGATGTCGGTGGTGCCGCCGGGTGCGAAAGGCACGATCAGCCGCACGGGCTTGGTCGGGTAGTTTTGCGCTGTGGCGACCAGCGGCACGCTCAGCAGCAATGCAGCGGCGCACAGCAAATCAAGACGGGTACGGTGCATGGTGGCAGTCTCCAACGGTTCTGGTTATGGTCAGTGGGGGGGGGAGAAATCGGCCGGCTGCGGCGCTGGCTCAGGCCGCTCCACCCAGCAGTCCGGCCTTGAGCTTGGTGTCGGAAGGATGATCGCCGATAAAAACGCGCAACACGGCGCCGTAGAAGTCCTCACCCGGGATCGGTTCGCCGCGCAGTCTGCCATTCAGCTTGAAGAGCAGACCTTTGGCAGGGTCAAAGTCGAGGTCGATGGTGTCGACTTCGTGCAAGGTTTCCAACGCGGCGATGCGGGCGGCCAGCAGGGCTTGGCGGTCGGCCAGCTTTTCGGCCAGCGCCGGCTCGCTGTTGCGCGGCAGGCCGACGTTCAGGGCCCTGACGAATTCCGCCGCCGGCAGGTCGCGGTAGAAGCGCAACTGCAGGCGTTTCGGGCCGCTCGCGTTGACGGCCTGCTCAGCGGTCGTGGCGCGGGCACCCAGATATAGCGCCGCTGCGTAGGCCTTGAACCAGGCCACCGCGCGCAGGCCGGTGCCGTTGAGCAGCAATTCACTGCCAGCAACCTGCACCCGGCGTTCGAAGACCAGGCCGCTGACCGTGACGGTGTTGTCGGCTGCCGTGCACCACAGCGGCGTCAGCCCGGCGCAGAAACAGCCCAGGCCGAGGATCAGGTTGCGCCGTTCGGGACAAGGTGTGTTCACTGCCATGGGGGTTCAACGCGGCCGGGGCCTTCGCCGCCGACCGCAGTGTCTGGTTGGGTGCCTGTTGTATCGCCAACTGGATCGCCGCCCGCAACGCCGCCCGCAACGCCTTGCGCCAATGCCCATTCAATATGCTCGCGCACCAACGGGCTGGCTTCGTCACGCCCGGCCGACAGGGCTTGCACCAACGCAACATCACCGGTGGCCTGCCAGGCGTTGCCCAACGCCACCGCCAGGTTGCGTTGCCAGCGCACGTGGCCGATGCGCCGGATGGCGCTGCCTTCAGTACGGCGCAGAAATTCGGGCTCGCTCCAGGACCACAGTTGCAGCAACGTGGCCTGCCCCAGCGGCTCTCGCTCGTCGAAGTCCGGCAACACCGATCGGCCGGCGTACTTGTTCCACGGGCAAGCCAGTTGGCAGTCGTCACAGCCGACGATGCGGTTGCCCATCGCCCGGCGGAATTCGATGGGGATGGGGCCGTCGTGTTCGATGGTCAGGTAGCTGATGCAGCGCCGCGCGTCCAGCCGGTACGGCGCCACGATGGCCTGTGTGGGGCAGACGTCCTGGCAAGCGCTGCAGGTGCCGCAGTGGTTGCCGACGGGTGCACTCAGCGGCAGCGGCAAGTCGATGTAGATCTCGCCCAGGAAGGCCATCGAACCGGCTTGGCGCGACAGCAGCAGCGTGTGCTTGCCGCGCCAGCCCAGGCCGCTGCGCGCGGCCAGTTCCACTTCCAGCACCGGTGCTGAATCAGTGAACACGCGGTGGCCCAGCGGCCCGACTTCGGCGGCCAGCCGGTCGGCCAGTGTCTGCAGGCGTTGGCGCAGTACCTTGTGATAGTCCCGCCCCCGGGCGTAAACCGACACCACGGCGCGTTGCGGGTCGGCCTGCGCGGCCCATGCCTTGGCGATCCAGTCGTCGGCCGCGTCACGCGGCAGGTAGTCCATGCGTGCGGTGATGACGCGAACGGTGCCGGGCACCAGCTCGGCCGGCCGCGCGCGCTTCAAGCCATGCCCCGCCATGTAGGCCATGCTGCCGTGGAAGCCGGCGGCCAGCCAGTCTTGCAGGCCAGCCTCAGCAGCCGACAGATCGATGTCGGCGATGGCGATCTGTGAGAATCCCAAGTCACGGGCCCAGCCCTGCAGACGCAGCGCCACCTCGCCGCCGTCGCTGCTTTGCCCAGCCTGGCCTGGCCCGTCATCCCGCCCACTTCCGGTCCCGTGTTGCAGCCTGTCCTCCAACCCGCAGTCGAAGCGCCCATTCTAGGAAGCCGCAACCTCCGCTGGCCCGACGAGGCCGCGTGTGCCGAGTTTGCGCAGCAACTGGCCCGCCACACGCGGCTGCCGCAGGCGTTCATCGAGCTGCACGGCCCGCTCGGTGCGGGGAAGACCACCTTCGTGCGCCACCTGCTGCGCGCCCTGGGCGTCGACGGTCGCATCAAGAGCCCGACCTACACCGTCATGGAGCCCTACGCGGTGCGGCACCTGGCGATTTCACATTTCGACTTCTACCGCTTCAGCGACCCCCGTGAATGGGCCGACGCCGGTTTGCGCGATGTCTTCGCAGCGCCCGGTTTGAAACTGGCGGAATGGCCCGAGAAGGCCGCCGGCATGCTGCCGCTGGCCGACTTGCGGCTGTACATCGAATGGGACGACGCCAGCCAAGAGGCTGCCCCTGACAGCCGCCGTGTGCGGCTCGAAGCCGGCACCGCGCTGGGCCTTGCGCTGCTGGCATGACGACCGTCAGTCGTCGCCAGGCATTGCGCGCACTGGGCTCGCTGCGCCCGCTGGGCGCGCTCGCGCTGCTGCTGAGCGCGCCGCAGTTGGCCTGGGGTGCGGCCATCGTGGCCGTACGGGTGTGGCCGGCACGCGATTACACGCGGGTCACCATCGAATCGGACCAGCCGCTGGCCGCCAGCCACCTGCTGACCGAAGCACCGCACCGGCTGGTGGTGGACATCAACGGTCTGGAACTGAACGCCGCACTGCGTGAACTGGTGGGCAAGGTGCGACCCGACGACCCCTACATTGCCGGTGTGCGCGTGGGCCAGTTCCAGCCGCGCGTGGTGCGCCTGGTGTTCGACTTGAAGCAGCCGGTGAAACCGCAGCAGTTCACACTGATTCCGGTGGCCGCGTACAAGCACCGGCTGGTCTTCGATCTGTACCCGCAGCAGGACGCCGACCCGCTGCTGGCCCTGCTGCGCGAACGTGAAGGCGCGGGTTCGGCATCGGCGCAAGCCGCGCAGGCGATGCAGGACGCGCTGGGCGAGTTGATCGCGCGGGTGGACCCGCCGGCGGTCGCGACCTTGGCCAGGCCGTCAGCGTCAGCTTCAGCTTCAGCGCCAATCTCAGCGCCGGCGCCAGCCTCAGCAGGGTCGGCTGCGCCGGCCGCGCACACCTTCGTTGCGGCTGCGCCAACCCGCGCCGTGCAGCCTGTGCTGCCGCGCCCGCCGCCATCCGACCCGCTGCTGGCGCTGGGCGCGACACCGCCGCCACTGGCCATGCCCGCACACCCCGAACTGCCCACGCCGCTGCCCCCACCGCCGGCCCCACCGTCCGCGCCCACGCCAGCGGAACAACGGCGCGTCGACCGACTGGTCATCGTGGCCCTGGATCCCGGCCACGGCGGCGAAGACCCGGGCGCTGTCGGCCCCACCGGCCTGCGCGAGAAAGACGTGGTGCTGGCGGTCGCGCTGGCACTGCGCGAAAAGCTGAACGCCGTGCCCGGCATGCGCGTGATGATGACCCGCGACGCCGACTTCTTCGTGCCGCTGCAGGACCGCGTGCGCAAGGCACGGCGGGTGCAGGCCGACCTCTTCGTCAGCATCCACGCCGACGCCTTCTTCCGCCCCGAAGCGCGCGGCGCCAGCGTGTTCGCGCTGTCCACCCAAGGTGCCACGAGCAACGCCGCGCGCTGGATGGCGAACAAGGAAAACGCGGCCGACGCGGTGGGCGGCGTCAACGTGAAAACCGTGCGCGACCCGCAGGTGCTGCACGCCATGCTGGACATGAGCACCACGGCGCAGATCAAGGACAGCCTGCGCCTGGGCAACGAGGTGCTGACGCGCATGGCCAAGGTCGGCCGTCTGCACAAAGGCCAGGTCGAGCAGGCCGGCTTCGCGGTGCTGAAGGCGCCCGACATCCCCAGCATCCTGGTCGAAACGGCCTTCATTTCGAACCCTGAAGAAGAAGCGCAACTGCGCGACGCGGCCTACCGAGCGCAACTGGTGCAGGCGCTGGCGGCGGGTATCCAGCGTTATTTCGAACGGCACCCGCCGCTGGCCCGCCAAAGGCCGCTGTCTTAAGCCACAGTCGTAGGCCGCCGTCGCGGCGACGTTCAGCCGCGCGTTCCGATGTAGCGCTTGCGCCTGAAGAACACGATCAGGCCGACACCCACCATCACCATCGCTGCGAAAGCGAACCAGAAGCCGCTCGCCGAGTGGATCAGCGGCAGCGCCTCGAAGTTCATGCCGAAGAAACCCGTGATCAGGTTCAGCGGCAGGAAGATGGCGGTCAGCACCGTCAGCGTGCGCATGATGTCGTTGGTGCGGTGGCCTAACGCGCTGAAGTGCATCTGCACCGCCGTTTCGGCGCTTTGTTCGAGGCGCCGCACATGGCCCAGCACCCGTTCGATGTGCTCGAGCACATCGCGTGAACGCACGCGCAATAGTTCGCGGTCGCGGCGGGCCTGCGCGTCGGCTTCGTCGGGCCACTCGTCCAACGCGTCGATCCACTCCTGCACCGCCGTGTGCTGGTCTTCGCAGGTGTCTTCCAAAAGGTGCAGTGAATTGCGCGATTCCAGCAGCACCTGCCAGTCGTCGAAACGGCTGCGCGGATCGAGCAACTGCGCCTGCAGCGTACCCAGCTGGCGGGTCAGCAATCGGCGCAAGTCCAGGTAACTGTCGACCATGTGGTTCAGCATGCGCAGCATCAACTCTGCAGCACTCAGCGGTAGCCGGGCCGAGCCGCGCGTGTCCGCGCTGGCGGCCAAGCCGCCGAGGCGTTGTGCGAAATGGTCACGCACCAGACAGTCGGTGGGGTGGACGGTGACCAGCACGCAATCGAAGAGCGCGAAACCCACCGGGCTGGTGTCGATGGCCGCCAGTGCCTGCCGCGCTGTGCTGGCCGTGCCGTGGCTGTCGTCGAAGAACATGCCCTGACTGCCAGCACCGGCGGCCAGGCGGCGGAACACCATCAAGTCGTACCAGGACGTGTAGTCGAAGTGACTGGGCAGCTGGTTGTTCAGCAGGTCGGAGATGTGCAGGTCGACCAGCGTCCCGCCGGTCCAGCGTTGCAGTGCAGCCTGCACATCGGCACTGCCGACTTCGAATTCACGCCGCCCGCTGCCGATCCATAAAAAGCCCTGCGCCGGCAAGGCCTCGGGCATGACCTCGAGTTCAGTGAAGTGTTCGGCGCCGACGTGGAAGATGCGCATCGCTGCTGCCGATGTCCGCACTCAGCGTGCGCGCAGCAAGCGCGCAGCGTCCAGCGCGAAGTAGGACAACACGCCGTCGGCACCGGCGCGTTTGAAAGCCAGCAAGGCTTCCATCATCACGGCGTCGTGGTCCAGCCAGCCATTGGCGGCAGCGGCCTTGAGCATTGCGTATTCGCCACTGACCTGATATGCGAAGGTCGGCACCTGGAATTCATCTTTCACGCGGCGCACGATGTCCAGGTAAGGCATTCCGGGCTTGACCATCACCATGTCGGCGCCCTCGGCGATGTCCAGCGCCACTTCACGCAGCGCTTCGTCGCTGTTGCCGGGGTCCATCTGGTAGGCCTTCTTGTCGCTCTTGCCCAGGTTGGCGGCCGAACCCACGGCGTCGCGGAAAGGGCCGTAGAAGGCGCTGGCGTACTTCGCGCTGTAGGCCATGATCTTGGTGTGGACGAGGCCCGCGCCTTCCAGCGTGGAACGGATCGCGCCGATCCTGCCGTCCATCATGTCGCTGGGCGCAACGATGTCCACACCGGCTTGCGCGTGCACCAACGCCTGCTGGCGCAGCACGGCGACCGTGTCGTCATTGACGATGGCGCCGGACTCGTCGAGCAGGCCGTCCTGGCCGTGGCTGGTGTAAGGGTCCAGCGCAACGTCGGTCAGGATCGCCAGTTGCGGAAAGCGCGCTTTCAATTCGCGCACGACCCGCGGCACCAGGCCGTCGGGGTTGGTGGCCTCGCGGCCGTCGGGTGTTTTCAGGGCTGCATCGATTACCGGGAACAGCGCCATCACCGGCACGCCCAACTTCACGCAGTCTTCGGCCACTGCGTACAGGCCGTCCAGGCTGCGCCGCTGCACGCCGGGCATGCTGGCGACATCTTGCGTCAGACCATGGCCGTCGAGAACAAACACCGGCAGGATCAGGTCCTCGGGTGCCAAACGGTTTTCACGCACCAGAGCGCGAATGGCAGCGTCGCGGCGCAGCCGGCGCGGGCGGCTTGCAGGATACGGCGGGGGGGTGAACAAGATGGTCTCCTCGAGGCCCGAACGGGAAGTTCACGGCCGGTCGTTCTATATGACAGAACCGCTGTGCAAAGCGCATGGCGCCTGCGTTTTTGTTCTGATAGAGTCGTTTTCGAATGATAGCGGCGACGCTCTCGTTCCCTGCTTTTCCTCCCTGAGCAGGTGCCTTCCGGTGATGACATCGACAAGGCTTGCAGGCCCCGGTTCAGTGCCGGGGCCTTTTTTATGCGCCACCATAATCATTCGATGAGCAGCGCGTACCTCTGGATCAAGGCCTTCCACATCATTTTTGTCAGCAGCTGGTTTGCCGGGCTTTTCTACCTGCCACGCTTGTTCGTGAACCTGGCCATGGTGTCGGCCGACAGCCACGCCGAACGTGAACGGCTCTTGCTGATGGCGCGCAAGCTGTACCGCTTTTCCAGCATCCTGATGGTGCCTGCCCTTGCCCTGGGTTTGTGGCTGTGGCTGGGTTATGGCGTGGGCAAGGGCAACGGCTGGATGCACGTGAAATTGCTGCTCGTGGTGGCTGTGATCGGCTACCACCACCTGTGCCGTTCGCTGCTGCGACGTTTCGAGCAGTCCACCAACCAGCGCAGCCACAAGTGGTTCCGCGTGTTCAATGAGGCCTCGGTGCTGTTGTTCGCGGCCATCGTCGTGCTGGTGGTCGTCAAGCCTTTCTAGGCGCGCCCCGATGGCCAGCCCGCGCCATCGCAGCTCGGCCACGCCGTTGGCCTGGTCCTACGCGTTGCTGGTGGTCTACGCCAGCCTGTACCCCTTCGTGGGCTGGCGCTGGCCGCCCGGCCAAAGCCTGCTGGCCTTGGCCGTGCTGCCGAAGACGAACTGGCTGCTGTCTTTCGACATCACGTCCAACCTGCTGGGCTACCTGCCGCTAGGCGCCTTGCTGATGCTGGCGCTGCGGCGCAGTGGCTGGCGGGTGGCACCTGCACTGCTGCTGGCCGTGGCCTTGCCGGCAGGCCTGTCGTATGCGACCGAGGTGCTGCAGCACTTCGTGCCGGGCCGTGTGCCGGCCATCGAGGACTGGCTGATGAACACTGTCGGCGCGACGGCTGGCGCTTTGCTGGCGCTGCTGCTGCACGCGCTGGGCGTGGTGGACGTTTGGCATGCCTTGCGCAGCCGCTGGTTCGTGCGCGAGAGCGCCGGCGCGCTGGCGCTACTGGCGCTGTGGCCGGTGGGCCTGCTGTTCCCGGCGCCGGTGCCGCTGGGGCTGGGGCAGGTGGGCGAGCGGCTGCGTGAATGGCTGGCGCAACTGCTGGAGGAGGTGCCTTGGGCGGCGGCGCTGCAGGACCTGCTCGCGGCGCCATCGCCGGAAGTCACGCCGCTGCGGCCTTTGGCTGAAATCCTGATCGTCGCGCTGGGCCTGTTGGCACCCTGCGTGGTGGCCTACGCGGTGATGCCCGCCGGCTGGCGGCGCATCGCTATCGCCGCTGGCGCGTTGACGCTGGGCGTGGGCGGCATGACGCTGTCCACGGTGCTGAATTTCGGCCCGTCGCACGCGCTGGGCTGGCTCACGCCTTCGACACTGCCCGGCCTGGGCCTGGGGGTGCTGCTGGCCCTGCTGGCCGCTGCCCTGCCCCGGCGCATGGTGGCCGGTGCTGGCCTCGTCGCCCTGACCGGCCTCGTGGCGGGCGTGGCGCAAGCCCCCGCCGACCCCTACTTTGCGCAGAGCCTGCAAGCCTGGGAACAAGGCCGCTTCATTCGCTTTCACGGGCTGGCGCAATGGGTGGGTTGGTTGTGGCCCTACATGGCGATGGCCTGGCTGTTTTCACGTCTGGGCCTGCGCACCGGCAGGGGCGTATCCATGGGCAATGCTCCGGGTCATCCCCCGGGTCATCCCCCGGGTCATCCCTAGTCGGCTGCCTACAATCTGTTGGATGAGCTACTACAAGCACCACATCTTCATCTGCCTGAACGAACGCAAGGCCGGCGAAGCCAGTTGCGCCAACCACGACGCGCAGGGTGCCTTCGACCACTGCAAGTCGCGCGTGAAGCAGGCGGGGCTGGCCGGCCCGGGCGGTGTCCGCGTCAACAAGGCCGGCTGCCTGGATCGCTGCGCCGGTGGACCGGTTGCCGTGGTCTACCCCGACGAGACTTGGTACAGCTGGGTCGATCACGAGGACCTCGACGAGATCGTCGAATCGCACCTGAAGAACGGCCGGGTGGTCGAACGTCTGGTGCTGCCTCCCGACGTGGGCCGATGAAAGGGTCACGATGAACGCGAGCACCACGCGCAGTACGGTAGCAGGGCCTGCTGGCGCCATCGAATGCGCCATCGACCAACCGCTACAGACTCCTTCGCGCGGCCTGGCCGTGTTGTGCCACCCGCACCCGCTGCACGGCGGCACGATGGACAACAAGGTCGTGCAGACGTTGGCCCGCGCCTTCGTCGGCCTGGGCTACACCGCGGTGCGCTTCAACTTTCGTGGCATTGGTCTGTCGCAAGGCGCCTGGGACGAAGGGCGGGGCGAGGTCGACGACGCGTCGGCGGTGATTCAAGCGCACCGCCTGCCGGGGCAGGCGTTGGTGGTCGGCGGCTTCTCGTTTGGCGGCTATGTGGCGTCACATGCCGCTGCGCGCTTGCCGGCTGAACAAGCCGCAGAGCGCGTGGTGCTGATTGCGCCCGCGGTGGCCAACTTCACGCTGGCCGCCGTACCGGCCGATACCCTGGTGGTGCATGGCGAAGCCGACGATGTGGTGCCGCTGGCCGCCTGCTTCGATTGGGCGCGTCCGCAGTCGCTGCCCATCACCGTGTTGCCCGGCGCCGGCCACTTCTTTCACGGGCAGTTGCCCGTGCTCAAACAGATCGTCGTTGGCGCGTGGCTGTCACGCGCCGCGAATTAGGACAACATGAATTCGTCGATTGCCTGCTTCTTCCCGTTGAGCCGCTGGATCGCCACAGGCCTGTGCGCTGCTGCGCTGAGCGCCCACTCGGCGGCGCAGGCGCAGGCGCAAGCGCTGCAGCCGCCTGAGATTGCCGCCAGGCAGTACGTGCTGCTCGACGTGTCCAGCAACCAGGTGCTGGCCGAGCGCGACGCCGATGCGCAGGCCGAGCCGGCATCGCTGACCAAGCTGATGACGGCTTACATCGTGTTCAACGCCATCCGCGACAAGAAGCTGAATCTGGACCAGACGCTGCCCGTTTCCGCCCGCGCCTGGGCTGAGCGCAAGGGCGGCGGCAGTCTGATGTTCATCGACACCACGATGACCCCGAAGGTCAGCGAATTGCTGCGCGGGCTGATCGTGCAAAGCGGCAACGATGCGACCATCGTGCTGGCCGAAGGCGTTGCCGGCTCGGTTGAGAATTTCGTCGCGATGATGAACCGACAGGCGCAGGCCTGGGGCCTGAAGAACACGCAGTTCAAGAACGTGGCCGGGTTGACCGAACCGGGGCACTACTTGAGTGCGCGCGATGCCGCCATCATCGCCGCGCACATCATCACCGACCACCCCGAGCACTACCCGATCTACAGCATCCGCCAGTACACCTACAACAACATCAAGCAGGACAATCGCAACATGCTGTTGGGCCGCGACCCCACAGTGGACGGCATGAAGACCGGCTACACCGACGCTGCCGGTTACTGTTTGGTGGCGAGTGCGGTGCGCGACACACCGGCCGGCAAGCGCCGCCTGCTGAGCGTGGTGCTGGGCACCACGTCGAAAGAAGCCCGCGCCTCTGAAGCGCAAAAGCTGTTGAACTGGGGCTGGCAGGCCTGGGATGGTGTGCGCCTGTTCGAAGCCGGCAAGCCGGTGGCAACGGTGCGGGTGTGGAAAGGCGACAAGCCCGAAGTGCGCCTGGGCGCGGCCGGCGCGCTGATGGTCAGCGTGCCCAAGGGCGAAGGCGACAAGCTGAGTATCGCGGTCGAGCGCACCGACCCGCTGCTGGCCCCACTGACGCAGGGCCAGCGCGTGGGCAGCATCAAGATCACCACCACCGCCGGCACAGCTGTGGCCACGGTGCCGCTGGTGGCGCTGGACGCGGTGCCGCTGGCCGGCATCTTCGGCCGCGCCTGGGACGCCATCCGGCTGTGGATCAAATGAGGAGCGACACCATGAACGACGCGCTGGTCTATCTCAACGGCGACCTGCTGCCGATCTCGCAGGCCAAGGTCAGCGTGCTCGACCGCGGTTTCATCTTCGGCGACGGCATCTACGAGGTGGTGCCGGTCTACGGCCAGCGCCTGTTTCGCTTCGACGAACACATGGCGCGGCTGAACCGATCGCTCGGCAAGCTGCGCATTCCCAACCCGGCCACGCGCGACGAATGGCTGGCGCGCTGCCGACAGTTGGTGGCGGCCACTGCCGAGGCCACCGGCGCGCAGGACCAACTGGTCTACATCCAGCTGACGCGCGGTGTGGCGCCGCGCGACCACGTGATGCCGCCCGGTCTGACACCGACGGTCTTCATGATGGCCAACCCGATGAAGCCGGCCACGCCTGAGCAGCGCCACAAAGGCGTGGCCTGCACCACCGCGCGCGACTTCCGCTGGGAACGCGGCGACATCAAGAGCACCAGCCTGCTGGGCAACGTGCTGGCGCGGCAGATGTCGGCCGACCACGGCGCGGTTGAAACCATCATGTTCCGCGACGGCTACCTGACCGAAGCGGCTGCCAGCAATGTGTGGATCGCCCACGAAGGCGCGCTGCTCGGCCCGCCGAAGAGCGACCACGTGCTGGAAGGAATCCGCTTCGAGCTGCTGCGCGAGCTGTGCGAAGAATGCGGCATTGCCTACAACCTGCGGCCGATACCCGAAGCCGATGTGCGCGCCGCCGACGAAGTGATGCTGAGTTCGGCGACCAAGGAAATCATCGCCGTCACGCAGATCGACGGCGAATCGGTGGGCCACGGCGCCCTGCGTGGCAAGCCCGGTCCGGTCTATGCACGGCTGTTTGAGGCTTACCAGCGCGCCAAGGCAACGATGGCGGTCTGAGCGCAATCTGATGTCCACGCTGCCCCCCGACCAGACCAGCCTGATCGAGTACCCCAGCGCCTTCCCGATCAAGGTGATGGGCACGGCGGTCGAAGGCTTCGAGGCTGCGATGGTGGCCATTGCGCTGCGGTTCGACCCGAGCTTCGACGTCGCGCTGATCGAACGCCGCCCCAGCAAGGCCGGCAACTACCTGGGCCTGACGCTGACCGTGCTGGCCACCAGCCGCGAACAGCTCGACGGGCTGTACAGCACGCTGTCGAGTCACCCGATGGTGAAGGTGGTTCTTTAAGCCGGACCCAGTACCCGGCATGGTCCAATCCGGCATGGCCGACCGTCCGAAAATCAGCATCAAACCGCTCGCGCCCGAGCGCGACCCTCGCCGCGCCCGCGTGCGCGGCGTGACCGCACCGCGCGCCGTGCCCAAGCCGCGCGAAGCTGCGCGCGAAGTGCGCGAAGTGCGCAAAGTGCGCGAAGTGCGCGAAGCTTCACCCGGCGCCCCGCCGCGCAGGTCGTCGGGCTCGCGCAGCGACCCGCGTGGCGAGCAGCGCCCAGGCCCGCGCGGACCACAGCCGGCCCCACCACCGCAACGCCCCGGCGCGGCAGCACCGCAGGCCGCGCCCCGCCCGGCCCCGCGAAAGAACACCGGCCGCGAGGAGCCGCATGCTGACGGCCTGCGCGTGGCCAAGCTGATGACCGACCGCGGGCTGTCGTCGCGCCGCGAGGCCGATGAGTGGATCGAAGCCGGCTGGGTGCGCGTCAACGGCCGCCTTGCCATCCTGGGCCAGCGTGCCGCCAGCGACGCGCTGATCGAGATCGACCCCAAGGCCGCCACTGAACAAGCCCAGCGCGTGACGGTGCTGCTGCACAAGCCGATCGGCTACGTCAGCGGTCAGGCCGAAGATGGTCACGAGCCGGCGTCGGTGCTGGTGACGCGCGCCAACCACTGGAATGGCGACGAATCGGGCATCGACCTGCACGTCGGCCATCTGCGCCACTTGGCACCGGCCGGACGGCTGGACATCGATTCGACCGGCCTGTTGGTGCTGACCCAGGACGGCCGCGTGGCCAAGCGATTGATCGGCGATGAAACACGCGTCGAAAAGGAATACCTGGTGCGCGTCAGCTACGCAGGCGTTGGACCCTTCCCCGAGTCGGCGATGGCAAGCCTGCGTCACGGCATGCAACTCGACGGCGTGCAGCTTCGCCCGGCGCGGGTCAGCTGGCAGAACGAAGAACAGTTGCGCGTCGTCCTGCGCGAAGGCCGCAAACGGCAAATCCGCCGCATGTGCGAACAGGTCGGCCTGACCGTGCTGGGCCTGAAGCGCGTGCGCATCGGCAGCGTGTCGCTGGGACCGCTGCCCGCCGGGCAGTGGCGCTTCCTGCGCGACGACGAACGCTTTTAGCCCGCCGTACGCCGTACGCCGTATGCCGTACGCCGTACGCCGTATGCCTTGCGCCGCATGCCGCACGCGGACGGCGGTCGGTGCTCAGCTGCCCAAGTCTTCCAGGCGCTTCTTGGCGTCGGACAGCAAGCCATCAGGGCCTTTGCCCACCGCCACGTATTTCTTGAAAGAGGCCTTGGCTTCTTCCTTGCGGCCGAGCTGCTGCTGACTCATGCCGATGCGGTAAAGCAGCGGCCACTGCCCTGCACCCTTCAGCCTTTGCGCCTGCTCGTAGAACTTCAAGGCGTCCCCGTGCGCACCCTGTTCGCCGCGCGCCCGGGCCAGGCCGTAGTAAGGGCCGGCTGTGTCGGCCTGCTCGCGAATCAATCGCTCGAAGTGCGGCTGCGCCTGGCTGGCCTGGCCGCCGTTGACCATGCCCATGCCGGCCTGCACGGCCCAACCGCGGGCATCCCCCAGCACCGCCGGCTCAGTGTCTGCGGGTAGCGATTGCAAGCCCATCAACGCGACATCGAACTTCTTGTCGGCCAGCGCCACGCGGGCTTCCAAGGCCTTTGCCTGCCCCGGTCGGGGCGCGCTGCGCGCCAATTCGGCGGCCTTGCTCGTGCTGCCGCCCATCATGCCGGGGGCTATCAGATGGAACTCGATCAGCGCGCTGCGCGCCAGGTACCACTCGGGCTCCAGCGAATGGGCCTGCGTCAGCGCCGCTTTCACGTTTCCCACGCTGCGGGCCATTTTCAACATGCCCTCGGACAGGGCCTGCACACCCACCGTGGCACCCAACGCGTAGTGGCAGGGCGCGGCCTTGGGTTGCTTGTCGATGCAGGCTTCGGCCCGCTTGATGGCTACCAGCCGCGCTGCGGCGTCGTCGCGCTGCAGCGCGGCCAGCGCCACGCCCAACACCGCCTGGGCGTCGTCGGGCTGCGTCGCCACGCGGGCCGCCGAGACGCGCTGCAACTCGTCGAACTTGTCGGCGCTGAGCAGCGCCTCCAGCGCCGGGTCCTTGAAGGTCTGGGCCTGCGCGCCGGACACGGCAGCCCAGCTCAACACAGCCAACAACACCGGAACACGGCAAAAGTGATGGCGGCGCGAACTGAACAGGCTGCACAGTCGGTTCTGCGACATGAGAGGTCTTGAAGTGGACACACGCCTGATGATGCCGTTAGCCGGCAGCGGCCAGGCGCTGCGTGCGACCAACTGCATTGCGCCTGGGACGAACGGCGACAACCAGCAGCGACGAAAGGCGGCGGCGACGAACGGTGCCACGTCGCCTGATAACGTCGACGCGGATGCCCTTCGACCCGACTTCCGCTCCCGCCGCCAACGCGGCGCTGGCCGCGCCGCCGCTGCGCCCCGTGTCTCTCGGTCTGGCCGCCTTCACGTTGGCGCTGTTGATGGGTCTGCAGCCCATCAGCACCGACGTCTACCTGCCGGCGCTCCCCATGTTGACCCAGGCACTCGGCGCGCCGATGCGCACCGCCCAGCTGACGATGTCGGCGTTGATCCTGGCCTTCGGTCTGGCCCAGATGGTCTGGGGCCCGGTGGCCGACCGCATAGGCCGGCGCCCGGTGCTGCTGCTGGGCCTGGCGCTGTACAGCGTGGCCAGCGTCGGCGCCGCCATGGCCAACAGCATCGAAACGCTGGTGGTCTGGCGCGCGTTGCAGGGCGCGGCACTGGCTGCGGCCATCGTCTGCGCCCGCGCCATCGTGCGCGACTTGTACGAGCCCGAGCAGGGCGCGCAGGTGATGGCTCTTGCGCTGTCGGGCCTGGGTGTGATGGCGCTCGGCGGACCGCTGGCCGGCGGCGTGGCTGCTGCCACCTGGGGCTGGCGCGCACCGCTGGTGCTGGTGGCGTTGGCCGGTGTCGCCACCCTGGGCTTCGTGGCTTGGCGCCTGCCGGAAACCCTGAGCGCACCAAACCCGCAACCCACGAGGTTGCGGCTTTTGTTGCGCTCGTGGGTCGACATCGCCCGCCACCCGGTGTTCCTGGCCTGGGCACTGCTTGTGGCCTGCACCTACGGCGGCCTGTTCACCATCTTGGCGGCCTCGTCGTTTGTCTACATCGACGCGCTGGGCCTGTCGCCGGCCGGCTACGGCGCGGCGATGGCGCTGGGTTCGCTGAGCTATATCGCGGGCACTTTCGTCTGCCGCCGCTGGATACGCCGGCACGGCATGGCCGGCGCCGTGCGCCGGGGCGCCTGGTTGACGCTGGCCGGTGGCACTTCGATGGGCATGCTGGCCGCAGCCGGCGTGCACAACGTCTGGGCGGTGCTGCTGCCGCAGTGCCTGTTCGTCTTCGGCCACGGCATCCACCAGCCCTGCGGTCAGGCCGGGGTGCTCGGCCCGTTTCCGCGCGCTGCCGGCGCCGCTTCGGCACTCGCCGGGCTGTTGTTGGGGCTGGTGGCCTTCGGCATCGGCTGTTGGCTGGGGGTGGCGCTGGACGGCAGCGTGCGGCCGCTGGCCTACGGCCTGGCCTGCTGGGCCGCGCTGACCTGCACCATCGCCTGGACTTTGGTGCAGCGAGCGGCCCGGTGAGCGCGGACTCCCCCCTCCAGGCGGTCTGCCTGACCGGGCCCACAGCCAGCGGCAAGTCGGCCGTCGCCATGGCCTTGGCCGAACGCCTGCCGATCGAAATCATCAGCGTCGACTCGGCTTTGGTCTACCGCGGCATGGACATCGGCACGGCCAAGCCCAGCTTGGCCGAGCGTGCATCGGTGCCGCACCACCTGATCGACATCATCGACCCCACGCAGGTCTACTCGGCGGCGCGTTTCGCAACCGATGCGCGGCGGCTGGTGGCTGAAATCAGGGGCCGCGGCCATTTGCCGGTGCTGGTCGGCGGGACGTTGCTGTACTTCAAGGCCCTGCGCCAAGGGCTGGATGCCATGCCCGAAGCCGACGCCGTGGTGCGCGCTGCGTTAAAGGCCGAGGCAGCCGCCAAAGGCTGGCCGGCGATGCACGCTGAACTGGCGCGCGCAGACCCCATCACCGCTGCGCGCCTGGCACCGGCCGACGCCCAGCGCATCCAGCGCGCCCTGGAAGTTTTCCGCCTCACCGGGCAGCCGTTGTCGGCTTGGCACCGCGGTGGCGCCAACGCCCAGGCCAACCCGTCGGCCGCGACCGCCGCGGCGGCGTGGCCGTTGCTGGCGCTGGAGCCGACATCGCGGCCCTGGTTGCACGACCGCATCGCAAAGCGCTTCGACGCCATGCTGGCCGCTGGCCTGCTGGACGAGGTGCGCGCGCTACGCGACCGCCCTAACCTACACGCGGACCTGCCGTCCATGCGCTGCGTGGGCTACCGCCAAACCTGGGCTGCGCTGGCCGAGGGGCGCACCGACCACCTGCGTGCGGCCGGTGTCGCTGCCACCCGCCAACTGGCCAAGCGACAGCTGACGGGGCTGCGCGCGCTGGCCGACCGCACCACCGTGGCCTGCGACGCTGCCGATGCACCAGCATCGGCCCTGCGCACGCTGCAACGCTGGCTGCAAACTGGCATCGGCGGGCCGTGCTGAACGGCCATGCGCGGCAACCTTGTGCAGCAGCCCTGCGCGGCCCGCATCGGCTGCGCGTGACCGATCAAACGGAGCGTCGTGGCCTCGTTCTTGCAAACGTTTTGTCCAGCACCCGGCGCTGGTTTCAGACCCCGCATCTAGGGTGAGGCCCAGGGCAGAAAGCGAAGGCTTCGGGATATAGTCGCGCCGCTTGGCCGCATCAGATTGGGGCGCGTCACGAGGCCGTGGTTAAAAGAAATCGGGGTGCTCCGCACATCTTTGTGCTGGGCCGTCTCTGGAGGATCGATTGGATTACGCCCAACAACATCGTCAACCTGGCAAGCACGTCGTCGGGATCGGGATCGTGCTGGCTCTGCACCTGGTGCTGGGCTGGGCGCTGGTCAACGGCCTGGCACAACGGCTGGTCGAGGTTATCAAGTCGCCGCTTGAAACCAAGATCATCGAAGAGGTGAAGCCGCCGCCGCCGCCGCCACCCGAGAACCTGCCGCCACCGCCGAAATTCGCGCCGCCGCCGCCGTCTTTCGTGCCCCCGCCCGAAGTCAACGTGAACCCGCCACCGATGGCGGCGCCATCCATTACCACGACGCAGGTGGCACCACCGCCGACCCCGGTGACGGTCGTTGCAGCGCCGCCTGCACCCGTTGTAGCACCTCCGGAACGGCCCCGCGTTGCAGCACGTCCGGCCATCGCGAACGCCGGCGCCTGCGCACCCAAACCCGAGGACTACCCCGCCGCCGCTGTTCGCGCGGAGGCCACGGGCACCACCAAGATCCGCTTCAGCATCGGTGCTGACGGCCGTGTCGCGGGTTCCGAGATCGCACGGTCGGCGGGCGCTTCGCGTGAACACAAGATGCTGGACCGCCTGGCGCTGAGCAAGCTCAGCGATTGCCAGTTCAAGCCCGGCACCGACGAAAACGGGCGCCCTGTCGGTGCTTCGTTCGACGTTGAGTACGTCTGGAAACTGGACTGATCCCTCACCCTTCGTTCCCTTGATGGCACGTTGATCAAAACGTGTCTGCTTGTTCCTTTGGAGTCAACATGTCACTGAACCATTTCCTGCAAGCCCGCCCGTGGGCCTCTCGCTCGCTGGCTTCGCTGCTGGCAGGCTTTGTCCTCGCCGCCAGCGTGCCGACGATGGCCTTCGCCCAGGCTGCGTCGGCGCCGGCCATTGAAGCGCCCAAGGCTGCCGAAGCCCCGAAAGCTGAAGCCCCGAAGGCCGCCGCTGGTGTCGTCACCGAAGAGGCGATGGAGAACCCGTTCGGCCTGAAAGCCACCTGGAACCAAGGCGACTTCGTGGCAAAGGGAACGTTGGTGATCATGGTCATCATGTCCATGGGCAGCTGGTACGTGATCTTCACCAAGCTGTTCGAGCAGCGCGCCATGATGAAGAGTGCGCAGTCGTCGGCCGAGACCTTCTGGAAGGCCAGTTCGATCAAGTCCGGCTTGGGCGCGCTGGAGGAAGGCTCGGCTTTCCGCTTCATCGCTGAACAAGGCATCAGAGCCAGCGAGCACCACGAGGGCACGATGGTCGAATCGATCGACAAGCACACCTGGATCAGCATGTCGGTCGACCGCGCTGTCAGCAGCATCCAGGCGCGCACGCAGGACGGTCTGGCCGTGCTGGCCACGGTGGGTTCCACCGCGCCGTTCGTCGGCCTCTTCGGCACCGTCTGGGGCATCTACAACGCGCTGGTCAAGATCGGCATGACCGGCCAGGCCTCCATCGACAAGGTGGCCGGCCCGGTGGGCGAATCGCTGATCATGACGGCCATCGGTCTGGCCGTGGCCGTGCCGGCGGTGATGGGCTACAACTGGATCGTCCGCCGCAACAAGGCCGTGATGGACCAGACCCGCGCCTTCGCCGGCGACCTGCACAACGTGCTGCTGGCCGGAAAGCGCTGAGCCCGCCATGGGCATGAACGTAGGCGCTGGTGACGACAGCGGCGAAGACCAGCTGAACAACAGCATCAACACCACGCCGCTGGTGGACGTGATGCTGGTGCTGCTGATCATTTTTCTAATCACCATACCGGTGGTGACCAACACGGTCAAACTCGAGTTGCCGAAAGAGCGCAACGTGCCGACGCAGACCAAGCCCGAGAACATCGTCATTGCGGTCAACCGCGACGGCGAGGTTTATTGGGGCCTGGAACGTATGGCCGACAACGAAGCCCTGGTGGCCCGGTTGAAGCTGGAATCCATCAAAGAGCCGCAACCCGAAGTCCACATCCGGGGCGATTCGGAAGTGCGCTACGAAGCCGTCGGCCGTGTCGTTGTGGGTTGCCAACGCGCCGGCATTTTCAAAGTCGGTTTCATCACCGAACCACCCGCCGCCGGCGGTTCGCGCTGAGCCAGGAGAATTGCATGAGCATGAATGTAGGCGGGGGCAACGAGGACGGTGAGGTGATGGTCGACATCAACACCACGCCGCTGATCGACGTGATGTTGGTGTTGTTGATCATGTTCATCATCACCATCCCGATCCAGACCCACGCGGTGAAAATGAACATGCCGGTGCCGAACAACTCGGCACCTCCACCGAAGCCACCCACGATCGTGCGCATCGATGTCGACTTTGACGGCACGATCGGCTGGTCCACCGGCCAGGGCAGCGAAATCATCCAGTCGGGCGACCGGGCGTCCATCGAGTCGCACCTGGCGGGGATTGCTGCGATGGCCGACCAGCCCGAGGTGCACCTGCGGCCGAACAAGCTGGTGACCTACAAGCATGTCGCCTTGATCATGGCCACGGCGCAACGCCTGGGCGTGACCAAGATCGGCATCGTCGGCAATGAGCAGTTCCTTTGAGTTTCATCAGCCCCGTGAATGTCGTGCAAAACATCAAAGCCCTGCGCGCCCTGATCCTCGCACTGGTAGCAGTAGGGGCCATCGGCGTGGCACAGGCCCAAGGGGTGCGTGCCGAGATTGGCAGGCCGCTGCAACAGGCCGGTGAGTTGCTGAAAGCCGGCAAGGCCAGGGAAGCGTTGGCCAAGGTGCGTGAAGCCGATGCGGTGGGTGGCAAGACGGCTGCCGAGCAGATGACCATCGACCGCATGAAGGCTGCCGTCGCCCAACGTGCCGGCGACACGGCAACGGCCATCGCCGCGCTGGAAAGCATCCACGGCAAGGCCGGCGGCGCGGAAGCTGGGCAGGTCGCCGAGCAACTCGCTTCGGCCTACGCCCAGCAGCGCAACAACGCCAAGGCCAGCGAATGGTTGAACAGAGCCATTGCTGCCGGCAACAACGGCGCGTCGGTGAAGCAACTGCAAAGCTACCTGCAGTCGACCAGCGGCGATTACAACGCCGTTGCGCGCGACGCCGGCGCGGCTGTGGCGAATGCCGAACAAGTCGGCCGCCGCCCCGATGAAGGCGACCTGTTGCGGCTGGCCGACGCACAACAGCGAACCGGCAACATGAACGGGTATGTCGTCAGCCTGGAAAAACTGCTGCTCAACTACCCGAAGAAGGACTACTGGAACGCCTACCTCAGCCGCCTGCCACGCAAGCCGGGTTTCGCCGACCGCTTTGCCCTGGATGTGCTGCGCTTGAAGCTCGCCAGCGGCACGCTGACCAAGACCGAAGACTTCATGGAAATGGCGCAGCTGTCGATGCAGGCAGGTTTGCCTTCGGAAGCATTGCGTGTCGCCGAACAAGGCTATAAGGCTGGCGTGATGGGTACCGGTGCCGAAGCCGGCCGCCACCAGCGGCTGCGCGACCTGGCCAACAAGGAGCAGGGCGAGGCGAAGGCCAAGCTCGCCGGCCAGGCCAGCGAGGCCGAGGGCTTCAAGGAAGGCGACGGCCTGGTCAAGGTCGGCACCGCCTACGTGGCGCTTGGCGAGGCCGACAAGGGCATCGAGCTCATCCAGAAGGGAATCGCGAAGGGCAATCTGAAACGCCCCGAGGACGCGAAGCTGCGGTTGGGTTTGGCTCAATTGCAGTCGCCCAAGTCCAAGGCGGCCGGCGTACAAACGCTGCGCACGGTGAAGGGCAGCGATGGCTCGTCGGACATCGCGCGGCTCTGGGTGATTCTGGGTGCCGGCTGAAGCCAGCAAGAGGCGCGTCGATTTCGCACTGCAAGGCCGCGTGGTGGTCGTCACCGGCGCGGCGCAGGGCAT
>JAYSYH010000099.1:0-19184 GCA_043716645.1 Betaproteobacteria bacterium | reverse complement strand
GGCGGCGACGCCGCCATCTATGTGGACCCCGACAACCCCGCCGGTATGGCCGACGCCATCGTGGCGCTGGCGCAGGACCCCGCCCGGCTGGCCGCCCTGTCCGAAGCCGGCCGGTACAGGGCGGAAAACTTCGACCTCGCCCCGACCCGCCGCAAACTGGATGCGATCCGCAGCAGTATCCTGGCAGAACCCCGCTGGACACCAGGTGGGGTGCCAGGTGGCTGATCCCCGCGCACAAGCCTATATAAAGTCCAACAGGCATCCAGCCGGAGCAAAATGATGGCAACCACCGACGCACCCCAAGCCGCCGACCTGATACCAGTCACCGTGCTGACCGGTTACCTGGGCGCCGGCAAGACAACCTTGCTGAACCGCATCTTGACCGAAAACCACGGCCGCAAATACGCCGTGGTGATCAACGAGTTCGGCGAACTCGGAGTCGATAACGACCTCGTCGTGGATACCGACGAGGAAGTGTTCGAAATGAACAACGGCTGCATCTGCTGCACCGTGCGCGGCGACCTGATCCGCACGCTGCACGGCATGCTGGCGCGGCCCGGAATTTTCGACGCAGTGATCGTCGAAACCACCGGCCTGGCCGCCCCCGCACCGGTGGCGCAGACCTTCTTCGTCGATGCTAAATTGCGCGTGCAACTTCGGCTGGACTCGATCACCACGCTGGTCGATGCGCTGCACATCACTGGCCAACTCGCCGACAGCCGCGAGGCGGCCGAGCAGGTCGCCTTCGCCGACCAGATCGTGCTGAACAAGACCGACCTGGCGACCGAGGCCGAGCTGCAGGCCGTCGAACGCCAACTGCGCCACCTGAACCCGCTGGCACCCATCCAGCGCGCGCTGCGCAGTGGCGTCGCGCTGGACAGTGTGCTGGGCTGTGGTGGTTTCGATCTGGGGCGCATCGCGGCCCTGGAAGTCGACCATGTGCACGATGAACACTGCCACCACGGGAACCACATCCACGACAGCGGCATTGCAAGCCTTTCGCTCACGTCCACGCGGCCGATGGACGCGGCGCGCGTGCAAGCCTGGCTGACGCAGCTGGTGGCGACGCAGGGTGCCGACATCCTGCGCGCCAAGGGCATCGTCGACGTGGCCGGCGACGCGCGGCGCATGGTGTTTCAGGCCGTGCACATGATTTTGGAAGGCGACTTCCAGCGCCCGTGGCGCGGCGACGAAGCGCGCTACAGCCGGCTGGTGTTCATCGGTCGCCATCTCGATGCGGCCGCGTTGCAGGCCGGCTTCGACGCCTGCGCTGCGCGCTGACTTGGCTTAAGGTCGTGGCTGCTGCTGCAGCAGCTGCTCCTGCTCCTGCTCCTGCTCCTGCTGCTGCTGCTGCGTGCACTGCGACACCCAAACCGGACTCCCGCCCCATGACCGTCATCCACTCGACCCGTCGCCTGATCGTCGCCATCACTGGCGCCTCGGGCGTGGCCTATGGCGTGCGCGCGTTGCAGGTGCTGCGCGAGATGGGCAACGTCGAAACGCATCTGATCCTGACCGCATCGGGCGCGCGCACGCTGGTCGAGGAAACCGACTTCAGCGCCGCGCAGGTGCGCGAACTGGCCGACTGCGTGCACAGCGCGCGGGACATCGGCGCGACCATCTCATCGGGATCGTTCAAGACCCTGGGCATGCTGGTCGCGCCGTGTTCGATCAAGACCTTGAGTGGCATCGCCCACAGCTACAACGACGAACTGGTGGTGCGCGCGGCCGACGTGTGCCTGAAGGAGCGCCGGCGCGTCGTGCTGTTGCTGCGCGAAACGCCACTGCACGCCGGTCACATCGCACTGATGGCGCAGGCCACTCAGAACGGCGCCATCCTGATGCCGCCGGTACCGGCCTTCTACAGCCGGCCGGCAACGGTGCAGGACATCGTCGACCAGACGGTCGGGCGCGCGCTGGACCTGTTCGAACTGGACGTGCCGGGCATGCACCGCTGGGACGGTGGCGGGCGCGGGCGCGGGGGCGAGGGCGAGGGCGCTTCCATCACCGAACGCTAGGGCGGTGACGGCAGCGCCGCGGGCGGCGCCAGAGCCGGTGTCACAACCAACGCTTGCGCCGGCGGTAGGACTTCATGTCGCGAAAGCGCCGGGCCGACGGTGTCGGGCATGACCTGACCGTCGGGCTGCACACAGACGAACACGCTGGTTTCGGTGGAGCCGTAGAGCTGCTTGACGTTGATGCCGATGGAGCGGAAGAACATCAGCAGTTCGGGCCCCACGGCTTTACCCGCCGTGTAGGCCACGGCAACGTCGCTGTCGTTCTGGCCTTCCATCTCGGCGGCCACGCGGGCGCGGTCGATCAGCGCGGCGTGGGTCAGCACCACGCCCTTGGCCTGCCCGGTCGTGCCCGAGGTGAAGAACATCGCTGCTGCGTCGCTGCGTCGCTGCGTCGCTGCCAATGCCCTTGGCGAGTTCGTCCTGCAGCATGCCCTGGCGTGCCGCGAGCAAGTCCATGCCCTTGTCGCGCAGCAGAGTCTAGAAACCCCAATTCAGGGCATTTGTCCTAAACACGACAGTTAGGTATTTGCACGTACAAATTAAAGCCAAGGTCGCTTTGGAATTCGTCGAACGCTCTGCCTGGGGTCGAGTTCTGACCAGCGAGCAACTGGACCGGGTGCGCAGCGAAGTGTGCGAACGCTGGGTGCCCCGCGGCGCTGTCATCTGCCATACGGGAAAACCTGTGCTGTACTGGAAGGGCATGGTCGAGGGCCCGGTGAAGATGAGCGTGGCTTCGCCCAGTGGGCGCACCGCCACGCTTACCGGGCTGGCCGCCGGAGCCTGGTTCGGCGAAGGCCCGGTGCTGCGCTCAGCAGCCCGGGCTTCAACCGCTACGTGATCGAGCAACTCAACGAGCGGCTGGCGCAGTTCCTGTCGGACATCGAAGCCGAACGGCTGGAGGTGACAGAGAGACGCGTTGCACGCTGTCTGGCCTGGTTGTTCAACCCCGTGCTCTACCCCGGCGTGGGCGCACGCCTGGAACTGAGGCAGCAGGAGATCGGCTACCTGTCGGGCGTGTCACTTCAGCGGGTCAACCGTGCGCTGCAGATCATGCAAACCGCCGGCGTGCTGGAGGTCGAGAACGTCGCGGTGCACGTGCTGGACCTGCCGGCGTTGCAGCAGTTTCGCGTCTGAAAGGCGCATCGTGCGGTCGGCCCTCACCACAGCGGCACGCCGCGCTGCACCTTGTCCAGCATTTCTTGCTGAAAAGCCGCAGGCCCGTAGCCCAGGCGCTGGCCCTGCACCGCGTAATAAAACGGCGCGCCGCTGCGTCGCGCGTAGGCTTTCATCCAGTCCAGCATGTCGGGGCCGGCGTCGTTGCCGGCGGGCAGCAGCACGTAGCAAGGCCCATCGCGCCAGCGCATCGTCACGATGACCACGCAACTCAAGTCCGGGCGAAATGTGTCGGGGAACGGGCTGTCCGGCGCCAGCCAGCCGCAGACGAAATTGCGGCAGGGTGACTGCGGCCGTTCAGCGTAGATGCTGCACGCGCCTCCGGAACCACCGGCCAGGAAATGGCAGGGCCGCCCTGGGTGCATGCGGTGGCCGCGAATCTCGCCCTCGGCCCAGCCTTCACAGCAGGCCGTGCAAGGGCCGCACTGGCGGGCGGGCGCAGTGGCCACTGCTGCGTCGGGTGTGGGTGTGGGTGTGGGTGTGGGTGTGGGCGTGGCGACGGGCTGCGCCAGGATCACCACGGCACCGTGGCACAGCTTGTATTTGCGCCCACTGCCGCAAGGGCAGAGTTCGTTACGACCGGTTTTCGCCACGCAGTTTCAGAGCTTCGTTCGGGGGGCCTTGCAGTATCGCGCGGGTGAACCACCCGAGCCTCTCCATTCGGGCTGTCGGGGTCTCGACGCAGGCCCCAGCGCGGACTATCGTGACTGACTGCCTGGCACCTGCCTGACCCCCACCCGGCCACGGACCGGCGGGGTCGGACGCAGCGCAGTGGAGAGTCTCGCGATGGCCGACAAAGACCCGTTCCAGTTTCCTTGGGCCAGCATGGCCGTGGTGGCCACGCTGGTGTCCGGCACGGTGTTGGCGCCGCACGCCTTCGACCTGCTGCGCCCGGCCGAGAAAGACCGCGCGCAGGCGCTGGTCAGCGCCGATCTGGAAGTCGAGGCGCGCCTGTGGGAAGACCCCTTCGTGGCCACCCGACGCTTCGAGCAGGAACGCCAACAGCGCTGCGACAAGGAAGGCCAGAAACCGGCGCCGGGCCAAGCCCGCAGCCGCGACTGCCTGGAGGCGGTACTGACTGAGCGGCGCAGTGCCAGTCGCCTGCGCGAGCGGCTGGACTTCGACCACGACGGCGACATTGAAGACACGCTGGTGCTGGCCGTGATGGTGCCGGGCAACGCCTTCGTGGGCGCCGAGGAAGCCCGTCGGCGCACGCGCTACGGTGTGCTGGCCGGTCTGCAGGCCGAGGGCTACCTGCCCGACAACGCCGAACACATTGGCGTGCTGCAACTGGAAATCCCGCCGCTGAGCGCCACTGCCGTGGCCGACGCACCTGACCGCTTGTTGATGCCCTACGAAGTGCTGTCGCCCCGGCGTGACCGCGTGGGCCGCAGCGCAATGCCCGCCGTGGCCGGCCGCAAGGGCTACCAGTCCATAGCGCTGTTGTGGGTCGACGAATCGGCGCTGCCGTCGCCCAAGCTCGACGGCCTGGCCTACGCGCTGAACACCGTTGCCGGCAGTTGCACCCGCTGCCCGCCGGTGGCCTTGATCGGACCGTCCAGTTCCGACAACCTGCGCTCGGCGCTGACAACGCTGTCGCGCCGCGCGGCGCAGCCGCAGCCGCAGGCGGTGGCCAATCCTGGGGTGCAAGCGGCTGTGGTGGCGGGCTACCGGCTGTTGGCGAACGCTGCGATCTACAACAGTTCAGCGACCATTTCCGACACCGACCTGGGCGAGTTGCATGGCCAGAGCATGGACGATTTTCTGCGCCTGCGTATGGCCCGTGTTGTGGGTGCCCCAGCCGATGGACCGACGGCGCCGCAGCTGACCTTCGAGCGCACCATCGCCAGCGACGACGTGGTGCTGAAGGCTCTGGCAGCCGAGCTGAAGCTGCGACTGCCCTTCGACGGATCGCGGCGCGTGGTGCTGGTGACCGAGAGCGATTCCATCTATTCGCGTACGCTGGAGCGACGCTTCAGCGGGCTGATCTCGTCGCTGCGAAAAGGGCAGACCAACAACGAAGACCACGTCTACTTTTTCCGCGGTGTCGACGGCGTCACCTTGCGTGACGGTGTCGAGCGCAGCGCGCCCACCAAAGCCGACCCCAACGCGGCCATCGAATGGCCCGAAACGCGCGACCAACTCGACTACCTGCGGCGCATGGCGCAGGCCCTGAAGCGCAGCGAAACGCTGCAGGTGGCGCCAGGCTCGTCGGCTGTCGGCGGCGTCGGGCCGATCGGAGCCATCGGCATCTTCGCCAACGACGTGCACGACAAGCTGCTGATCCTGCAGGCGCTGCACGACAGCTTCCCCGACAAGGTGTTCTTCACCACCGACATGGACGCGCGCTACCTGCACCCGCGCACCTTGCCGTTCACGCGCAACCTGGTCGTCGCGTCCAGCCTGCCGCTGCGCTTTGCACCGCAGCCGGTGGCTTCGGGCGCCAGCAGCGCCCGCTCGCTGCAGACGGGCACCCCGCCATTCCGCGACGTCTATCAGGCCGCCACCTACGTGGCCGCGCGGCTGGCCGCTTGCCGGGCACCGTGTGCCGACATCCGCAACCAGGCGCAGGCCGTCATCGCGCAGCCGACGGTCTACGAAATCGGCCGCGACCGCGCGGTGGCGTTGTCGGGCTTCAGCGCTTCGCCGCAGGTGCCGCACGAGCCCTCGTCGAGCTTTCACGTCGGCTTCACGACTTTCCTGGGACTGCTGGCGATGGGCTTGTTGATCTGGCCTTCGACGCCGGCGATGTGCTGCGCGCGCGACGCGGTCATCGGCGCCTGCAGCCTGGCCGGTGAGCCGCGCAGCGGCTACAGCCGGCTGGCCGCCGCTTTCGCTTTGGTCTATGCCGCGATCTTCGCCTGCGCGGCCGGCTCGGTGGTGGAAGCCCTGCGGCCGGGCAGCCTGGGCCTGGTGGGTGTGTTGGGCTGGGTCGGGCTGGCGATGCTGGCTGCACTGGTGCTGTACCCGGGCTGGCGGGTCTTCGGCAGCGGCGGTTCGTGGCGCCGGGGCCCGGTCTGGCGGCCGGCGGTGGGGGCGGCGCTGCTGCTGGTGGCCATCTGGGCGGCGTGGCTGCTGTTCAACCCGGCACCGCCAGCGGCCACCGGCGAACCGCTGGCCTGGCTGCAAGGCATCAGCGGCTGGCCTTCGCACCTGCTGAACCTGATGGCGCTGGTTTGTGGCGTGGCCACGCTGGACCGGCTGTGGGCCGGCATCGCCGAAGCGCGGCATGCCGACGAAGACTGGCTGGGTCTGACCGGCCTGGCACGCACCGATGTCGGCTACGGCGCGCCTTTGCCGGGCCTGGCGCCTGGCGCGGGCCGCTGGCGCCGGGCCTGGCACTGGCTCAGCCAACGCACGCTGTTGGGCTGGCGCCGCCCCGAGGGCAAGACGGTACAGTTTGCCGAGTTGTGGCGCGGCTATCAACAGCGCGGCGCCGCGCTGCCGCGCGCCATGCGGGTGGCCTACTGGACGCTGGTGGCGGCTTGTGGCGCCGGCTTGCTGTTCTGGGCCTTTAGCGACCACGAATGGCCCGAGGTTCCGGTGCGTGGCGAAGGCCATCGGGATTTGATCCGCTCGGTCTACGTCGCCACGCTGTTGCTGCTGCCGCTGGTGGTGGTGGCCGTGGCCGACGCCACCATGCTGGCCTGGCGCTTCCTGCGCATGCTGGGCACCGAGCGCACGCTGTATGCGCCGGCCACGGTGCAGCGCTTCGCACTGGCACTGGGCAGCGTGCAGGCCGCACAGTGGCAGCGCACGTTGGCCGCCGACCCGGCTGAACGCGACAGCGGTGTAGCCAGCCCCGGGCAGCCTGGCCACACCTTGCTGGACGACTGGATCGACGTTCAGATCGTCGCACGGCGTACACGCGCGGTGGCGCCCTTGGTGGTGGCGCCCTTCCTGATGCTGGCGCTGATGGTGGTGGCGCGCAGCCGGCTGTTCGACAACTGGTCGCTGAGCTGGCCCATTGCCACCGCGGTGGCGTTCTACGTGGTCTGGCTGGGCGTGCTGGCGCTGTTGCTGAAACAGGCCGCCGAAGATTGCCGCACGCGGGCACTGGCGCGCATGAACGCCGACCTGCGCTGGATGGCTGGCGCCGACGACGGGCGCAAGGCCCTGGCCGAGCCGATGAAGCGGCTGATTGCCGCCGTCGAGTCCGAGCGCAGTGGCGCTTTTGCACCGCCCTTCGACCAACCCTACTTCAAAGGTTTGCTGGTGCCGCTGGGCGGCGCGGGCGGCGCGCAACTCTTCGAACGTTTGCTGCTGGCCAATTGAAAAAACCATCACCGCTGGCCCCACCGCGGCCGCTGGGCGGCGGGGGTTAGCCCTGAGGGGTGCTGCCTTGACACCCCTGGAGCAGATCCCTAAAGTGCGGTAGCGCTATGCGGACCACTGTTCCGCTGATAGGAACACAGCAACTATGAGCCAGGCCACGGCAAGAGCCCTGCCCACCGGGGTCGAACCTGTTGGCACCCGCCGCGACAGCGCCGAAGGCAGCACGCCAGCGGCGTGGCGCCGCCTGCTCAGCTGGAAGACGCTGGTCATCACCGCGTGCGTGCTGTTCACGGTCTACATTGCGGTGGTACCGCTGGGCTTCCTGCTATGGCAAAGCTTCTTCACGCCGCAAACCGCCAGCAAGGCCGCCGAGTTCACCTGGGGCAATTACCTCACCGCATACACCAGCCGCGACACCGCGCGGCTGTTCTTCACTTCGGTGCAGTTCGCCATCGGCACGGCCACGTTTTCCTTCCTGGTCGGCACCACGCTGGCCTGGATGAACGAGCGCACCAACACGCCATTCAAAAGCCTGTTCTTCGCGATGTCGCTGATTCCGCTGGTCATCCCCGGCATCCTGTTCACCGTCGCGTGGATCTTGCTCGGCAGCCCGAAGATCGGCCTGGTCAACCTGTCGCTGATGGCGCTGTTCAACCTGGACGGTCCGGTCTTCAACATCTATTCGATGTGGGGAATGATCTGGGTCGACGGTCTGCACTACAGCCCGGTCGCCTTCCTGCTGATGACCGCCGCCTTCCGCGCGATGGACCCGTCGCTGGAAGAAAGCGCGATGATGAGTGGCGCGAATGTGTTCCAGGTTCTTTACCGCGTGACGCTGAAGCTGGCCTGGCCGGCCATCTTCGCGACTTTCCTGATCCTGTTCGTGCGCGCCATCGAGAGCTTCGAGGTGCCGGCATTGTTGGGCCTGCCGGTGGGCATCCAGGTCTTCACCTCGTCGATCTATGAGGCCGTGCACCGCTACCCCAGCCAGGTCGGTCTGGCGTCGGCCTACGCCATCACGCTGCTTCTGATCACCACCGTGGGCATCTACTTCGTCAGCAAACTCAGCAGCAGCGGCAGCAAGTACGCCACGATGACCGGCAAGGGTTTCCGTCCGCGCCAGATCGACCTGGGCCCGTGGCGCTGGCTGGCCGCGCTGGTGTTCTTCGTCTACTTCAGCCTGATCGTGGTGCTGCCGTTTTCCGTGCTGCTGTGGAGCAGTTTCCAGAAGTTCTACGCGGTGCCGTCGATGCAGGCGCTGCAGAACCTGACGCTGGACCCTTACCGCTTCGTGCTGGCTTACCCCAACCTGGGCCGCGCAGTGACCAACAGCCTGATTCTGAGCTTCGGCTCGGCCACGCTGATCATGCTGATCTCCTCGGTCATTTGCTGGATCGTCGTGAAAACCAAACTGCCCGGGCGCTGGCTGCTGGACAACTTGGCCAGCCTGCCGATGGTCTTTCCGGGCCTGGTGCTGGGCCTGGCCTTGATGATCTTTTATTTGAACGTGGACGTCGGCGTCTACGGCACGATGTGGATCTTGTTCATCGCCTACGTGACGCGCTTCATGCCCTACGGTTTGCGCTTCAACACGACGTCGATGCTGCAGATCCACAAGGAACTCGAAGAGTCGGCCGCGATGAGCGGCGCCGGCTGGGGCACCACCTTCCGCCGCATCGTGCTGCCGCTGCTCAAACCCGGTCTGCTATCGGGCTGGATCTACATCATGATCGTTTCGATTCGAGAGCTCAGCAGCTCCATCCTGCTGTACAGCCCGGGCACCGAAGTCGTGTCGATCACGATCTGGGAACTCTGGGAAAACGGCCAGTACGTCGAGCTGTCCGCACTGGGCGTGATGTTCATCCTGATGCTCTTCGTGCTGGTGATGATTTCGCAAGCCGTCGGCCGCCGTTTCGGCATCAAAGAGTGAAAGCAGGAGCCGCAGCATGCTGAAGATCACCTCGCTCAACACCGAATACAAGAACGAACTCGGCCAGCCCGTGAAGGCCGCGCAAGACGTCTGCATCGACGTGCCCGAAGGCCATTTCTTCACGCTGCTGGGTCCCAGTGGCTGCGGCAAGACGACCACGCTGCGCAGCATCGCGGGGCTCGAGCGACCGAGCGGTGGCGAGATCACCGTGGATGGCATAACCGTGTTTTCAGCCACGCGCGGCGTGTTCGTGCCGCCCAACCAGCGCGGCTTCGGCATGGTGTTTCAAAGCTATGCCATCTGGCCGCACATGGATGTGTTCACCAACACCGCCTTCCCGCTGCAGGTGGGCAAGAAGAAGTACAGCAAGGGCGAGATCGACGCCAAGGTGATGCGCGTGCTGGCGGCCGTGCAACTCGACCACCTGCGTGACCGCGAAGCCACCAAGCTCAGCGGTGGTCAGCAACAACGGTTGGCGCTGGCCCGCGCGCTGGTGATGGAACCCAAGCTGCTTTTGCTGGATGAACCGCTGTCGAACCTGGACGCCAAGCTGCGCGAACTGATGCGCTTCGAGCTGAAGCGTCTGCAGCGCGAACTGAAGATCACCACCATCTATGTCACGCACGACCAGAGCGAAGCGCTGGCGCTGTCGCACCAGGTCGCGGTGATGAACCAGGGCCGTATCCAGCAGATCGGTAGCCCGCGCGAAATCTACGAACGCCCGCAGACCAAATTCGTCGCCGACTTCGTGGGCACCACCAATTTTATCGATGGCAACGTGCGCAGCCGCGATGCCGAGAGCGGCTACTACCTGATCGACACCGAGATCGGCCCGCTGCGCAGCTACTCGGTGGAAGCGGTGCGGCCGGGCGACGCTGTGGTGCTGTCGATCCGCCCGGAAGACGTGCACCTGTGCGACAGCCAGCCGGCCGGTGATGTCAACACCTGGCATGCGATGGTCGATCAGAAGGTGTTCATCGGCGAGGCGATGGAATGGCAGGTCAAGATCGGTCAACGCACCTTGCTGTCCAAGAGCCACCCATCCATCCGCACCCCGATCGGCCAGCCCATCTGGGCGCAGATTCCGCCGTCGCAGTGCGTGGCCATGCCCGCAGCGGCCGAACTCAAGGCCGAACTCAAGGCCGAACTCAAGGCCGCTGCCTGAATCACCCGACTTCCAGGACATCCATGAACGACAACAAGACCCCCACGCCCGATGCCGGCACAACGGCCGACACGGTTCCCAACGAGTCCCACTACCACTCGAAGAAGGATCGCGTCTTCGTGCGCGGCATCCAGGGCAGCTACAACCTGAAGACCGAACTCGCCCGCCTGCGTGCGATGCCGCGCGTGCGCAAGGGCTCAGAGATCAAGTTCAACGACGGCCCGCAGGCTTTCAGCCGGCATTACGTCGAGCCGAAAGACGGCATCACGCAGACCTTCCACCTGCACCTGGAAGAGTACGGCCCGGGTGGCCGCAGCCAGAAGCACGGCCACGTCAACGAAGCCGCGTTCTACATCCTTGACGGCGACGGCTACGAAATCCACGACGGCGTGCGTTACGACTGGACGGCCGGCGACATTGCCATCGTGCACAACAACTGCGTGCACCAGCACTTCAACGCCAGCGACACCAAGCCGGCACGCGCTTTGGTCATCAAGACCAAGCCGATGTACATGTTCATGAACATGCTGTTCCAGCAGCAGGTCGAACCACGGCCGAGTGAACCGGCGCCGGGCGGCGAAGGTTTCGTCTGCCGCGAAGCCGAGACCGATTTCAACCACCCGGAGGCCTGACATGGCATGGACCGAAGCCAAGGCCTGGCTCAAAGGCAGCGCCCACCAGAACCTGTACCAGCAACTGCTGGACGACGCCACCCAGGCGCCAGCGCGCAACGCCAAGCGCAAGAAGGTCGTCAAGCCTGAGGACATGCCGTGGGAAATGGCGCGGCAAGGGCTGCTCAAGCATTTGCTGAACGGGGGCATGAACACGCGCATGGAAACGGTCGACGCCTACATGCAGATCATCCCGCCGGGCAGCCACAGCGGGCGTCACCGCCACCTGGCCGAAGAGTGTCTGTACGTCGTCGAGGGCCAGGGCTACGACCTGCACCAGGACTGCGACGTCGAGATCACCGATACCTACCACTGGACGCCGCAGGCCGAGATCAAGCGCTACGACTGGCAGGCCGGTGACGTGATCTACGTCCCGCCGAACACCATCCACCAGCACTTCAACGCCAGCCCCGACCGGCCTGTGCGGTTGATCAGTGCGATCAACCGCATCTTCAAGGCCAGTGGCCTGAACGACCTGGAACAACTCGACAACGCGCCCGAATACGAGCCCGGCGTGGTGCTGACTGCCGCCGCCGTGGCCGGCTTCATTCAACGCAAGACGGCAGTGACCGCATGAACACGACCGACACCCAGAGCGCGCTGGTCAGCGAGACCATCGCCAAGAAGTTCGAGACCGAAAAGGCCACGCCCTACACGCGCTGGATCGCCGAAGAAGGGCTGGACATCATCCCGTCGCTGTTTGTCGAGAACCTGCACACCGTCGAGCTGAAGCCATGGGCACGCCGCGGCGGCAAGGGCGTGTACCTGAACCACGACGCCAGCCGCACCAGCAACGACTGCTACGTCTGCGAGATCGCGCCCGGCAGTGAACTGGCGCCACAGCGCCAGTTGTTCGAGGAAATGATCTGTGTGTTGGACGGCCGCGGCAGCACTACCGTGACCAACGGTGCCGGCGCCAAGGTCAGCTTCGAGTGGAAGGCTGGCGCCATCTTCGCGATTCCGCTGAACACGACCCACCAGCACTTCAACGGCAGCGGCAGCGAGCCGGCGCGCTTCGTTGCGGTGACGAATGGCCCGCCGATCATCAACGCCTTTGGCGACACCGACTTCGTCTTCAACACGGCCTACGACTTCAAGAACCGCTTCGCCGGCGAGAGCAACTACTTCGCCAACGGCGGCGAACAGAAGGGCCTGTTGCTGGACACCAACTTCGTTGCCGACGCGGTGAACTTGCCGTTGATCAGCGCGAAAGAGCGCGGCGCCGGTGGCGGCCATATCCGTTTTTCGATGGCCAAGGGTTCGATGAACAGCCACATCAGCCAGTTCCCGACCGCCACCTACAAGAAAGCCCATGCCCACGGGCCGGGCGCGCACGTGATCATCATGAGCGGTTCCGGCTTCAGCCTGATGGGCCCCGACATGGACCACCTGAACCGCTACGACTGGCAGGAAGGCACGATGATCGTGCCGCCCAACATGTGGTTCCACCAGCACTTCAACACCGGCACCACGCCCGCGCGCTACCTGGCCTTCAAGGCCGAGGGCGTGTCCATCCGCAACGCGCAGGGCGTGCCCAAGGCCTGGATCAGCCGGCGCGTGGGCGGCGACCAGATCGACTACGCCGACGAGTCACCGCTGGTGCGCGACACCTTCACGGCGGCTTTGGCCCAGGTCGGTTTGACCCCGCGCATGGCCGAGGCTTACGAGCAGGAGCTGGCCGATCTGCCGACCCCGGTGTCGCAAAAACGCTGATTCACCGACCACGATATTCACTGACGGAGAGACGATCCCATGAAGCAACTGCCCCTGGTTTTGGCCCTTGGCGCGGCCTCGATCTGCCCTTTGACCCACGCCCAGAGCGTGCAGGTCTACGGCAGGCTGTACCCGTATGTCGAGCAGGAAAGCGGCTCGGGCGCAACCGCGGTGGGCACCGCCGTGTCGACGCTGTCGGCCGCACCCACCGGTACTTTGGGCATTCCCAGTGTGAAGGGCATGTCGGCCGGCAATTCCAACATCGGCCTGCGTGGCAAGGAAGATCTGGGTGGCGGCTTGAGAGCCAATTTCCAGATCGAAGGCGTGGTCGCGGTCGACACCGGCAGCGCCAACGGCTTCATCTGGAACCGCAACGGCTTCGTGGGTCTGGAAGGCGGCTTCGGCGAAATCCGCCTGGGCAATATGGACACCGTGCAGAAAGAGTACGGCGACACCCTGGGCATTCTGGGCATCAGCAGCGGCACGCCGGTTTCGTCCAGCAACATTCTGCGCAAGGCGCCCTTTGGCACCAGCAACGCCAGCCGCTTCCACGAGCGCCGCCCGAACAGCATCCGCTATGACTCGCCCGCGATCGGCGGCATCCAGGGCGCCTTGCAGGTGGCGACGCAAGAAAACCCCACCGCGACGATCGGCGCGGCCAAGACCTACTCGATGGGCCTGAAGTACGACGGCGGACCGCTCTACCTGGCCGTGGCCTACGAGATCCACGACAACTTCTTCGGCGGGTCTTCGAACGCGCCCACGGCGATGCGCAACAACGCCGCAGGCAGCACCGTGACTTCGAAGGACACGGCCCTGCAGGCCACCGTCGAATGGCGCGTGACGAAAGACCAGAAGGTCGAGTTCGACGTGATTCAGAAGAACTACGACGAGAGCGCCACGGTCACCGGGCGCTTCCAGAACTACAAGAACACGGCTTACATGGTGGCCTACGACGGCCGCTTCGGTCTGGCCCGCGTGATGGCGCACTACGTGAAGTCGGGTGCGGGTTCGTGCACGCGCGTGGCAGCGGTCTGCAACACGGTCGGACTGGAAGGCACCCAGTTCACGGCTGGCATTTCCTACAACACCAGCCGCCGCACGTATTTCTACGCGGCCTACACGAAGATGGACAACGGCGTTTCGGCACGCTTCGCCGCCACCGACCTGGGTGGTGTGCCCAGCGTGGGCGAAAGCTCGCGCCATCTAATCGCCGGCGTCGCGCACAGCTTCTGACGCAGCCATGGCGGCGGCTGTTTCGTTCCAGCGACGCCGGCTGATTTGCGCATCGGCTGTGGCCCTTGGCGTGCAGGGTGCGCCGTCGGTTCTGGCGCAAGACGCCGCCGCGCGCAACCGTGAGATCTACCTTTACGCCGGGGCTGACCGCGATGCCCGTTTGCTGGAAGCCGCGCGCAAAGAGGGCGTGGTCAGCATCTACACCTCGCTGAACACGCGCGACTCGGGGCCCATTGCCGAGGCTTTCGAGAAACAGACCGGCGTCAAGACGCTGCTGTGGCGCGCCAGTTCCGAAAAGGTGCTGCAACGCGCCGTGACCGAAACGCGGGCCGGCCGCCACGCTTTCGACGTGCTGGAAACCAACGGCCCCGAGATGGAGGCGTCCTACCGCGAAAAGCTGTTGACGCCCTTCAACAGCCCGCACTTCAAGGACCTGCCGCCGGCGGCATTCCCCAAACACCGGCATTGGGTGGCCGACCGCTTCAATTTCTTCGTCGTGGCCTACAACACCGGGTTGGTGAAGCCCGACGAAGTGCCGACCAGCTACGCCGACCTGGTGCACCCGCGCTTCGCTGGCCGCGTCGCGCTGGAAGCCGCCGACACCGACTGGTTCGGTGCAATGGTCAAGGGGATGGGTGAAGCGCCGGGCCTGGCCTTTTTCCGCAAGCTGGCCGAGGGCAAGCCACAGGTTCGCAGCGGCCACACGCTGATGGCGGAACTGCTGTCGTCCGGTGAATTGCCTGTGGCCGCGGCCATTTACAGCCACGCGGTCGAAAAGATGATCCTGCGCGGCGCGCCGGTGAAGTGGAAGGCGCTGGCACCGACCTATGCGCGGCCGAATGCGTTGGGTCTGTCGCCACGCGCAGCGCACCCGCACGCGGCCTTGCTGTTTGCCGATTTCCTGCTGTCGCCACAAGGCCAGACCCTGATCAGGGACCGCAGCCGCGTGCCCGCCAGCCTGGCCGTCGAAAGCACGATGAACAAGTTTCCTTTCGAGATGATCGACCCGGTTATCGCGCTGGACGAGGCAGACAAGTGGGACAAGTTGTGGTCCGCGCTGTTCCTGCAGGGCCGCAAGTCCAACCGCGAGACGCAATGAGAGCCCGGGCCTGCATGCCGATGACTGATTTTTTTGTGAGCACCCTGACATGAACAAACGTGAATTCACCCGCCTGTTTAGCCGCCTGTTCACCGGCAGCGCCGCTGCCCTGGCCCTGCCCCGCGCCGCACACGCGCAGCCCAAGGGCAATGTGGCCGAGCTGGCCGGCTACGCCGGTGCCGACCGCCAGCAGCGGCTGTGGGACGGCGCCAAGAAGGAAGGCGCGCTCAGCATCTACACCTCTGCGCAAAGCGATGACATGGGCGCGCTGGTGTCCGGCTTCGAGAAGAAGTACGGACTGAAGACCACCACCTGGCGCGCCGGCAGCGAAAACGTCCTGCAGCGCACGGTGACCGAAGCGCGTGGCAGCCGCCACACGGTCGACATCGTCGAGACCAACGGCCCCGAGATGGAGTCCATCCACCGTGAAAAACTCTTCCAGCCGGTGAAGTCGCCCAACCTGGCGCAGTTGATCCCGCAGGCCCTGCGCCCGCACGGCGGCTGGGTCGGCACGCGGTTGAACGTCTTCGTGCAGGCTTACAACACCAAGGCCGTGAAGGCCGAAGAGGTGCCCAAGAACTGGGAAGACGTGCTGCACCCGCGCTGGAAAGGTCGGCTGGGTATCGAGGCCGAAGACCAGGACTGGCTGGCCGGCATGTGCGCCGAACTGGGCGAGGCCAAGGGCATCAAGCTGTTCAAGGACATAGTGGCGGCGAATGGTATTTCCGTGCGCAAGGGCCACACGCTGCTGGCGCAACTGGTGGTTTCGGGCGAGATCCCTTTCGCGCTGACGGTCTACAACTACAAGGTCGAACAACTGCGCAGCAAGGGTGCGCCGGTCGCCTGGTTGTCGGTCGGCACGCCGATTGCGCGGTCCAACGGCGTGGGCGTGGTGCGCAACGCACCCAACCCGCACGCCGCTGTGCTGTTCTACGACTACGAGATCAGCGAAGAAGGCCAAAAGATCCTGCAGACGCGAGATTTCGTGCCGGTCAGCGCGCAGCTGGATTCGCCCTTCAGCAAGGGCCCGTTGCGCTTCGTGGACCCGGCCAAGATGCTCGACGACAACGACAAGTGGAACAAGCTTTATGCCGAAATCTTCACCGGCAAAATCCGCTGAGGCACCAGTCATGAAGTCCTTGTTGCGGTCCATCTGCCTGGTCCTCGCAGGCCTGCTGTCAGGCGCCGTGCAGGCGCAGTCACCCCTGGCCACTTACGCCGGAGCCGACCGCATGGCGCGCATCGTCGAGGCCGCCAGGAAGGAAGGCACGCTGACGCTGTACACCACCATCGCCGAGAAAGACCTGCCCACGCTGATCAAGCCTTTCGAGGCCAAGTACGGCATCCCGGTGAAGGTCTGGCGCGCTGGCACCGACAAGGTTCTGCAACGCACACTGGCTGAATCGGCCGCGCGGCGCTTCGAGGTCGATGTCATCCATTTCGGCTCGCCGGAAATGGAAGCGCTGTCGCGTGAAAGGGTGTTGCAGCCGGTGCTGTCGCCGGTCTACAAAGACCTGCTGCCTGGCTCGGTGCCGGGGCACCACCAGTGGGCAGCCACGCTGCTGTCGGTGTGGGTGCAGGCCTACAACACCAACGCGGTGAAGAAGGCCGATCTGCCCAAGACCTACGCCGACCTGCTGAACCCGAAGTGGAAGGGCAAGCTGGGGCTGGAGGCCAAGAACCAGGACTGGTTCCAGTCCATCGTCGAGGTCATGGGCGGTGGCGACAAGGGCCTGAAGTTCTTCGCCGACCTGGTGGCGGTGAACGGCGTCTCGCCGCGCAGCGGACACACGCTGCTGACCAACCTGGTGGTGTCGGGCGAGGTGCCGCTGGCGCTGAGTGTCTACAACTACATGCCCGAGCAGGCCAAGAAGAAAGGCGCGCCCATCGACTGGTTCGCGCTGGAGCCGGCCATCGCGCGCAGCAACGCCGTGGGCGTGGCGCTGAAGGCGCCGCACCCGGCGGCGGCCTTGCTGTTCCACGAATTCATGCTGACCGACGCGCAGCAGTTGATGACGACCATCGACTACGTGCCGACCAACACCACGGTCACGTCGCCGCTGAAGGACGTGAAGATCCTGATCACCGACCCGATCAAGTCGTTGGACGAAGCGGAAAAGTGGAGCAAGTTGTTCGACGAGACGGTCATCAAAAAGGCAGGCCGCTGAGATGGCTGCGGTGCTGATCGCCGAGGGCCCGGGGGCGCCGGTCGAACCGCCACGTGCGGCCTTCCGCGAGGTCTGGTTCATCACCATCGGCCACGCGTTGACGCACTGGTACCCGGCCACCTTCTACCTGCTGCTGCCGATCATCGGCAACGAACTGGGCCTGTCGTTCAGCCAGATCGGCTTGATCATGACCTGCCAGTACATCGCCGGCGCGGTGGCGAATGTGCCCGGCGGCGTGCTGGTCGACACCGTGGGCCGCAAGGGCTTGCTGATGGGCCTGTCGCTGTTCTGGGTCGGCTTCCCCTACCTGCTGATGAGCTTCACCCACAGCTACCTGATGCTGTTGGGTTGCGTGGCGCTGGTGGGTGTGGGCAACAGTCTGTGGCACCCGACGGCCATACCGACGCTGGCCCGGCGTTTCCCCGACCGCAAGGGCCTGGTGCTGTCACTGCACGGCATGGGCGGCAACGCGGGCGACGCGGTGGCGCCGCTGGTGGTGGGCGCGCTGCTGGCGGTGCTGAGCTGGCGGCAGGTGGTGGTGCTGAACGTCATACCGGGTTTGGTGGTGTCGCTGCTGCTGCTGGTGTTTCTGGGCACGCTGCGCGTGGGCAGCAAGAACGGCGCGACGCCACGCGTCGACGAAGCGCCAGGCCAGACGCTGGCCGAATACGCCAGCGGCCTGCGCGCGCTGTTGCGCAACCGCAGCCTGGTGCTGCTGTCCACCAGCGGCGCTTTCCGCTCGATGACGCAGAACGCGCTGCTGACCTTCCTGCCGCTGTTCCTGGCGCGTGAACTGCACTACGCGCCGCTGGTCGTGGGCGGGGCCATGTTCGCGTTGCAGATTGCCGGCTTGGTGGCGTCGCCGGTGGCCGGGCACCTGTCCGACCGCATGGGCCGGCGCAGCGTGATGATGACCAGCATGGCCATGACCGCCGTGGTGCTGGTCTTCATGGCGCTGGCTGGCAAGAGCACCGCCTTCGTCTACTTCATCGCCGTGCTGGGTTTCTTCCTCTACGCGATCCGCCCGGTGATCCAGGCCTGGCTGCTGGAAGTGACACCTAAGAACATGGGCGGCAGCAGCATCGGCGTGTTGTTCGGTGCCCAGTCGCTGGGTGCGGCCATCGCGCCTCTGCTGGGCGGGCTGATCGCTGACCGCTGGGGCCTGTCAGCCACCTTTTACTTCCTGGCAGGCACCATCGTCTGCGCCAATTTGTTTATCTTGTTGATGCCCCGCGATGTTCTGGATGTTCCCTTGGTAAGAACGTAGTTCCATATAAAAGAAACACGCGCTAAGATTGGAGAATGGAATCCGTTGCTAAATCTACCCCCGGTTCGGTCGTTGATGCGGTCGTTGATGCGGTCGCTGCTGCGGTCGGAAATTCGACTGCAAAGGAAGTGCCGTCAGGCCGCCTGTCGTCGGTCACCTCGGCCCTTCTGGTGCTGAAGGTGTTCTCGGCCGAGGAAGCTGAAATAGGCATCAGCAGCCTGGCCAAGCGTCTGGGGTTGGCCAAGAGCACGGTGCACCGGCTGGCCGTCACGCTGTCGGCCGAGGGCTTTCTGGAACAGAACCCCGACAACGGCCGCTACCGGTTGGGCCTGAGTTTGTTCACACTGGGCGCGCTGGCACGGCGACGCATGGACGTGTCCAACGTGTCGCGCCCGCTGCTCGGCGTGTTGCGCGACAAATACCAGGAAGCCACCACGCTGGCCATCCTGTCGCGTACGTCCATCATGTA
>JAYSYH010000098.1:0-51573 GCA_043716645.1 Betaproteobacteria bacterium | reverse complement strand
CGCGGGCGACCTCGTTGTAGCTCAGCCCGGCCTGCAGGTGCAGGCGCAATGTCTCTCGGATTCGTCGCATCGTGACTCTGTTCGTTGGCATCAGGTTGGACCGCAAAAAGCGGTGAGCCTGAGGCCGGTCAGAAATTCACTTGCGCGTCACCCCCGTCGTCCACGATCACGCTGAAACAGCGTCCACGATCAGACTGAAACGCCGTCCACGATGGGCTGAAATACGCACGCCCCGATGCGACGGCCTCGAGTGCCGTGCGCACACGGCGCAGTGGCATGCTGACCGCGCTGCCATGCGCCCGAAGCCTGCCAAACTGCTAACGAACCCCGCACTGCGTGGGTACGTGCAGGATCGGCTGTCCGGCAACATCGCGACGCCTGGTGGCAGATCGATCGCGGGGCCGCAGGTGGAATGGAAGGGCCGTCGGCATGGGCCGAGACAAGCCCGACGATGGTCGCAGGCTTGGAACCCGGAGCAGATCGCCAACCGTCTGTTACTAGATTTCCCCGAAGACAGCGCGATGCGCATCAGACATCAAGCCATCTACCAGGCGCTGTATGGGCAAGATCGCGGCGCATTGCGCAAGGAGCTGACCGCTTGCCTGCGTACCGGCCGCTCCTTGCGGCTGCCCAGGAACAGCGTGCGCAATCGCGGGAAGTCCTTCGTAACCCCAGAGGCCCTCGTCAGTGAGCGGCCGGCCTGCATCGAGGATCGAGCGGTACCCGGTCACTGGCAGGGCGATCTGATCTTGGGCCTGGCAAGCTCGGCAATCGGAACGTTGGTCGAAAGATCTACGCGCTTCACCATGCTCTTGTACCTTCCGCCCCATCCTTGCCACGGCAAAAAGCCGCGCGAGATGCATGGCCCCGCATTGGCCGGTTATGACGCCGAAGCCATGCGTGACGCGATCACAAAGGCGATGGCTTCATTGCCGGACCAGTTCCAAAAGTTATTGACGTGAGACCATGGCGCCGAGACGAACCAGCATGCCAAACCGCCTACCCTCCGGGTTAGCTGCCTAGGTCGCTGTAGAAGATTAGCCCGGCCTGCTTGCTCGAGTGGCGCTTGAACCAGGCCAAGCGCAGGGCATCGACGACGATGTCGCGCGTCATGTCCTCACGCAGCGACCAGCCCATCTCCTGGCGGCTGAACAGGTCGATGACCGCAGTCAGGAACAGCCAGCCTTCGTCGGTGTGGATGTGGGTGATGTCGCCTGCCCAGACCCTGTCGGGCTGGGCAACGGTGAACTGCCGGTCCAGCAGGTTGGGTGCAATCGGCAGGTCGTGGTTGCTGTCGGTGGTGACCTTGAAGCGCCGCTTGCTCTTGGGCCCGCATGCCATGCAGTTGCATGAGCTTCTGAACCCGCTCCTTGCCTACCCGGATGCCCCTGGCCAGCCGAAGCCGCCGTGGGTCTCGGCGTGGATGGCCTTGATGTGCACCAGCAGCGCGTCATCGCTGAGCTGGCGGCGCTGGCACGCCTGACGAAGTGCTCGTGGTACCCAGCCACGCTGGCTTTCAAGACCCGGCACTGCACCGAGATAGCCCATACCCGCCGGTGCCGGTTGATGAAGGCGTACTTCAACTCTCCGCTTTCGCGGAGTACGCCGTCGCTTTTCCCAGAATGTCGTGCTTCATCTTGACGCGCGCCAACTCAGCCCGCAACCGGCTGATCTCCATCTGCTCCGCGCTCACGACCTTGCTGTCAGCGCCCTTGAGCTTGCCCTGGCGTTCAGCCTTGACCCAGTTGAACAGCATCTGCTCCACCAAATCCCAGAGACCTGGCGGCTGCCGCAACGCCCTGCCTACTGGTAACCAACCGAACGGCTTCCTGCTTGAATTCCAGCGTCAAGCGCGGCCGCACCGTCTTCGTCATTTCCGTTCTCTCTGCTTGCATTGAACCACTCAGCAAGGGGTACGTTTCTCGGGGGCAAGGTCAAACTGCGCCACACCGTATGAAGTTTGCAGACGCATGCGCGGCGACGTGTGCGTGCGAACAGAAACCGAAGTTGACACGTTCTCTCGCGGCGCGGCACCAGCGCGGCGCGCGGCGCCACCTGCTGGTCCCTGGGCTGAACGACACGACGCCACCGGTCGCAATCTGCCATCCGGCACCAGGGTGGCTGCAGCGGGCGGTAGCCGGAGCCAAACCGAGCCGACAGTTCGACCTGCGTAAGCTTTGAGACATTGAGCAAGCGGATTGCATGGTCACTCAACACGCTCCCCCCGGCAAGGGACTCAGCACCAACCACCCCTGCGCGCTCATTTCGTGGCCCACGCCACGCCTCGCCCTGACGCCCCAAAGTTCAGCTGTCGTAGCCAGGCGAACGCCTGTCCAGCCGCCGCAGCAGGCCCGGCCAGATCAGCTGTGAACCCAGCCCGCGGCTGACTGCAGCTGACTGCTGACGGGCTGTGGCGATGATCGAGTCATCAACTGGTACCAACAGGCCGCCGCCAGCCTGCGCCCGAACCTGAATCGTGCAAACCGTCTCGAACAGGTACATGGCCTGGAAGGCGTCGGCCACCGTTCGGCCCACGGTCAGCAAACCGTGATTGCGCAGCATGAGAAAGTTCTTGTCGCCCAGATCGGCCACCAGCCGAGGCTTTTCATCGTCGCGTAGCGCCACCCCTTCGTAGTCGTGATAGCCCAGCGACGACAGCACGAAGATCGACTGTTGCGACAGCGGCAGTACCCCGCCCTGCTGCGCCGACACCGCTATGCCGTTCAGCGAGTGCACGTGCAACACGCAGCCGATGTCATGACGTGCGCTGTGCACCGCGCTGTGGATGACGAAACCGGCCGGGTTGACATCAAAGGGAGTGTCGTCGAGCTTGACACCCTGCGCGTCGACCTTGACGAGACTGGACGCCGTGATTTCTTCAAACATGAAGCCGTAGGGGTTGATCAGGAACTGACCCGTGTGCTCGCCATTGGGCCCCGGCACGCAGGCGCTGATATGGGTAAAGACCAAGTCGTCCCAGCCGAAGAGCGCCACCAAACGGTAAGCCGCGGCCAGGTTGACGCGGGTCTGCCATTCGGCTTCGCTGACCAAGTGGTGGCGTTCAGGGATGTGCAGGCTCGGCGTGGGCATGTGGGTGGCTCCGGATGGCAGAAACGCCATTTTCTGGTGACGATACAGAATCCGACGCTCCCGCTGCTGTCGCTTCACAGACAAGTCATGAATACCCCAGTTCCCACCACCGAAGAGCTTCAGAACATCGAGTCGGGCGCGTGGTTCAACAAACTGTCCCCGCTGTTGCGCCAAGCCATCCTGTCACGCGCCGCCGTGCGCCGACTGAGCGATGGCAAGGCCCTGGCCACGCGCGGTTCAACCGCGGAAGAGTGGTGCGGCGTGGCCAAGGGCGCGGTGCGCATCAGTTCGGTGTCGCTGTCGGGCAAGCAGGTGACGCTGACCTACGCGGAGCCCGGCACCTGGTTCGGCGACATCGCCCTTTTCGACGGCCTGCCGCGCACCCACGACGCCGATGCGCACGGCGACACCACACTGCTGGCAGTGCGCAAGGTCGACTTCAAGGAACTGCTGTCGCAACACGTTGAGCTCTACGACGCGCTGCTGCGCCTGAACTGCCGCCGGCTGCGGCTGATGTTCGACCATTTCGAAGACTTGAACACGCGGCCGCTGCAGGCCCGGCTGGCCAAGCAGATTCTTTTGCTGGCGCGCAGCTACGGCGTAGCGCAGGGCGAGGAAATTCGCGTCGGTCTGGCGCTGGCGCAGGAAGACCTGGCGCAGTTGCTGGGGGCCTCGCGGCAGCGCGTCAACCAGGAACTGAAAGGCTTCGAGCGCGAAGGCGCGGTGCGCGTCGAGCCGACGAGGCTGGTCGTGCTGTCGCGCGAAAAGCTGCTGGCCATTTCCGGGCGATGAACCGGGCGATGAACCGAGCGATGAACCGAGCGATAAATCGAACTCAGACCTGAGCGAAGAAAGCAGATCACATCCCATGGACCACTTTTCCGGCACCAAACCCGTTGCCGACAGCCACGCCTTCGACGTGCTCGCGTTGCAACGTTTTCTGACCCGCGAGATGCCCGGCTTCGCCGGCCCGTTGGGCGTAGAGCAATTCAAAGGCGGGCAGTCCAACCCGACCTACAAACTCATCACGCCAGCCTGCGCGTATGTGATGCGCACCAAACCCGGACCGGCTGCGAAATTGCTGCCCTCCGCGCACGCGGTCGACCGCGAATTCCGGGTGATGACGGGACTGGGCACGCAAGGCTTTCCGGTGGCCCGGATGCATGTGCTCTGCGAGGATGAGTCTGTCATTGGCCGCGCCTTCTACGTCATGGAATTCATGGACGGCCGTGTGATGTGGGACCAGTCGCTGCCGGGCATGACGCGAGTCGAACGCGGCGCCATCTACGACGAGCTGAACCGCGTCATGGCCGCGCTGCATAACGTCGACGTGGCCGCGGCGGGCCTGACCGAATATGGTCGCCCCGGCAACTATTTCGAACGCCAGATCGCGCGCTGGAGCAAGCAGTACGTGGCTGCGGTGACAGAAGTCATCCCCGAAATGGACAGTTTGATCGCCTGGCTGCCCACCCACCTGCCAGCGGCCGCATTGGACGGCGCGCAGAAGCCAACTGTCGTGCACGGCGACTACCGGCTTGACAACGTGGTTTTCCACAAAGCCGAGCCCCGCATCATCGCCGTGCTGGATTGGGAACTGTCCACGCTGGGGCACCCGTTGGCCGACTTCAGCTACCACTGCATGTCCTGGCACATTCCGCCGGGTGCATTCCGTGGCATTGGCGGGTTGGACTTGACGGCCCTGGGCATACCCAGCGAAGCCGACTACGTTCGCCGCTACTGCGAACGCACGGGCCGCACAGACGCCGACGTGCTGGCTGCAGACTGGAACTTCTACCTTGCCTACAACCTGTTCAGGCTTGCGTCGATCATGCAAGGCATTGCCAAGCGCGTGGTGGATGGCACGGCTTCCAGCGCACAGGCTCGAAACAGCAGCGCTGCTGCGCGCACGCTGGCAGAAATGGGCTGGGCATTTGCAAAGAAACACGCGTCGGCTTGAGCCGGCGTACCGCCAATCCATCGCCAATCCATCGCCAATCAATCGCCAATCAATCGCCAGGAGACACCGCATGGACTTCAGTTACTCCCCCCGCACACAAGACCTGCAGGTGCGGCTCACCGCCTTCATGGCCGAGCACGTCTATCCGGCAGAAGAACGCTACTTCGCCGAAATCGAAGCCAACACCGCTGCCGGCAAACGCTGGACGCCGCTACGGGTCATCGAGGACCTGAAACCCAAAGCCCGCACGGCCGGTTTGTGGAACTTGTTCCTGCCCCCGCACGCAGACGGCGCGCACGGCAGCAGCGACGCCGAATTCACCTTCGGTCTGAGCAACCAGGACTACGCGCCACTGGCCGAGATCATGGGTGCGGTGCCCTGGTCCAGCGAGGTCTTCAACTGCTCGGCGCCCGACACCGGCAATATGGAGACCATCGCCCGCTACGGCACCGCGGAGCACAAGAAGCGGTGGCTAGAGCCTCTGCTGGCCGGCGAAATTCGCAGTGCCTTCGCAATGACGGAACCGGCCGTGGCTTCGTCGGACGCGACCAACATCGAGGCCGACATCCGCCGTGTATCCACAAGCTCGGGCGACGACTACGTCATCAACGGCCGCAAGTGGTGGACCAGCGGCGCCGGCGACCCGCGCTGCGCGATCTACATCTTCATGGGCAAGACCGACAAAACCGCACCGCGCCACTCGCAGCAGTCGATGATTCTGGTGCCGCGCGAAACGCCAGGCATCACGGTGATGCGCCCGCTGTCGGTCTTCGGCTATGACGATGCACCGCACGGCCACATGGAAGTCGATTTCAAAAATGTGCGTGTGCCGGCCAGCAACATGCTGCTGGGCGAAGGGCGCGGCTTCGAGATCGCACAAGGCCGCCTCGGACCGGGACGCATCCACCATTGCATGCGGCTGATCGGCATCGCCGAACGCGCGCTGAAGCTGATGTGTGAACGCGCCGTCAGCCGAACCGCATTCGGCAAGACCATTGCACAGCAGACGGTGACGCAGGAACGCATTGCCGAAGCCCGCTGCCTGATCGACCAGGCGCGTCTGCTGACCCTGCACGCAGCCTGGAAGATGGACGCCGCCGGCAACAAGAGCGCGAAAGCCGAGATCGCGATGATCAAGGTGGTGGCCCCGCAGATGGCCTGCCAGGTCATCGACTGGGCCATGCAGGTCCACGGCGGCGCCGGCATGTGCCAGGACACGCCGCTGGCCTATTTCTACACGCTGAGCCGCACACTGCGTTTTGCCGACGGCCCTGACGAAGTGCACCGCAACGCCATCGCTAAACTGGAACTGGGCAAACGCTTGCCGGCGTCGGGCTGACGAGATCGAGCGGTTCGGTCGGCGAGCCTGGACCGGGTGCTACAGCTTCAGTTCGTCGCCGGGCAGCGCACTCGGCGGCCACAGACTGGGCGCAGTGGCCTGCGTGTCGATGACTGCGCCGTCTTCGACGACACGCCGAGCTTCGCGGATCGCCGTCTCGAACACGCGCAGCCAGCCCTGCACAACGCCGATTTGCGCATCCGGCACGGCCGTGCGCAGCATCAGCCGACCGCGGCCTATCATCAGCACGAGCGGTACGTCGGGTGGCACTGTGATGCCGGCCAGCGACGCCGTCAGGCTGCCTTCCAGCCAGTGCTGCAGCCAGCTTTTGACGCTGGAAATGCCGACGAAGCGCTCACGCAATAACGGCATGTCGCTGCCCGACAGCTTGGGGTACATCACCAGCCAGCGCATCTCGGGCGGCGTCTGGTTGTCGATGCGCGTCTGCACGCCCTCAACGAATTGCTCGAAGACCGTCTTTTCCATCGCTTCTTGCAGCATCCGGTTCATCACCACGACCTGCAGTTCCGACGGCAGGCCCATTTCAGCCCGCAGGCGCAGCTCAGATCCGGCGATATAGGGCCGCTGCGATGGACCCCACTCCATGCGCCATGGGGTGACACCAACGCGGCCGTCGACCACGAAACCCTCGTTGTGCACGGCCCGGAAGGCGTATTGCCGAGACTCGGCCCAAGGCGCGATGCCTGCCCATTCCGGCACTGGTGCCGGAGTGGAGCCAGAGAACAGCCGCTTGAAGCCTTCGAGCATGGTGGGGGTCCCTGACATGGGCCGCCGACAGGGCAGCATTCAAAAAGTACGCACAAAACGAAGTGTATTCGGGGGGACCGCATGGGCTGCCCTTGGGGCCAGCGCATGCGTCGGCGCAGGCCGCTGAAAATGCACCGAGAATCCGGAGGCGTGACTGCCCGTAGCTCAACTGGATAGAGCACCAGCCTTCTAAGCTGGGGGTCGCAGGTTCAAGTCCTGCCGGGCAGACCAGCATCAGTGGCGCGCTGGATACGCATACAGTCCGGGCTTTGCTCTCCTGGACAAACCGCCTGTGCTCGCCCTTGCAGAACTGAACCCCGAACAGCGCCTGGCCGCGATGCACCCGTCACGGGACGGCCCACTGCTGATCATTGCGGGCGCAGGCAGCGGCAAGACGCTTACGCTGGCCACGCGGTTGGCGTGGCTGGTGCACCAGGGCGCCGACCCCCAGCGCGTGCTGCTGTTGACCTTTTCTCGCCGCGCCGCTGCCGAAATGGGGCGCCGTGCCGGACGCTTGCTGCACCAGTCGCTGGGATTGAACGCCGGCAGCGCGCCGCCCGTGCTGCCGTGGTGCGGCACCTTCCACAGCGTGGCCGCGCGGTTGCTGCGCGACGAAGCACCGCGCATCGGACTGGCGCCGGGCTACACCGTGCTGGACCGCGCCGACGCGCAAGATCTGCTGGCCATTGCCCGCCAAAGTCTGGGTCTGGCAGCCACGGAAAAGCGCTTCCCGATGCCGCCCACAGCGCTGGCCATCCTGTCACGAACACTGAACACGCGAGCGCCGCTGGCTGAAGTGCTGCGCAACCAGTACCCGTGGTGCGTGGAACATGAAGCCGACCTGCAGCGCTTGTACGCCGCCTTCAACGCGGCCAAGCTGCAACAGCAATCGCTGGACTTCGACGATCTTCTGGTCTCGTGGTGGCACCTCATGCAGTCGCACGCGATGGCGCAGCGCATCGCCGCGCGTTTCGACCACGTTCTGGTCGACGAGGTGCAGGACATCAACCAGTTGCAGGCCGACGTGTTGCACGCGCTGGCCGCTCAGGGCTGCACCTTGACGGCGGTGGGCGACGACGCGCAGTCCATCTACGCCTTTCGCGGCGCCGACGTGCGCCACATCCTGGACTTCCCGCAGCGCTTCACGCCCCCGGCCCGCGTGCTGGCGCTGGAACGCAATTACCGCTCGACGCCGCAGGTGCTGGCCGCGTCCAACGCCATCATCGAACTGGCCACCGAGCGCTACAGCAAACAGCTGTGGACCCAACGCGCTGCAGGCTGCAAGCCGCGCCTGGTCACCGTTGAAGACGAAGCTGATCAAGCCCGCGGCGTGGCCGATGCGGTGCTGGCTGCGCGCGAAACAGGTCTGGCGTTGACGCGACAGGCGGTGCTGTTTCGCACCGCGCACCACAGCATGGCGCTGGAGCTGGAACTGCTGCGGCGGGGCATACCCTTCGTCAAGTTCGGCGGCCTGAAATTCATGGAAGCGGCACACGTGAAAGACGTGCTGGCCGTGTTGCGCTGGGCCGACAACCCCAGCTCACGCCTGGCCGTGCTGCGCACCGCGCGGCTGGTGCCGGGCATGGGCCCGGCCAGCGTGAGGCGGCTGCTCGACCACTGCGGCACGCTGGCCGCCTTCAAGCCCGCGCCCGCTGCCGCGGTACCGTGGGCCGAACTGATCGATTTGATGGCCCACCTGCGCAGCGCCGACGCGCGTTGGCCCGACGACCTGCAGCGCGTCGTCGCCTGGTACCGACCGCAGGCCGAGCGCCTGCACGACGACGCCCGCGTGCGGCTGGCCGATCTGGAACAGCTGGTGCGGATTGCTGTCGGCCACGCCAGCCGCGAACGTTTCATCACCGAACTGACGCTGGACCCGCCGCAGTCCAGCAGCGACGAATCCGGACCGCCGCACCGCGACGAGGACTACCTGATCCTGTCCACCATCCACTCGGCCAAGGGCCAGGAATGGAACGCCGTGCATGTGCTCAACGTGGTCGACGGTTGCATGCCGGCCGACATGGCCACCGGCAGCGCCACCGAAATCGAGGAAGAACGTCGCTTGCTGTATGTGGCGATGACGCGAGCCAAAGACGAACTCAGCCTGTGGGTGCCGCAGCGCTTTCACGTCACACAGCAGCGCGCCTGGGGCGACCGCCACCTCTACGCGCTGCGTTCGCGTTTCATCCCACCCGAACTGCTGCTGCATTTCGAAGCGGTCGATCCGGTGGCGCCGCCGGCGGCCACCTTGCCGTGCGACGAGGGCCCCGTCGCGCCGCTGTTCGACCTGGGCGCGGCGTTGCGGGGCGGCTGGCCCGCAGGCACGGGGGCGAACAGTGCCCCCGGAGCGGTCGATCCTGGGCAGAATCCGCTTTGATTCGACAGCCCCCGGAAGCCTGAGGACCGACATGCCAGACCACAGCCCCCACCACCGCCCCGCCGACAGCACCTCCACACCGGACGATCCACACCATTTCCTGCGCGCACTGGGCGGGCAGGCCCACCAGATCCGAGCGGCTTTTCGCGCCGCCGATCACTTCAACACCCAGACCAGGGACGACGTGCACAACACCGGTTCCTGGCTGATCTCTTCGGCGGTCGAACTGTCGCAAGACGTGGCGTCGGGGGTCGACAGCCTGGCTCGGTCCCTGAAAGAGCGCACCGCTGACGCCGGCCTGCAGCAGCGCGTCAGTAGCCTGCGGGTGCGGGCCCACCAGCTCTACGCCGCAGCCCAGGCGGCCGACCACTTCCTGGACCAGGACAGCAGCGAAGACCGGGACACCGGATCCTGGCTGGTAGCCACCGCAATGACATTGGCCAACAAGCTGAGTTCTGAACTGGACGACAGCGCCACGCCGGCGCGGCGGGCGCCCGTCGACAAGGCCGCGATGGAACCGCACGACGCCACCATGGCCCGGCGCACGGCCAACGCCACGCCCGCGCACGGCACGGTTTGAAGGAGGCGCCGCGCGTGGTCTTGCGGCACGGTGCGGCCAGGCGGCTACCGAAGCGACTCGGGCACGAAGGGGCCCAGCAGCAGGGCCTTGACGCGTTGCCCCCGGCTCGAATCAGGCTCTGCCGTGAGCAGGGTCTCTTTTTCCCTTGCGTAGCCCAGCCATTCAGTGCGCAAACCGTCGGGTGACAGGCGCAACCTGTAGGCGCTTTGCAAGCGATCGATGTCGAAGACACGGGCCATCGCGCGCGCCAGGGCCAGGCTGTCAATCACGGTACCCATCTCGGTTTTGAGGATGGCCGACCGGGGTCGAGGTTCATCGAGCCAACAAACAGCCAGCGTCGGTCGACCGCCGCCATCCTGGCGTGCAGCCGCACCTTCGGGCAAGGTGGCTTATGGCTGCTTGAACCTCGACCCGAGCAGGCACGTCAGCAACACACTGGCGGCGCTGAGCGACCTGAACCTGCGCCAGGCCCGTTGAATAGTGGCGCGCTTACCACGGCGCGCCTGCCACGGCTGCCATGCTGGCCGGCGATCTAGAATTAAGGGCCGGTTTTTTTCAAACCGTCAATCAAACCATCAGGAGATTGCATGAACGTCAAGACCATCGGATACGCGATTGCCGCTGCGGCTGCCCTACTGGCGCAAAGCGCCAACGCCCAGACCGCTGCGCCTGAGCAGAAGACTCGCGCCGAAGTCAAAGCGGAAACTGCCACCGCCAGCAAGAAGGGCGAACTGCCCAAAGGCACCGAAGCTGAAGGCAAAGGCCAGGACAAAGCGGGTCCAAAGTCGACCAAGCTCCGCGCTGAAGTCAAGGCTGAAACCGCTGACGCCGCGAAGAAGGGCGAACTGTCCAAGGCTGGCGAAGGCGTCGCAACCAAAGAAGCGCCGGCCAAATCCACCAAGTCCCGCGCCGAAGTGAAGGATGAAGTGGTTGCCACCAAGAAGAAGGGCGAAATGCCGCTGGGCGAAGGCTCGACGCCGCCGCCGGCCACTCCGGCCAAGAAGTAATGGTCTGAAGCCACTGGGCCCGCGAGGGGCGGTGGTTGCAGCGAGGGCGGCAGTTTACGAAGACCGCCGCCCCTTTTTTTGCGCAAAGCGAAAAACGAAAAGCCCCTGTTTCAACTAGAAACAGGGGCTTGGCCGTGTGATGGTCGGGGCGGCGGGATTCGAACTCGCGACCCTCTGGTCCCAAACCAGATGCGCTACCAGGCTGCGCTACGCCCCGACTGAGCACCAAGTATAGCGGCACACGGCATCATCACGCCCACATCACGCCCACATCACGCCTGTGAAGGCGCTGGCAACCGCAGTTGCCGAGCCACGTCCAGACACTGTCGGATGTGCCGCTCGCAAACGAACCGCAGGGCCGAGTAGGTCAATGCTGCTGACACCGCCTGCCCTGCTATGGGCACGAATTTGGCAGCCTGCTGGGTGCTTAGCCGCACACCCACCATGCTGACCACGCGCAGCACCAGTTCGCGCGTCACCACCTTGCCCACCAGCAGGCCGCCGCCGGCGCTGATGGCCTTGTAGACCACCACCCGGCGGTCGGGCGCCAAGCGCTCGACCTGCGCCGGCGACAGGCCGAAAGCGGCGCTGATTTCGGGCAGCAGTTTCATCAGCAGGCCGATGTCGGTCAGCCAGTCCAGCCCGGGCACCGGCACCATGGCCACACCAGCGGCGAACAAGGCCCGCCGCCCGACCCGCTGGCGGCAGCGTTTCGCAATGGCCTGCAGATCGTCACCCGCTGCACCAGCCCCCTCGGGCATCACTTCCCAATCGGTTTTCTGTGCGGCGCTGGCGTGCATGTTCAGTTCTCCTGCGGTGGGGCAGCGCCACCCCGTGAATGGCGCCGCAAGCCTCGAATTTGCCACGGAAGACACCGTGAGGACGCGCGCACGCCTTCCGTAACATTCTGGCAATGGAACGCCTGCTGAATTTGCCCTTGCCCGCCCGGACGCGCATGCCCCCGTTGATCGTGGCTTGCCTGGCTGCCACCTGGCTGATCTGGGGCTCGACTTACCTGGCCATCAAATGGGCGCTGGTCAGCTTCCCGCCGTTCTACCAAATGGGCACGCGCTTCCTGGTGGCCGGTGCGCTGCTGGCCGGCTGGATGCGCTTGCGCGGGGCGCCCTGGCCAAAGCGCGCGGAGTGGATCAATGCCACGCTGCTGGGCACGTTGATGTTGGGCATCGGCTACGGCTTCACGGCGGTCGCTGAAGTCAGCGTCAGCTCGGGCCTGGTGGTGGCCTTCATCGCCATCGGCCCGGCGCTGCAGGCGGGGCTGGAATGGCCTTACGGCGTGAAGCCGACGCGCTCGGCAGCCGCCGGCATTGCGCTGGGCTTGCTGGGCGTTTTGGGCCTGGCGGCGGGCCAGGGCTTCTCAGCCTCGCCCATGGGCCTGGCGGCGGTACTGCTGGCCTCACTGGCCTGGAAGGTGGGCGGGGTGTGGAGCGTCTACGGCCTGCCGCGCGCGCTCGGCGGCCGCCAGCTGAACCTGGCGCCCAACGCCATGGGCTTTGCCAGCCAGATGCTGGCGGGCGGCGTGGTGCTGATGGTGATGTCGGCACTGGCTGCGGAGCGCCCCGGCTGGCCGGTGCAGCCGCTGGCGCTGGCCAGCTGGGTCTACCTCGTCTTCGCCGGCTCGCTGGTGGCTTTTTCGGCCTTCATGGTGCTGCTGCAGCGCACGCCGGCGGCGGTGTCGTCCAGCTACGCCTACGTCAACCCGCTGATCGGCCTGTTTCTGGGCGTCACGCTGGGTGGCGAAACGCTGCGCCTTGGTGAATGGCTGTCGGCCGGGTTGGTCACCGTCAGCGTGGCGCTGATGTTGCGCGGGCAACGGTAAGGCGCGCGGCCGTCAGTCCACCTTCGCCTGCGCCGCATGGCGGATGGCCGTGAGTGTGGTGCGGCTGGTGCTGACATCGGCGGCCAGCTTCAGGTGCAGCAGCGTGGGCACGCCGGCTGCGATGGCGCGCAGCAGCGCGGGTTCGAATTCAGCCGTCAACACGATGGTTTCTGACTGCCAGCCGTAAGCCCGCGCCAGCGCCGCAAAGTCGGGGTTAAACAGATCGCTGCCGCTGACCCGGCCCGGGTATTCGCGCTCCTGGTGCATGCGGATCGTGCCGTAGGTGCCGTTGTCGACCACGATGCTGATCAGTCGTTTGGCGCCGTAGCCGGTGGCGGTGGCCAGTTCTTGGCCGGTCATCAAAAAGTCCCCGTCGCCAGCCACGTTCAAGCTGAAGCGCTCGGGGTGCAGCAAGGCCGCTGCCACGGCCGCAGGCAGGCCGTAGCCCATCGCGCCGGATGTAGGTGCTAGTTGCGTGCGGCCGTGGTGCTGCAGCCCCGGCAGGCTGACGTAGCGGTGCAGCCAGCCGCTGAAGTTGCCGGCGCCGTTGCTGTAGACGGTATTTTCCGGCAGCAGGCGCTGCACGGCTTTCATCACCACGGCCATGTCGAGCGGTTCCACCGCATGGCCGACGAGGTTGGCCTCGTAGTCGGCCCGCGCGGTGGCAGCGTAGGCGGCCCAGGGCACGGTGGCGGGTGCGGCCAGGGCCTCCAACGCTTTGGACGCGCAGGCCATGGAGGCCTGCAACATCAGATCGGCGGCGTAGACGCGCCCCAGTTCCTCAGCCCCGGCGTGGATATGCACCAGCTTCTGTGCCGGCTGCGGAGCCTGCAGATAGGTGTAGCCCTGGGTCGTCATCTCGCCCAGGCGCACGCCCAGCGCGATGACCAGGTCGGCGTCGCGCAGGCGGGCGACCAACTTGGGGTTGGTGCCGATGCCGATGTCGCCGGCGTACAGCGGGTGGCGGTTGTCAAAGGTGTCCTGGAAGCGCCAGGCGCAGGCCACGGGCAGCTGCCAGTTTTCGGCAAAACGTTGCAGCGCATGAGCGGCTTCGGCGTCCCAGCCCGAACCCCCAGCGATCAACAGCGGTCGTTCCGCGGCCATCAGCATGGCGCGCAAGTCACGCAGGCCGCCCGGCGCCGGCCAGGCGCGCACGGGCTCGACGCGGGGCAGCACCGGCGCGCGGGTCAGCGTCGTCAGCATGTCTTCGGGCAGCGCCAGCACAACCGGGCCGGGGCGGCCCTGCATCGCGGTGTGGAAGGCGCGGGCGATGTACTCGGGCAGGCGGTCGGCGCTCTGCACTTCGGCCACCCACTTGGCCAGGCCCAGCGTGCCGGGGCTGAACATCTGCCGGTAGTCGATCTCTTGAAATGCTTCCCTGTCGCGCTGTTCGCTGGCCACCTGGCCGACGAACAGGATCATCGGCGTGCTGTCCTGGAACGCCGTGTGCACGCCGATGCTGGCGTTGGTGGCGCCCGGCCCGCGGGTGACGAAGCAGATGCCCGGCCGGCCGCTCAGCTTGCCCTGCGCTTCGGCCATGAAGGCTGCGCCGCCTTCCTGGCGGCAGGCGATGAAACGGATGTGATCGCGGTGTTCGTGGAATCCGTCCAGCACCGCCAGGTAGCTCTCGCCGGGCACGCCGAAGCAGGTGTGCACGCCCTGGGCGATCAGGGCCTCGACGAGGGCATGGCCGGCCATGCGCGGCACGGCTGGCATTGGGCTTGAGACTGTCTGCATCGGCAGACTTTAGCGGGACGCCCCATCGGTACAGACCCGGACCCGGGGCCCGTCAAGCCGTGGCGACGGTGCCCTGCTGCGCCCGCACCCGCAGGCCCACGAAACCGGCGGACAGCACGCCGCAACCCAGTGCCAAGGCCGCGCCGATGAAGACAGCCTGTGTCAGACCGCGATCCAGCAGCGCGCCGAACACCGGCGAGGCCAGCGCGAAGCCGACGTCCAAACCCGAATACACCATGCCGTAGACGCGCCCGGTGGCGCCAGGCGGCGCGGCGCGTTTGATCAACATGTCGCGCGACGGCGCCGCCAGCCCCGTGCCGGCGCCAGCCAGCGCCACCACCACGCCGGCCGCCAAAGCCGGCAGCACGCCCGATCCGGCCAACAGCAACAGGGCTGCTGCGGTGCACATCGCCACGGCGATGGTCTTCTCGAGCCTGGTGGCGCGTGTCACCAGAAAGCCACCCGCCACCGTGCCAGCCGCCGCACACAGCATGTAGCCCGTAACCACAAAGGCGGTTGCCGACAGCGGCAGGTTGTACAGCCGCGCCAGCGCAGGCCCGGCGTAGCTTTGAATGGCCGCCAGCGCCGCCGTCACCCAGAAAAAGAACGAAAAGCACAGCCACACCGAAGGCAGGCGCATGAATGCCATCGGGTGTTCGGCAGCGCCCGACGCAGCGCCCGACGCAGCGCCGGGCTTGTCGTGCGCCCAGGCACCCTGGCGGTCGTCCACGGCTTGGCGCTGCCACACCAGCAAGGTCAGCACAACCAACGGCAACAGCGCGGCGCAAGCAGCGGCGGTGCGCCAGCTGCCGGTGGCCTGGCTGATGCCAATCATGAAGATCGGCGCTGCCGCCCAGCCCAGGTTGCCGGTGATGCCGTGCACCGAGAACGCATGACCCAGGCGCGGCGGCGAGACACGTTTGTTCAGGATCGTGAAGTCGGCCGGGTGGAAAGGCGCATTGCCCAACCCGGCCAAGCCCGCCGCCAGCATCAAGCCACCATAGCCCTGCGCGCCTGCAGCGGCCAGCGCGGCGACCACAAAGCAGCCCAGCGCCGCGAACAGCACCGGCCGTGCCCCGATGCGGTCGACCAGAAAACCGGCCAGCGCCTGCCCGATGCCCGAAATGACGAAGAACACCGTGACCAGCAAGCCCAGCTGCGAGTAATTCAGGCCGAATTCGCGGATGAAAGTGGGAAACAGCGGCGGCAGCAGCATGTGGAAGAAGTGCGAGGTGCCGTGGGCCAGACCGATCAGGGCAATGACGGTGGCGTCGCTGCGACCCGAGGCGATCACGGGGGTGGGTGCCGACAAGGAAGGTGCGCTGCTCATTACTGCGAGGCTAAACGCTGGCGGTGCTGCGCGCCGGGTGTCGTGCAGCGTCTTGCAAACGCTACGCGGGCTACGATCTGCGTCTGTCCGTTGTCGCCACAGTCTCGTCCTGCCACGCCATGACCACCATCGCCTTCGACTACGCCCGACCCGACGCCAGCGGCGCCACCTGCACCGTGCAGGCCTGGGCGAAAGTACCCGTCGCCTTGCCCCCGGCCGAGCGCCGGCTGGCCATCGAAAGAGCCGCCGCCCTGTTGAAGGCGCAGAGCGCGGTTCTGGTGGCGCATTACTACGTCGATGGCGACTTGCAAGACCTGGCGCTGGCCACCGGCGGCATGGTCGCCGATTCATTGGAGATGGCCCGCTTCGGCCGCAACCACCCGGCGCAAACGCTGGTCGTAGCCGGTGTGCGCTTCATGGGCGAAACGGCCAAGATCCTGTCGCCCGACAAGCGCGTGCTGATGCCCGACCTGGACGCTACCTGCAGCCTCGACCTGGGCTGTCCGCCCGATCAATTTGCAACCTTCTGCGACGCCCACCCCGACCGCCAGGTCGTCGTCTACGCCAACACCAGCGCGGCGGTGAAGGCACGGGCCGACTGGATGGTCACCAGCGCCTGCGCCCTGGGCATCGCCCGACACCTGAAGCAGCAGGGCAAAAAGATCTTGTGGGCGCCGGATCGCCACCTGGGCCGCTACATCCAGGAACAGACTGGCGCCGACATGCTGCTGTGGGACGGCGCCTGCATCGTGCACGACGAATTCAAAGGCCTGGAGCTGGACCTTCTGAAGCGCGAACACCCAGACGCCCTTGTGCTTGTTCACCCGGAGTCGCCGCAAAGCGTGGTGGCCCAGGCCGACGTGGTGGGCAGCACCACGCAACTGCTGAACGCCGTTGTGAACGGCAGCGCGCGAACCTACATCGTGGCCACCGACAACGGCATCCTGCACCGCATGCGCCAGCTGGCGCCGGGCAAGACGCTGATCGAGGCACCCACCGCAGGACGCAGCGCCACTTGCAAGAGTTGCGCGCACTGCCCGTGGATGGCGATGAATGCCATCCAGGGCGTACTGGCCTGCCTGGAACAGGGCAGCGGTGAAATCCATGTGCCCGAGCCAGTGCGCAGCCAAGCCTTGGGCTGCATCGAGCGCATGCTGGACTTCGTTGCCCGCCACCCTTCGCAGGTCGCCAGACCGCAGAGCGGCTTCGTGCCGGACACCGGCGCAGCGTGACGGCTGACGGCTGACGGCTGACGGGGCCAGGGCGTTCCCTGCTGCGCAAGAACCGTTCAGCTGTGCGTTAGTCCCGCCGACCGCAACGGGCAATCTGAGACCATCGAACAGTGCACCCCGCATCCGTTGCGCGGCCACCGGCTTCGCACCCCGTCGCGTCCGTCGAGGAACCCACCCCATGACCCCCAACCCCACCACCGCCACGCCCTGCGCCACCCGCATCGACTTCACCTCGGTGTGCAACCACAACGAACGCGCTGTTTTCGCCGCCGTGCGCGACCACGCCGAGCGCTACCCCGGCATCGCGCACAGCGCCGAACTGCTGGCCGACGTCGCCTGCGTGGCGCTGAACCGACTGCCGCCGCGCTACATCCGCCACGAAGTCGATTTGGTCTTCTATCTCAGCGACCTCGAGCGCATGGACAGCGAGCGCAACCTGCTGGACGCCGTCGACTACGCCTTCGGTTTCGTGCAAGCCCGTACGGCCATGAGGGCGCGTGGATAGTTCGAACCCCCTGATCGCCCGGGCCTGGGAGCTGTGCTACCTGGACCCGCTGCAAGCCGCCGAACTGGGCCGCAGCGTGGCCGCCGAGGGTGGGCCGCTGGCGCATGAAGGCTGGTTGCAAGTGGCGCTGGCCGAAGTGCGCGTGGGCGAAGCGTCGCAGGCCAGCACAGCCTTGCAGTTGGCCCGACGCGGCTTTGCCGACGTTGCAGACGCAACCGGCCTGGCGGTGTGCGACGAGGTACAGGCCATCGCGCTGCGGCGCGCCGGCGAACTTGCCGCCGCCGCGCAACTGCAGTCGGCCATTGACGCCCGGGTTGGCCTGCGGTTGGAGCCGCTGCACCGTTTCATCGCCCACAACTCGCGGGCCATCACGGCCAAGCTGCTGGGCCAACACGACGAGGCCTTGCGCCACTGCTACGCGGCCGTGGATTGCGCTGCTCGCACCGGCTGGCCCGGTCCGCAGATCACCGCGCTGAGCAACCTGGGTGGCTACCACCAAATTCTGTACAACCTGGACGACGCGCGCCGCCTCACCGAACAGGCGCTGGCCCTGGCCCGCGAGGTCGGCGCGCGGCAGGTTATCGCCACTTCGGCGACCAACCTGATCATCATTTACCACGCAGCCGGCGATTTCCAGCAAGCCCGGGCGATGGTCGAATTTCTCGTCACCCACCCTGAAGACCTGCTGCCGGGTGCGCTGAAGCGCTGCGCCATCACGCTGGCCATGGGCCACCTGGGCGTTGGCGAAGTCGATGCGGCCATGCACTTGCTGCAAGGCGGCGCTGTCACGGCCGGGGCCGATGGCAACGGCATCACGCAGTGGGCCTGGCTGAAGGCCCGCTGTCTGCTGGCGCGGGGTGACGCCGACGGCGCCCGCCGCGTGGCCGAGGCCGCGCTGCAGCAGCGCCGCAACGACCACTTGGCCGACCAGCCCTACGACATGATGGCGCTGCACCGCGTGCTGGCCGATGCCTGCGAACTGAATGGCGACGCTGTCGCCGCACTGGCCTGCATGCGCCAGGCCCACGCGCTGTACGAACACCTGGTGGGTCGCAGCGCGCGGGCGCGCTACATCGCGCTACAGGCCTCGCACGAGCTGACCGAAGCGCAACGCGAACGCGACCTGGCGATGGACGGCCGCCGCACGGTGGAAGACGACCGCCGCCGGCTGGCCGAACTGAACGCTGCGCTGCAGGCGCAGGCCGCCGAAACCGAGATGCTTTACACCAAGCTGCGCGAGCAGGCCCTGCGCGACCCGCTGACCGGTTTGCACAACCGGCGCTACCTGTTCGAGATTGCACCCGGCATGCTGGAACTGGCGCGCCGCCAGGGCAGCCCGGTGTGCGTGGTGCTGATGGACCTGGACCACTTCAAGCTGCTGAACGACACCTACGGCCACCACGCTGGCGATCTGGTGCTGCAGCGCTTTTCGGCGCTGCTGACGCAGATGCTGCGGCGCAGTGACGTGGTCTGCCGCCACGGCGGCGAAGAGTTTGTCGCCGTGATGCCCGACATCGACACCGCCGGTGCCGAAGTCGTCATCGGCCGATTGCTCGAGGCCTTCCAGTCGCAGCAGACCGAGATGGGCAAGCGGCGTTTGCCGCGCGGTTCCTTCTCGGCCGGCATCGCGGTCTTCCCGCGCAACGGGCACACGCTGGAGCAGCTGCTCTCGCGCGCTGACCGCGGGCTTTATTCGGCCAAGAACCAGGGTCGGGCGCGCATCGAAATGGCGCCGGGCACCGGCTTTGGCACCCTGATTTGAGCACTACCGGCGGCGCTTGGCGCGGCGCGTCAGGATCGTCGGAAAGCTCACCGGCAGCGCGTCCGGGAAATCGCGGCTGTAATGCAGGCCGCGGCTTTCGTGACGACGTAGTGCGCTGCGCACGATGAGTTCGGCGCACACCACCAGGTTGCGCAGTTCCAGCAGGTCGCGGGTGACGCGGAAATTGGCGTAGTAGTCCAGCGTTTCGTCGCGCAGCAGCTTGATGCGGTGCAGCGCACGTTCCAGCCGCTTGGTGGTGCGCACGATGCCCACGTAGTTCCACATCAGCAGGCGCAACTCGTCCCAGTTGTGGGCGATGACGACCTGCTCGTCGGCGTCTTCCACCTGGCTTTCGTCCCAGGCCGGCAAGGGCTGCAGGTGCACCGGACCGTCGGCCAGGATGCGTTCGGCGCAGGTGCGGCCCAGCACCACGCATTCCAGCAGCGAATTGCTGGCCAGGCGGTTCGCCCCGTGTAGGCCGGTGTAGGTGGTTTCGCCCACCGCGAACAGCCCCGGCATGTCGGTGCGGCCGTCCAGGTCGGTGACCACGCCGCCGCAGGTGTAGTGCGCTGCCGGCACCACCGGTATCGGCTGGCGCGCGATGTCGATGCCCAGCGCCAGACAGCGCGCGTGGATGGTGGGAAAGTGCTCCTTCAAAAATGCTTCGCCCAGGTGGCGGGCGTCCAGCCAGACGTGGTCCAGTCCGTGTTTCTTCATCTCGAAGTCGATGGCGCGGGCCACGATGTCGCGCGGGGCCAGTTCCAGCCGGCTGTCGTGGGCGGCCATGAAGCGCATGCCGCCAGGGTCACCCGGGCCGAGGCTGGGCAGCGTCAGGTAGGCGCCTTCGCCGCGCATGGCCTCGGTGATCAACAGGCTGCGCTCCTGCGGGTGGTACAGGCAGGTCGGGTGGAACTGGATGAATTCCATGTTGCCGACCCGGCAGCCGGCGCGCCAGGCCATCGCGATGCCGTCGCCGGTGGCGGTGTCGGGGTTGCTGGTGTAGCGGTAGACCTTGCCCACGCCGCCGGTGGCCAGCACCACGGCGCTGGCGGCCAGCGTTTCGACACGGCCGCCGTCCATGTCCAGCGCGTACACGCCGTAACAGCGCAGCGGCTCGTCCTTGTTCAGATGGCGCGAAGTCACCAGGTCCACCGCCATCCAGCGCTGGCGCAGTTCAATGTTCGGATGCTCGGCGGCGCGCGCCAGCAGCGTGTCGTGGATGGCCTTGCCGGTCGCGTCGGCAGCGTGCGCGATGCGCCGCACCGCGTGGCCGCCTTCGCGTGTCAGATGCAGGCCCAGCGGGCCGCTGGCATCGGGCGAAAACGGCACCCCGGCATCCACCAGCCACTCGATCGCGCGGTGGCTGTTCTGGGCGATGAAGCGCGCGGTGTGTTCGTCGACGATGCCGCCACCGGCTTCCTGGGTGTCGTGGACATGCGACTCGATGCTGTCGTCCGCCCCCAGCACACCGACGATGCCACCCTGCGCCCAGGCCGTCGCACCTTCGGTCAATCCGCGCTTGGCCAGCACGACGACGGGCACCGTTGCGGCCAGCTGCAACGCAGCGGCCAAGCCAGCCAGTCCGGCGCCGATGATGACAACGGGCGCGATAGGGAAAGCAGGGGAAGCAGGGAAAACAGGGGCAGCAAATGGGGCAGGGACAGACGCTGGCTTCGGGGATGTGTTCATCGGTTCGGGTGTGGCGTGCGCGCGCCGGAGCGGCGGGTTCTAAGGATCGCCCCAGGCCGGTCGGCCCAGGTGGGCCCCTATGATGGCGCGATGGCTTCACCGCGTGACAACACCCCCTGGCAAGACCATCAGCCCAGTCCGGACCGCGACGAATTGCTAGCCCCCAGCACGCAGAGCGTCGCCGACCGCGAGACCTATCTGGGCCAGGGGCGGCACGACGTCGGCCGGCGCATCTCAAACGACCAGGTCGAACTTTTCGCCAGCACCGATGTGGCCCAGGCGTTGCAGCTTGAATTCGCCGAGCACGCGCCGCAGTACGTTGCCGTGCACGACGTGGGCACCAGCGCCGCACTGCGGCTGCTGGCCAGCCTGGCCAGCGCCACCGGCCAGCGCATGCAGAGCCTGACGGTGCGCCGACAGGGCCACGGCGCGGCCATGGCCGTGCTGCAGTTCGTGGAAGTGCCACTGGCCGATGGCACGCCGGTGCGCATCTATGCCACCGACCTGGGCAACGACGGCCCGCTGTGCTTGCCGGTGGCCACGGTGCTGCTGGCCTACAGCCAACTGGGCGTGCTGTTGATGGGCGGGTTGACACCCAACGCCTTGGCCAGTCAGTTGCAGCCGCTGGGTGCCGCGGTGCAAACCGGCCCCTGGCCGAACCGGGAACTGTTGATGATGCCGCTGGGCTCGGGGGTGCCGCTGGCCAGCCACGCCACCCAACTGGCTGGGCGCAGCGGCGTGGCAGTGCATGTCACGCCGCATGCCGGCAAGACGCGCCAGGCCTGGACCTATATGGCCGGTGCGTGGAACCGGCTGCACGGCGGCGCAGCAGCCGGCCACGCCCTGCAGACCGAATTTGCCCCAGCCGGTACACCGCCGCCGCCCCTGGCCGTGCCGCGCAGCGAAGCGCCCACCGAGGCGATGGGCTTGCACCCTCTGCGCCACAGCCCGCCACACCGGGCCCCTGCCGCCGCGCCAATTGGCAACGCCTGGCAGGCCTATGTGGACGGCTGCGGTTTACTCAAGGGCGCGGTCGCCTGCTGCGCCTTCGACACGTTGTCGATGCACGCGCTGGCCCACACCGGCCCGGCTGCTCAGGCTACCCAGTTGGCCGAGCACGGCGCCAAGCTGTTGAAGGCGATGGCCGAAGCCACCCGGGCCGCTGGCTTGAACGCCGCGCCCAGCGACGGCTCGGTCACCGCTGCCGGCCATCACCTGCTGGTACGGCCGGTGCCCGGTCACCCTGGCGTTGCGGTGCACCTGGTGTTGTCCGGCACGGCCAACCTGACGCTGGCCAAAATGCAGCTGGAGCGCATCCACCCGCCGCGCTGACCGAGCCACAACGCCAGAGCACGGCAACTTCGCCGCGGGCCCGTCAGTGCACGATGCGCGAGAAAACAAATTCGCCGCCTTCCACGTCCACCGGTATCACCGACTTCGGGCCGAACTTGCCCTGCAGGATCAGCTTGCTCACAGGGTTCTCGATGCGCTGCTGGATGGCACGCTTGAGCGGCCGTGCGCCGAACGCCGGGTCGAAACCGACCTTGGCCAGTTCAGCCAGCGCCGCCGTCGACACCTCCAGCTTCATTTCCAGCTTTTCCAGACGGGTTTCCAGCAGCTTCAGCTGGATGCGCGCGATGCTTTCGATGTTCTTGTTGTCCAGCGCGTGGAAGACCACGGTCTCGTCGATGCGGTTCAGGAACTCGGGGCGGAAATGCTGCTTGACTTCGCCCCACACAGCCTCGCGAATGTCTTCGCTGCTCTGCCCGGCCATGCTCATGATCAGGTGCGAACCCAGGTTGCTGGTCATCACGATGACGGTGTTCTTGAAGTCCACGGTGCGGCCCTGGCCGTCGGTCAGGCGGCCATCGTCCAGCACCTGCAGCAGCACATTGAAGACATCGGGGTGAGCCTTTTCAACCTCGTCCAGCAGCAGCACCGAATACGGCTTGCGGCGCACCGCCTCGGTCAACGCACCGCCCTCCTCGTAGCCGACGTAGCCAGGCGGCGCCCCGATCAGGCGGCTGACCGAGTGTTTCTCCATGTACTCGGACATGTCGACGCGGATCATGTGGTCGTCGCTGTCGAACAGGAAGCCGGCCAGTGCCTTGCACAGCTCGGTCTTGCCCACACCGGTAGGGCCCAGGAACAGGAAGCTGCCCAGCGGCCGGTTGGGGTCGCTCAAGCCCGCGCGCGAACGGCGGATGGCATCGGCAACGGCCGTGATGGCCTCGTTCTGGCCGACCACGCGGTCGTGCAATTTGTCTTCCATCTGCAGCAGCTTGTCGCGCTCGCCCTGCATCAGCTTGCTGACCGGAATGCCGGTGGCGCGACTGACCACTTCAGCGATTTCTTCGGCGCCGACCATGGTGCGCAGCAACTGCGGACGACCGGTCTTGGCCTTACCCGTTTCAGCGGCCTGAGCCTCCTGCAGGCGCTTGCCCAACTCCGGCAGCTTGCCGTATTGCAACTCGGCTACGGCATTGAAATCGCCTTTGCGTTTGAGTTCTTCGATCTGCGACTTGATGTGCTCGATCTGCTTGTTGACATCGGCTGACCCTTGCGCCGCAGCCTTCTCGCTTTTCCAGATTTCCTCAAGGTCGTTGGACTCGCGCTGCAGCTTCAGCAGTTCATCCTCGATGAGGCCGAAGCGCTTGATCGAGCCTTCGTCTTTCTCCCTGCGCACCGCCTCGCGCTCGATCTTCAGCTGGATCATGCGGCGGTCGAGTTTGTCCAGCGCTTCGGGCTTGGAGTCCATTTCGATCTTGACCTTGGCAGCAGCCTCGTCGATCAGGTCGATCGCCTTGTCGGGCAAAAAGCGATCAGTGATGTAGCGGGCACTCAGCTCGGCGGCAGCAACGATGGCCGGGTCGGTGATCTGCACGCTGTGGTGCACTTCGTACTTCTCTTGCAGCCCGCGCAAGATGGCCACAGTGGCTTCCACGCTGGGCTCATCGACCAACACCTTCTGGAAGCGGCGTTCCAGCGCGGCGTCTTTCTCGACGTACTTGCGGTATTCGGCCAGCGTGGTTGCGCCGATGCAATGCAACTCGCCACGCGCCAGCGCCGGCTTGAGCATGTTGCCGGCGTCGATGGCGCCTTCGGCTTTGCCAGCGCCGACCATCGTGTGCAGCTCGTCGATGAACAGGATGATCCGGCCTTCGTCGGCTGCCACTTCCTTCAGCACGCTCTTCAGGCGCTCCTCGAATTCACCGCGGAACTTGGCGCCGGCCAGCAGGCCGGCCATGTCCAGTACCAGCACGCGCTTGTCCTTCAGACTTTCCGGAACCTCGCCGTTGACGATGCGCTGGGCCAGGCCTTCGACGATCGCCGTCTTGCCGACGCCAGGCTCGCCGATCAGCACCGGGTTGTTTTTGGACCGGCGCTGCAGCACCTGGATGGCGCGGCGGATCTCGTCGTCGCGGCCGATCACCGGGTCGAGCTTGCCCTGGCGTGCGCGCTCGGTCAGGTCCAGCGTGTACTTCTTCAGCGCCTCGCGCTGGCCCTCGGCGTCGGCGTTGTCAACGGCTGCACCGCCGCGCACGGCCAGCACCGCGGCTTCCAGTGACTTACGCGTCAGTCCGTGGCCGCGCACCACACCGCCGATGTCGCTCTTGCTGTCGGCCAGAGCGACCAGGAACATCTCGCTGGCAATGAACTGGTCGCCGCGCTTGCCGGCTTCCTTGTCGGCAGTTTGCAACAGACTGAGCAGATCGCGCCCAGGCTGCACCGGTTGGCCCTGCCCGGCGCTGACCTGCACCGTGGGCAGGTTGCGGATGGCCGTTTCCATGGCCACGGCCAAGGCCGCGCTGTTGGCGCCGGCACGGTCGAGCAACGCCTTCGGACCGTCGGGCTGGGCCAGCATCGCGGCCAGCAAGTGGGCCGGTTCCACGTAGGGGTTGTCGCGGGCGACAGCGGCGCTCTGGGCGTCTTGCAGGGCCTGCTGGAAAGCCGTGGTGAGTTTGTCGAAACGCATAGCGATGTCCTCCGGTTGTGGAGGGACATGAGGCAGTCGGCGGCAAATTCAAGCGCTGGGTGGGCGCTGGGTGGGCGCTGGGCGGGCGTGGGCGGGCATGGAAACGCCGCTGCCTAAAATGCTGGTGTGAACATCCACCAGATGCAGATGCGTTTCGACCCGGCCGCCGACCGAATCCTGTGGCAGCTGCGCACCTTCGGTGGCGATCTCTTCGGGGTATGGCTGACCCGCCGCCTGCTGCGCCACCTGTGGCCGCCGATGCAGGACTTGGTCACCCGCGCCGGCATTGCGCAATTGATGCCGCACGCCACCGTGGTGCCCGAAGCGCGTGACATGCTGGCCCAGGCAGCACGCGAAAGACCGCTGCCTACCGCCAAATTCGACCAGCCCTTCACGCAGGCAGCCACCGCGCTGCCTCTGGGGCCGGAGCCGCTGTTGCCGGCCGGCTTCAAGCTCAGCGCCGGCCCGCAAAACGTAGGTCTGAGCCTGGAAATGCAGGAAGCCGGCGGCCGCAACCTGAAACTGCAGCTGTCTGACGACCTGTCGACGGCGCTGGCGCGCTTGATCGAGCAGGCTCTGGCTGAAGCCGACTGGAACCTGGCGCCCGCCAACCCCCTGGTGCCAGCCGAACCGGGCCGCCCGAATACCTTGAATTAGGCGCACGACGCAGGGCGGCTCGACCGCCCTGCGCGGGTTTTTGGCTCAGGCGAAAAAAAGCGCGACCGCAGCCGCGCCTCTCCAGTTCGGGGTGTGCTTCTTACCAGCCGATGTCCTGGAATAGCCGGAACGTCATGTCCTCAGGCGGCAGCACCGAGAACGTCAGGTCGTTGCTGATGTTTGGCTCCATCAACTGGTTGCGGAACATCGTGCGGTCGAAGTGCGAGACCGACGAACCGCTGATGAAGGGGTTGGGCGCGTACATCAGCGCCCGGCCCAGTGGGTCGGCACCCTGGTACTGCGCGCCACCGTTGCGGCCCAGCACGGCGAACACACCCGACGCGGTGCGCCCGCGCGTGGCCAGGCTGGTGCGCATCTTCACGGCGTCGGTCAGGAACATGCGCACCGTGGGGATGGTAATGGTCTTGTCCCAGCCGCCGATGGGAATGGGCTGCACGGCGTTCTCGGCCACGGTGTCAGCCAGCAGCACCGCCTTGGCGCCCGCGTTCTGCGCGTTCTTGGTCTTGGTGGCCACGGTGCAGACACCCAGCGTGATGAAGGCCACTTTGCCATTTACCGCTCGGGCGTTGCCGGTGCTGAAGGGCTCGCAGCCTTCACCGGCGCCGGCCGTTTGCTCGCTCACCGGCATCACCTCGCCCGAGATCGGCGAGGTTCCCAGCGGCGGGCCGAAGTCGGCCTCACCGACGCGCACCGTGCCGGCCATCGCCCCAGCGGCCGGGCCGCTGAAGGTGGCGCTGGCCAGGCCGAAGGTCAACACCGTGGGCAGGGCGGTGTTGACGTTGACGCCGACCCAGATCAGGCCGTCCTTGCTGATGGCCGAAGAGGCCCGTTCGGCGTTGGTTGAGTCTTTCCAGAGCTTGCCAGAGGCCGTGCTGAACAGGAAATGGTCCCAGACCGAGGGGAAGCCGTTGCTCTGCGCGCCTGTCGAGCCGTTGGTGAAGGTCTGGAAGCCCAGGCCATGGCCCATTTCGTGGATCAGCACCGGAACGAAGTCGATGTCGGTGCCGTGGTTGCCGTCCAGCCCCAGGTACCAGGTGCGGCCGGGCAGGCAGTTGGCGTTCAAGCCCAGGTTGGAATTGAAGCTGGCCGTGATCTGCGCGGCGTTCAGAGTGCCCAGGTAGGTGCCGGCCAGCTTGTTGGCCAGTGCGTAGGAGTACAGTGTGTTGGCCAGTGGCGCGTTGGCGAAGTTGCGAAAAGCGCTGGTGGCCCCCGCACTGCCCAGCACGGCCCCGGTGGCGGTGCAGGTCAGCGGCGTCATGCTGGCGTTGATGACGATGGGCACGGTGCTGGTCAGCGTGGCGCCCCAGACGTTGGCCGCGTAGGTGAAAGCGAACAGGCGCTGCTCGCCCAGCGTGAGGCCCGGGTTGCCGCCGATGGGCGCGGCCGCCGTGGTGTCATTGAAGCCGACGCCGGCCGCGTTGGTGTTGTTGATGGTGATGGTGGCGGCGGCCTGCGCGGCGCCCACCAGGCCGAAGGTGGCGCCGGCCACGGCCAACAGGGCGACGGCCGCCTTCAGGGGTTTGAAAGACTCAATCATGGTTGTGACCTGCCTTGCTGGCCTTGGCCTTGGAAACCAAAGCGGCGGCGGATTTGGATGACTTCACGAAAGCCTTGGCTTGCTGGGCCGGCAGGCATTGGGTGGTCAGCGTGCCGTCTTCGTTGGCGCGCACCGCCGAATACATCGTGGTGTCGTCGCCAAGCTTGGTTTCAACCGTGCCGTCGGGGTAGCGGATTTCCACTGGTCCTCTCGCTGCGGCTTTGCCGCTGCCCAGGCGCAACTGCGCTTCGGCCTTCTGGAAGGCGGCCAACTCGGTGGCGTTCGGGCCGCGTATTTCGCCGGTGACGGGGTCGCGAACCTCGCGCAGGGCGTTTCCAGCGTGGGCTGACAACGAAGCACCCAGGGTCAAGGCCAGCGCCAGCGCCACGGCGGTCGGCCGGCGGCGGCGTGCTGCGCCAGCCACGCCAGCCAGTCCCAGGCCGAACAGCGCCATCGAAGCGGGTTCGGGCACGTTCGACACCAACACCGTGTCGATGCCGATGTAGCTGGCATCCAGCGCGATGGGCACGGTGTAGCGGAAGGCGACGCGGCCCGTGGCGGCAGTGGGCAGGGCCAGCGCGTAGCTGGCCCAGCCGGCAACCGGGTAGGTGGCGCTGACGGCACTGCCGACGGTGCCCAGCAGCGTGCTGAAGCTGCTCACCGCCACGCTGGCGCCGCTGCTGAAGCGCACTTCCAGGCGATCGAAGAAGCCGGTGTCGGATGCGCGCGTTTTGAAGCTCAGCACCTGGCCGGCGCCCAGCGTCAGTTCGGGCGTGATCAACCAGTTGTCCACCGCACCGGCGTCGGTTGAGGTGCTGAGGAAGTTGGCCGCGATGTAGGACGTGACGGCGCCTGTGTCGGCCGCGAAGATGCCGCTGTTGCCCTGGAACCAGGCCTGCCCGACGGGGGCGCTGGCGTTGGTCATTACCCAGCCTGAGCCGGCCAGGGCGGCGACGCTGTCAAAGCCTTCGCTGAGGACGGTGGCGGCTTGCGCACTGGCCATCAGGCCCGCCGCGAGCAAGCCCGCCGCGATGTGGATCGGTTTCATGAAATCTCCTCGTGAGAGTCTGGCGGGGGTGCGACGGCGCTGCTTCGGTGTGCCGCGCGCAGGTTTTCAGCCGTGCAAGACCTGCGCCGGCTTTTCCGCGTGAAAGTGCGTCGCACCTTAGCGCAGGCGCTGAACGCTCAAAGTACGGGTCCACCCGCATTCCACCCCCGCGAACAGGGGTCCCACCAAGTGCGTTACAGCACTTTCCCCAGCAGGTGCGTTACAGCACTTCTCCCAGAAGATGGTAGTGGCCACCCTGGTAGACCAGAGGCGGCAGCGGCGACGCTGAACACGCCAGCACGCGGCCGATGAACAGTGTGTGGTCGCCGATGCTGTGCTGGGCATGGGTCACGCATTCGAAGACCGCCACACAACCGGCCAGCACCGGGCTGCCGTGTTCACCCAGCGACCAGGCGCCCTCGGCGAACTTGTCGTCGATGCGCGAGGCGAAGCGGCGCGACAGATCGACCTGCGCTTCGCTGAGCACATTGATGGCAAAGCGCCCAGCCGCCGAGTACAGCGGCAGGTTGGTGCTGCTGACGCGCAGCGACCACAGCACCAGTGGGGGGTCCAGCGACAGTGAGTTGAAGGAATTGGCCGTCAGCCCCACGCGCTGGCCCTGGGAATCGATGCAGGTGATGATGGTCACGCCAGTGCTGAAACGCCCCAGCGCCAGGCGCAGGTGCTGCGCGTCCAGCGCGTGGCCGCCCGTTGGGTGTTCACCCGCCGAATCGGCCGCGCTCAAGGCGCAGTCCCGGCGGCGTTGTTCGCGGTCAGGCCCCAGCGCGCCAGCGCAGCGTCGTCGGCCTCACGGGCGTCCACCCAGTGCGCGCCAGCCGGCGTGGTTTCCTTCTTCCAGAACGGGGCTTGGGTCTTCAGGTAGTCCATCAGGAATTCACAAGCCTGGAAGGCCATGCCGCGGTGCGCCGAGGCCACCACCACCAGCACGATTTGTTCACCCGGCTGCAGCACGCCCACGCGGTGGATGACGCGGGCGGCGCGGATGTCGAAGCGCTGCTGCGCGGCGTCGATCATGGCTTCGATGGCGCGCTCGGTCATGCCGGGGTAGTGCTCCAGTTCCAGCAGGCTGACACCGCCCTTCGAACCGGGCTGGACGGGCGCGTTGCGGTCGCGTACGGTGCCGACGAAGCTGGCGACGGCGCCAACGCCGTGGTCTTGCGCATGCAGCGCGCGCACCTCGGCGGCGAGGTCGAAGTCGGCGGTCTGGACGGTGACGCGGCTGGCCATCTTGAATGCCTTCAGCCACCCGTGACGGGCGGAAAGAAGGCCACTTCGGCGCCCTCGCCCTCACTCAACATCGCCGTCTCGTCGCTCATCACCTGGTTCAGCGCACAGCGCACGGCGCGGGTGCGGGCCAACACGTCGGCATGCCGGCCGCCGCGGGCCAGCAGCGCATCGCGCAACGCGCCCAGGGTCGTGCCGGCCGCGACGTCGACGGTTTCGCTGCTGCCGATCGCTTCACGCAGCGAGGCGAAATAACGCACCGTGACCTTCATCGCGACACCAGCAGGGCCAGCGGCAGGAAGTGCACCGTGTCGCCGCGCGCGATGGCTTGCGAGCCGGGGTTGTCGACCAGTCCGTCGGCCCAGACGGCTGAAGTCAGCACGCCCGAACTTTGGTTGGTGAACAGCGACAACCCGCCTTCGGCATTCATTTGCACGCGCAGGAATTCGCGGCGGCGGTCGGGGCGCGGCCAGTCGAAATCGGCGCGCATCGCCAGGCCGGCGGGCACGGCACCGCTCATACCCTGAATCACGCGCAGCACGGGGCCGACTGCCAGCAAAAAAGTGATGAAGGCCGACACCGGGTTGCCGGGCAGGCCAACCAGCAATGCAGCACCGCCGGCCGCCTTGCGCACCCGACCGAAGGCCAGCGGCTTGCCAGGCTTCATCGCAATCTGCCAATCGTCCAGTTCGCCTTCGGCACGCGCAGCGGGCTTCAGGTGGTCTTCTTCGCCCACCGACACGCCGCCGCAGGTGACGATGAGGTCGCTCAACCGCGCTGCTTCGCGCAGCGCGGCGCGGGTGGCGTCCAGCGTGTCGCCCACGATGCCCAGGTCGATGACCTCGCAACCGGCCGCTTGCGCCAGCGCGCGCAGCGTGTAGCGGTTGGAGTTGTAGATGGAGCCCGGCCGTAGCACTTCGCCGGGGTTCTGCAATTCGTCGCCGGTGGAAAACAGCGCCACGCGTGGGCGGCGCAGCACCGTCAACGTGGCCGCGCCGACCGACGCAGCCAAGCCCAACGCCTGAGGCGTCAAACGCTGCCCGCGTTGCAGCACGGCTGCGCCCCGCTGCACGTCTTCGCCACGCCGGCGTATCCACTGCCCCGCCGTCGGCACGGTGTTCACGCGCACGTGACCCAGGCCGCCTGCTTCCAAGCCCGCCGGAACGGCCTCGCACTGTTCCTGCATCACCACCGCGTCGCCACCGGCCGGCAGCTGGCCGCCGGTGAAGATGCGCGCCGCCGAGCCCGGCTGCAGCGCTTGGCCGACATGGCCGGCCGGGATGCGCTGCGTTACCGGCAACAACGTGCCGGCCACTGGCACATCGGCCGCGCGCAGCACGTAGCCGTCCATCGATGTGTTGTCCTCGGGCGGCACATTCAGACCCGACAGCACGTCGGCCGCCAACACACGGCCCAACGCGTCGAAGGTCGAGACCGTCTCGGTTTGCGTGATGGCGTAGGGGGTGCTGCCGGCCACCAGCAGGGCCAAGGCATCGTCCAGGCTCAGCAGCGGGCGCGGGTCTTTCATGGGGTGCTCAGCATGCCGCGCTCAGACGGCACAGACGGCACAGACGGTTTCGATGTAACGCTTCACCGCGTTCACGTCGGGTGCCATCTCGGTGAACCGCTTGGGCAGCGCTTCGATGCCGCGCAGCGCGGCTGGCGGCTCGGGGTTGACGCCCGTGGCTTCACGGATGGTGGCGGCGAACTTGGCTGGCAGCGCCGTTTCCAGCACGATCATCGGCACACCCGGCTGCATGTTTTCACGCGCCACTTTCAAGCCGTCGGCGGTGTGCGTGTCGACCATCACGCTGGTCGTCTTCCAGGTGCTGCGAATCGTCGCCAGGCGGTCGGCATGCGTGCTCTTGCCGCTGACGAAACCGTATCCGGCGATGCGGGCGACTTCATCGGGCGTGACTGTGAAGCCACCTTCGCGGGCCAGCGCCGCGCCGAACAGTTCTTTCGTGCGCGCGCCATCACGGCCCAGCAGGTCGAACACGAAACGCTCGAAGTTGCTGGCCTTGCTGATGTCCATCGACGGGCTGGACGTTTGGTGCGTTTCAGCCGTGGCGCGCGGGCGGTAGGTGCCGGTGCGGAAGAACTCGTCGAGCACGTCGTTCTCGTTGGTGGCCAGCACCAGTTGGGCAATCGGCAAGCCCATGCTGCGCGCCACATGACCAGCGCAGATATTGCCGAAGTTGCCCGAAGGCACGGCGAAGCTGACGCGTTCGTCGTTGGACTTCGTGGCCTGGAAGTAGCCCGCGAAGTAGTAGACGACCTGGGCCAGCAAGCGCGCCCAGTTGATGCTGTTGACGGTGCCGATCCTGTGGTCGCGCTTGAACGCCAGGTCGTTGCTGACCGCCTTGACGATGTCCTGGCAGTCGTCGAACACACCCTTGACCACGATGTTGTGGATGTTGGCGTCCTGCAGGCTGAACATCTGCGCCTGCTGGAAAGGGCTCATGCGGCCCAGCGGGCTGAGCATGAAAACGCGCACGCCGTGCTTGCCGCGCATTGCGTATTCGGCCGCGCTGCCGGTGTCGCCACTGGTGGCGCCCAGGATGTTCAGCGCTTCACCGCGGCGGGCCAATTCGTATTCGAACAGGTTGCCCAGCAACTGCATCGCCATGTCCTTGAAGGCCAGCGTCGGGCCGTTGGACAGGGCTTGCAGCATCAAGCCTTCGGCGATGGGCTTGACGGGGGTGATCTGTGGGGTTCCGAACACCGCTTCGGTGTAGGTCGCGTCGCACAGGCGCTTCAAATCCGCCGCCGGGATGTCATCGATATAGAGCGACAGGATTTCAAACGCCAGACTCGCATACGGCAGGCCGCGCCAACGCTCCAGCGCAGCGGCATCGACCTGCGGATAGTGCGTCGGCAGGTACAGGCCGCCATCGGGCGCCAGGCCTTCGAGCAGGATGTCGCTGAAGCCGCGCGGCGTCTGGTCACCCCGGGTGCCCCCTCGTGTGCTGACGTACTTCAATTCAACTCTTCCTTGCGGATGCGCACGATGGGCGCCAGCACCGTCGGCAGCGCCTGCATCTGCGCCAGCGCGGCCTTCATGCGGCCTTCCACCGTGTCGTGCGTCAGGATGATTAGGTCGGTGTGCTTTTCACCCTCCGCACTCTCGCGCTGCAGCACGGCGTCGATGGAGATGTCGTGCTCGGCCAGGATGCCGGTGATGCGCGCCAGCACGCCGGTCTGGTCGGCCACCTGCAGGCGCAGGTAGAAGGCCGTCACGACCTGGTCGATACCGAGGATGGGCGTGTCGCTCAGCGAGCCCGGCTGGAAGGCCAGATGCGGCACGCGGTGGTCGGGGTCGGCGGTGTGCAGCCGGGTGATGTCCACCAAGTCGGCGATGACGGCGCTCGCCGTCGGTTCGCTGCCCGCGCCCTTGCCGTAGTACAGCGTCGTGCCCACCGCGTCGCCGTGCACGACGACGGCGTTCATCGCCCCTTCGACATTGGCGATCAGGCGCGTGCTGGGGATCAACGTCGGGTGCACGCGCAGCTCAATCCCCCCCGCCGTATTGGCGGCGGTCTTCAAGTCATCGCGCCGTCGTGTGATGCCCAGCAGCTTGATGCGGTAGCCCAGTTGTTCGGCATAGCGGATATCGGCGGCCTGCAGGCCCGTGATGCCTTCGACATAAGCCTTGTCGAACTGCACCGGCACGCCGAAAGCGATGGCCGACATGATGGTCGCCTTGTGCGCAGCGTCCACGCCTTCGATGTCGAAGGTGGGGTCAGCCTCGGCATAGCCCAGCGCTTGAGCCTCTTTCAGCACCACGCCAAAATCCAGGCCCTTGCTGCGCATCTCGGACAGGATGAAATTCGTCGTGCCGTTGATGATGCCGGCCACCCAGTCGATGCGGTTGGCAGTCAGCCCTTCGCGCAGCGCCTTGATGATGGGAATGCCACCGGCGACGGCCGCCTCGAAGGCGACGATCACACCCTGGGCGCTGGCGGCCGCGAAGATCTCGCTGCCGTGCACCGCCAGCAGCGCCTTGTTCGCGGTGACCACGTGCTTGCCGGCCGCTATCGCCTCCAGCACCAGCATGCGGGCGATGCCGGTGCCGCCGATCAACTCGATGACGATGTCGATGGCGGGGTTGGCGATGACCGCGCGCGCATCGGCCACCACCGCAACATCTGCACCCACGATGCTGCGCGCGCGCTCGGTGTCCAGATCAGCGACCATCGTGATCGCGATGCCGCGACCGGCGCGGCGGCGGATCTCTTCCTGATTGCGCTGCAAGACCTTGAAAGTGCCGCGGCCGACGGTACCGATGCCCAGCAGGCCGACTTGGATGGGATGCATGTTCAGAAGGTGTGGCGTTTGCGGTAATTCGACAGAAAGCGGTCGATGCGGCCGATGGCCTCGCCCAGGTCGTCGCTGTTGGGCAGGAAGACGACACGGAAGTGGTCGTGGGCAATCCAGTTGAAACCGGTGCCCTGCACGATCAGCACCTTCTCTTCGGCCAGCAATTCGTAGGCGAACTGCTGATCGTCGGCGATCGGGTACATCTTCGGGTCCAGCCGCGGAAACATGTACAGCGCGGCCTTGGGCTTGACCACGCTGACGCCCGGAATTTGTGTCAGCAGGTCGTAGGCCAGATCGCGCTGACGGCACAGCCGGCCGCTCGGCGCCACCAAATCCTTGATGCTCTGGTAGCCCCCGAGCGCGGTCTGGATCGCCAACTGCCCCGGCGTGTTCGCGCACAAGCGCAAAGACGCCAGCATGGTCAGGCCTTCGATGTAGTCCCGGGCATGGCGCTTCTCGCCCGACACCACCATCCATCCTGCGCGGTAGCCGCAGCTGCGGTAGTTTTTGCTCAGGCCGTTGAAGGTGACGAACAGCACGTCGTCGGCCAGGCTGGCCATGCTGGTGTGGGTGTTGCCGTCGTAAAGCGTCTTGTCGTAGATCTCGTCGGCGAACACCACCAGCTGGTGCTGGCGCGCCAGCTCGATGATCGCCAGCAACAGTTCGTCCGGATACAGCGCGCCGGTCGGATTGTTGGGGTTGCAGACGATGATGCCGCGCGTTCGCGACGTGATCTTGCTGCGGATGTCTGCGATGTCGGGCAGCCAGCCAGCCTGCTCGTCGCAGATGTAGTGCACAGGCACGCCGCCACTCAGGCCCACCACCGCCGTGTACAGCGGAAAGTCGGGCGCCGGAATCAACATCTCGTCGCCGTCGTTGAGCAGCGCGCTCATGCTCATTTGAATCAGCTCTGAAGCGCCATTGCCCAGGTAGACATCGTCCACCGTCACGCCTTTGACGTTCTTTTCCTGGGTGTAGTGCACCACGGCCTTGCGCGGCGCGAAAAGGCCCTTGCTGTCGGTGTAGCCGGCCGCCGTGGCCGACGGCAGGTTGCGGATCATGTCCTGCACGATTTCGTCGGGTGGCATCAAACCGAAAGCAGCGACGTTGCCGATGTTCAGCTTGATGATCTTCTGGCCCTCTTCCTCCATCTGCCGGGCCTTGTCGAGCACCGGGCCGCGGATGTCGTAGGCCACGTTGGCGAGCTTGGCGGACTTGGATAGGGGTCTCACGGCGGTGCAGCGGTAGCGTGGGGAACTTAGAATTATCCACCTATGAAGTTCCAACCCGACACACTCGACGGCGTCAACCCCATCACCCGCCATGAAGCGGGTTGCGTGTGGGTGGGCAGCAGCCCTTACCGGCACAGCGTGCTGGTGCCCTGGCGCGGCGAGGTGCTGCCGTGGGATGCCACCAAGCTGGGTGATCTGACGTCCTCGCACTTTGAACGTCTGGCCGACTTCAAGCCCGAGGTGGTCATCTTCGGCAGCGGCGGCCGTCTGCGATTCGTGCCGCCAGCGCTGATGCGCGCGCTGTACGAGGCCGGCATCGGCATCGAGACGATGGACACCGCGGCGGCTTGCCGCACCTACAACGTTTTGGTGGCTGAAGGCCGCACGGTCTTGGCGGCGCTGCTGGTCGAACCCTTGGTTTGAGGGGGCCTGCGCCGCCGCGCGCCGGGCTTTGCGGCCGGCCCCTTCGCCGGAGAACTTATAATTTGGGCTTAAGCCAGCTTCGGCATGTTTTTCTGTCCCGGCCTATGGCCTCGGTGCAGTGCGAGAAAACCAACCATGACACCAGTTGTCAATAAATCGCTCCCTGATTTCGAAGCCCTGGCCACAAGCGGCGTGAAATTCACGCCCCAGGCCAATCTGGGCAAGGCTGTCGTCCTGTACTTTTATCCCAAGGACAACACCCCCGGCTGCACCACCGAAGCGATGCAGTTCCGCGACCAGCACCCAGATTTCATCAAAGCCGGTGCCGTGGTGTTCGGCGTGTCTCGCGACAACATGGCTAGCCACGAGAAGTTCAAGCAGAACCTAGAACTGCCGTTTGAGCTGATCGCCGACACCGAAGAAAAGCTCTGCCACATGTTCGGCGTGGTCAAGAACAAGATCATGTACGGCAAGAAAGTCAAGGGCATCGAGCGCAGCACCTTCTTGATGGACGCCGAAGGCGTGATGCGCGCGGAATGGCGCGGCCTGAAGGTGGCGGGACATGTCGACGAAGTGCTGCAGGCAGTGAAGGCGCTGAAGCAGCCCGCTTGAAGCCGCGAATCTGCGGATCGCAAACTGCGGCCTCGCCGCAGCCTTGCCCACCCTGAACGAAGCCGCACGGCAGTTTGTGCGGCTTTTTTATTTTGACCTGAGCAACCGAGCAAACCACCCCATGCCCCTGCCCAAGCCGCCCGCGAAAAAAGGTGATCAGCTACAAAGTGCCGACTACGAAACGCCCGCCGCTGCGCCCCGTGCCGACAAGCGTTCGGTAAAGACCCGTGCCGCCCTGCCACCCTCGCAGGCCGTGGTGGAGTTGCACGATGGCACCAATGTGCAAGCCGCGCAGGCCACGCCGGTCGCGCGGGGAGGCCGTGCGCAGCCTGCTCCGGCGTCTGTCGCTGCACCACAGACTGCGATGCCGACGTCCTACGCCCGACCCGCCGTTGCCGCGCGAGCCGAGCCTGCGGCGCGACCGCGCAAGCCCAAGAGCATCGGCCCGACCAAACTCTTCGTGCTGGACACCAACGTGCTGATGCACGATCCGATGAGCCTGTTCCGTTTCGAAGAACACGACGTCTTTCTGCCGATGATCACGCTGGAAGAACTGGATGGCCACAAGAAGGGCATGAGTGAGGTCGCGCGCAGCGTGCGCCAGGTCAGCCGTGAACTGGACGCTCTGGCCAGCCTGGCCGCCAAAGACGGCAGCGTGGACGGAAACTTCGCGCAGGCCGGCATCGAACTGGCCAAGACCGGACACAAAGAGGCTGGCGGCAAGCTCTATTTCCAGACCACCTTCCTGGACGTGAAGCTGCCCGCCGGCCTGCCGCAGGGCAAGGCCGACAACCAGATCCTGGGCGTGGTAATGGGCCTGCGCGACCAGCAGTCCGGCGCGGCCCACCCGCGCGAAGTGGTGCTGGTGTCCAAGGACATCAACATGCGCGTCAAGGCGCGCGCACTGGGCCTGCAGGCCGAGGATTACACCAACGACAAGACGCTGGAAGACGGCGACCTGCTCTACACCGGCGTGCTGCAGCTGCCGGCTGATTTCTGGGACCGTCATGGCAAGACCATGGAAAGCTGGCAGCAGGGCACCTACACCCATTACAGGATCAGTGGGCCGCTGGTGCCGTCGCTGATGATCAACCAGTTCGTTTACCTGGAAACACCGGGTGCGGCCGCGCTGTATGCCCGCGTCACCGAGATCACCGGCAAGACCGCGGTCCTGAAAACCCTGCGCGACCACGCCCACGTCAAGCATGCGGTGTGGGGCGTGACGGCACGCAACCGGGAACAGAACTTCGCGCTGAACCTGCTGATGGACCCGGACTGTGACTTCGTCACGCTGGCCGGCACGGCCGGAACCGGCAAGACGCTGATGGCGCTGGCCGCCGGTCTGAGCCAGGTGCTGGACGAGCGCCGCTACACCGAGATCATCGTCACCCGCGTGACCGTGCCGGTGGGTGACGACATCGGCTTCCTGCCCGGCAACGAAGAAGAGAAGATGGGCCCGTGGATGGGCGCGCTGGACGACAACCTGGAAGTGCTGGCCCGCACCGACGCCAGCGCCGGCGAATGGGGCCGCGCGGCCACCAACGACCTGGTGCGCAGCAAGATCAAGATCAAGAGCCTGAACTTCATGCGCGGGCGCACGTTCCTGAACAAGTACGTGATCATCGACGAGGCGCAGAACCTGACGCCCAAGCAGATGAAGACGTTGATCACGCGTGCCGGACCGGGCACCAAGATCGTCTGCCTGGGCAACCTGGCGCAGATCGACACGCCTTACCTGACCGAAGGCAGCTCGGGCCTGACTTATGCGGTGGACCGCTTTAAGGGCTGGCCGCATGGCGGGCACCTGACGCTGGCCCGCGGTGAACGGTCGCGGCTGGCAGACTATGCCAGCGACGTGCTGTGAAGCCGGCGCGGGCCGCGCGCTGTGTCGGGCTCGACCAGCGCGGCCCGCGCAGCGCTACACCTCGCGCACGCGCAGGAAGCTGGCGAAGCGCGGCACTTCGCCCGCGGTGACGCCGCGGTGGGTGTAGGTGACGGTGGCGCCGATGCGCGGCGGCTGTTCGCGCTGGGTGTCGCTGAAGCCAGTGCCGATCTGGAATTCGGTGCCTTCGGATGTGCGCACACGCAAGGCGCCCATGCGGCCGGCGTGCTTGCCGCGCCCCGGCAGGTGGGCGACGACGAGGGCCTCGGCATCGTGCAGCGGCTTCAGCTTCAGCAGCGAAGCGCGGCGGCCGGTGGCGTAGGGCGCGTCGGCGCGGTGCAGCACCAGACCTTCGCCGCCGCCGTCAACCACGTCCTTCAGCCTGGCCTGCAACGCCGCACGGTCGGTCACCGCCTCTTGCACCACGGCCAGCAGTTGCGGCCAAGCGATGGCGCGCGCAGTGTCCTTGATGCGGGCTGCGCGCTGCGCAAAGTCACCGGCCGCATCGGGCAGCTCGAACACCATGTAGCGGATTTGCCGCCACTCGGCGTCGTCGGGCTGCTGACGGCGCACTGCGGCCGATAACTCATCGAAGCGGCCACGGCCCAACCACAGTTCGCCGTCCAACGCGACGGCCGGCAGGCGCGCGGTGAACCAGGCCGGCGCGGCGATGGACAGGCCGCTGCGAAAGCGCAGCCGGCGGCCATCCCACAGCGCACGGGCACCGTCGTATTTCTCGCTGACGAGATGGCCGGCCGGGTCCATGTCGATCGGCGCTTCCAGCGCCAGCGGCAGGCGCAGGCCCTCAGAACGCGGGCGGGCGTGCGCCGCAGTGCCGCAGAGCAAGGCCGCGACGAAGGATGCGGCGCCCGCGACAAGACATGCGCGGCGGGTGGGATATTCAGGGCAGTAATCGGCGGGCATCTCGGCCTCCTCGGCGGTTGGATGCCTGCAGTCTCGGCGGCGCCGTACGCCCTGCCTATCGCCCGCCCGGCGGACTGCGCATCCCCCAGCCGGGGGCACCCGCGTTCAGTTGCGGCAGCCGATGACCGTCAAGCCCAGCGCCGCAGCGCCAGCACAGCGTTCAGACCACCGAAAGCAAAACTGTTCGACAGCGCCGCTTCAATGCGACGCTGGCGCGCCACGTTGGGCACCACGTCGAGGTCGCACTCGGGGTCAGCATCAAGGTAGTTGATGGTCGGCGGCAGCACGCCGTCGCGCAGCGCACCGATCACCGCCACGAGCTCGATGGCCCCGCCCGCGCCCAGCGCGTGGCCGTGCATCGATTTGGTCGACGACACTGCCAGTTGCCGAGCGTGTTCCCCGAAGACCGCATGAATGGCGCGCGTCTCGGTGCGGTCGTTGGCCGTGGTGCCGGTGCCGTGGGCGTTGATGTAGCCGACGTCCTGCGGCGCCAGACCGGCCTGCGCCAGTGCGGCGCGCATCGCGCGGGCCGCACCGCCGGCGTCGGGCATCACGATGTCGGCGGCGTCGGCCGACATGCCGACCCCGGCGAATTCGGCCAGGATGGTGGCGCCGCGGGCCTGCGCGTGTTCCAGTGTTTCCAGCACGAAAACGCCAGCGCCTTCGCCCAGCACCAAGCCGCGCCGGCCCTTGCTGAACGGCCGGCAGGTGTCGTCAGCCATCACCCGCATGGCTTCCCAGGCCTTGACCGTGCCCACCGTGATGCAGGCCTCGACGCCGCCAGCCAGCGCCACATCGACAACGCCGCTCTGCAGCAGCATCAAGGCCTGACCCAGCGCGTGATTCGCCGACGCACAGGCGCTGGCCACCGCGAAGACCGGGCCGCGCAGGCCCATCTCCAGCGAGATCTGCGAAGCCGGCGCGTTGGGCATCACGCGCACGATGGCCATCGGGTGCACGCGCGGATTGCCTTCGCCGTAAAGGCGGCGCGCCATGCTGTCTTGCGTGCTGGCGCCGCCGATGCCGGTGCCGATGACCACGGCCACACGATCGGCCACATCGCCTTCCAGTTTCAGACCCGCCTGGGCCATCGCTTCCCGCGCGGCGACCAGCGCGTACTGCGACACCGGGTCCAGCAGCACTAGGCGCTTTTCGTCGAAATGGGCGGCGGGCTCGTAACCTTTCAGCTGCGCGGCGACCGCTGTGCGCAGATCGGCGGCGTTCAGGCCAGTCAGCCTGGCGATGCCCGTGCGGCCTTCGCACATGGCTTGCCAAGTGGCCACGGCGGTCAGCCCCAGCGGGCTGACGCAGCCCTGCCCAGTGATGACGACGCGAGGGACGACGCGGGAAACCTCGCGTGAAACCTCGCGGGAACTGACACCGCGCGACGCAGCCACGCGCGAAACAGCCACAGGCGGCGTGCTCAAGCGGCCGCGGTTTTTTCGGCCAGCAACCGGTCGACGCCTTCAATCAGGTCGCGCACGGTGCCAGCCGAGTACTGGTCTTCGCGCTCGGGCACCGAGATGTTGTAGCGGTCCTCGATTTCGAATAGCACCTGCACCGAGTCCAGCGAATGCACGTCCAGGTCTTTCAGGGTCGAATCGAGCGTGATCCTTGACCGGTCCAGGGAACAGGTCTTGGCAATGATGTCGAAAATGGCTTGTTCGGTGCTGCTCATACGCTCTGGTTTCCGCTGCGCGGCCGCCCTGTGCAGCGGCGCTGCCGCTGACTGCAGGCCCGCATTATCCCGCGCCAAAGCGGGGGCTTCGCGGTCTCCGTCTAGGCAGTTGCCACCAGGTCACGGATCTGCTGCAGTGCCATTGGGTCTTCCATCGTCGTCACGTCGCCGGCGTCGCGGCCTTCGCAAACCGCCTGGATGACCCGACGTAGCATCTTGCCGGAGCGCGTCTTGGGCAGCGCCGTCACGAAACGCACCCGCGCCGGCCGCGCGACGGCGCCCAGCTGGGTGTCGACCAACTTCATGATTTCGCCTTCCAACTTCAGCGCGCCTGCCGCCGTATCGGCCAGGCTGGCATCTTTCAGCACGGCAAAGGCCATCGCCACCTGGCCCTTGAGTTGATCGGCCACGCCGACCACCGCCACCTCGGCCACGGCCGAATGGCTGCTGATGCTTTCCTCGATCTCGCGCGTGCCCAGGCGGTGGCCGGCCACGTTAATCACGTCGTCGGTGCGGCCGAGGATGAAGTAGTAGCCGTCGGCGTCGCGGATGCCCCAGTCGAAGGTGCTGTACAGCAGCTTGCCGGGGATGCTTTGCCAGTAGGTCTTGACGAAGCGCGCGTCGTCGCGCCAGATCGTCTGCATGCAACCCGGGGGCAGCGGGCCTTCGATCGCCACCACGCCCTTCTGATTCGCGCCGGTCAGTTCTTCGCCGGTGGCTTCGTCGATCAGCTTGACATCGAAACCATAGACCGCTTTGCCCGGGCTGCCGAACTTGCTGGGCGCCGCCTCGACCCCGTTGCAGATGGTCAGGATCGGCCATCCGGTCTCGGTCTGCCAGTAGTTGTCGATGATGGGCCGACCCAGCGCTTCAGAGATCCACTTGGCCGTCGGCTCGTCCAACGGTTCGCCGGCCAGGAACAGCGCCCGCAGGCTGCTCAGGTCGTGCCGCTTCAGTGCGTCGGGGTCCTGCTTCTTCAGCACGCGCACGGCGGTGGGCGCACTGAACATCAGCGTCACTTTGTACTTCTCGACCAGGCTCCACCAGATGGCCGCGTCGGGCCGCGTCGGCAGGCCTTCGTACAGGATGGTGCCCATGCCGGCAATCAGCGGGCCGTAGATGATGTAGCTGTGGCCCACGACCCAGCCGATGTCGCTGGTGCTGAAGTAGGTCTCCCCCGCGTTGGCCTGGAAGATGTGCTTCATGCTGGCGGCCAGCGCCACGGCATAGCCACCGGTGTCGCGCTGCACCCCTTTGGGCTTGCCGGTGGTGCCGCTGGTGTACAGCGTGTAGCTTGGATGGATGGCGTCCAGCCACACGCAGGGCACCACGGTGGCGGCGTGCGTTACACGCCAGACGGCGTAGTCCTCGTCGCGGCCGGGCGCGCGGGTGTAGGCGGCCAGGCCACGGTCGACCATCAGCACCTTGGCGGGCTTGTGGGTTGCCAACCGGATGGCTTCGTCGAGCAAAGGCTTGTAGGCCATGACCTTGCCGCTGCGGCTGCCGGCATCGGCGCTGACGATGACCGTCGGCTCGGCATCATCGATGCGGCTGGCCAGACTGCCGCTGGCGAAGCCACCGAAGACCACCGAATGCAGCGCGCCGATGCGGGTGCAGGCCAGCATCGCGAACGCCGCTTCGGCAATCATCGGCATATAGATCAGCACGCGGTCACCTTGCTTGACGCCCAGGCTCAGCAGCGTGGCGGCCATGCGCTGCACCTCGGCGTGCAGTTCGCGGAAGCTGTAGGTGCGCTCTTGATTCGTCTCGGTGGAAACGACGATCAGCGCGGCCTGATCGGGCCGAGTCGCCAGATGTCGATCGACCGCGTTGTGGCACAGGTTGGTGGTGCCGCCGACGAACCACTGCGCGAAAGGCGGATTGCGGTAGTCACAGACCTGGGTCGGTGGTGTGTGCCAGTCGATCAGCAACGCCTGTTCGGTCCAGAAAGCGTCGCGGTCCTCGATGGAACGGCGGTGGAAGTCGGCGTAGCCCATTTCGGGGTCTCCTGTGCGGGCGCTAGAGACGCGCCACTGTGGCCTGCATTCTCGGCAGTGCCCTTGCTAGCGGCTGACGCCAGCGGCTGACGCGTTGAGGGCGCCGCTGGGCCGGCGTGCGCTGCCCGTTCAGATGCGCACCACCACGCGTCCACGCACCTGTCCGGCCATCAGGCGCTGCGCAGCGGCAATGGCGCCTTCCAGCGGCACCTCTTCCACCATCGTTTCCAGCAGCGCCGGATCCAGGTCGCGGGCCAGCCGGGCCCAGGCCTGTTCGCGCACCGCGCGAGGCGCCATCACGCTGTCAATGCCGGCCAGCGTCACACCGCGCAGGATGAAGGGCATCACCGTACCCGGCAAGTCGAAGCCCTGGGCCAGACCGCAGGCGGCCACCACGCCGCCGTAGCGCACCTGCGCCAACGCGTTGACCAGCGTGTGGCTGCCGACCGCGTCCACCACCGCGGCCCAGCGTTCCTTCTGCAGCGGCTTGCCCGGCGCGCCCAACTCGGCGCGGTTGATCACCGCGCTGGCGCCCAGGCGAGTCAGGTAATCGGCCTCTTGCGGCTTACCGCTGGCCGCGACGACCCTGTGCCCCAGCTTGGCCAGCAGCGCGATGGCCACGCTGCCGACGCCACCGGTGGCGCCCGTCACCAGCACCTCGCCGCCACCCGATGACCCGGCGTGCAGCCCATGGCGTTCCAGCGCCATCACGCACAGCATCGCCGTGTAGCCGGCGGTGCCGATCGCCATCGCCTGGCGCGGCGTGAAAGCCGCCGGCAACTTGACCAGCCAATCACCTTTCAGACGCGCGCGCTCGGCCAGGCACCCCCAGTGCGTTTCGCCAACGCCCCAGCCGTTGTGCACGAACAGGTCGCCGGCTTTCCAGTCGGGGTGGCGGCTTTCCAGCACCGTGCCAGCACCGTCGATACCCGGCACCATCGGCCAGTTGCGCACCACCGGCGAGGTGTTGGTCAGGGCCAGAGCGTCTTTGTAATTCAACGTGGAGAAGGCCGGCTGCACCAGCACATCGCCGGCCTCGGGCAGGCGGCTTTCATCGATATCGGTGACGCCGGCACGGAAACCGTCGGCGTCTTTTTCCAGCAGCAGGGCTTTGAACATGGGCGTGCTTCAGGTGGGTGTCCGGGGCCGTGATGCTGCCACGGCCGGCCCGAATGGCCGCTGCTATCCTCACGGTCTCGATGTTCAAGCGCCCTTCCCTGCTCCTTAGTTTGTTGCTGGCCGCTGGCGCAGCACTGTCCGCGCCAGAGGCGCAGCCGCCGGGCGACGCCGTCCTGCAGCTGCTGAGGCACAAAGGCCTGCTGCCCGATACGACCCAAGTCACGGCCCAGATGGCGGCGCAGTTGTCCATGCAGATCGAAGCCAGCCCGGTGATGCAGCAGATGCGCGACACCGCCAGCAACCTGGTGTTGTCGGCCATGAACTTTCTGGGCGTGCGCTACCGGCGCGGCGGCACATCCGCCGAACAGGGCTTCGACTGCAGCGGCTTCACCCGCTACGTCTTCGAGAACAGCGTGGGCCTGGTGCTGCCGCGCCGCGCCGATCAGCAGGCCAGGAACGCCGGCCTGACCGACATCAAGAAGGAAGAATTGCGACCCGGCGACCTGGTCTTCTTCAACACCATGCGCAAGGCTTTTTCGCATGTCGGCATCTACGTCGGCGAAGGCAAGTTCATTCACGCCCCACGCGCAGGCGGCGAAGTTCGCGTGGAAGACATGCGCGCGGCCTACTGGACGAAGCGCTTCAACGGCGCACGGCGGGCTGAACTGGCTGCGCCGCTGGCCAACGCGCAACCCTGACGTCGGGCCAACGCGGCTCGCAGCGCGACAATCCGGCTATGGGTAAACCCGTGATCTCCGTCATACCCCTGGCCGACCTGCGCTACGCCACAGCGCCACCCCGCGTACCGGAACATCCGGCACCCGCCAGCGGCCAGCTGACCGACCGCCTGGGTCGGCCGCTGCGCGATCTGCGCATTTCGGTCACCGACCGCTGCAATTTCCGTTGCAGCTACTGCATGCCGAAAGAGGTCTTTGACAAGGACTACAAGTTCCTGCCGCAAGCCTCGCTGCTCAGCTTCGAGGAAATCACCCGCACGGCGCGTCTGTTCGTCGCCCACGGGGTAACCAAGCTTCGGCTCACCGGCGGCGAGCCGCTGCTGAGGAAGCACGTCGAAGTGTTGATCGCGCAACTGGCCGCCATCCGCGTTGCAGACGGCACACCGGATGGCGCACCGCTGGACATCACGCTGACCACCAACGGCAGCCTGCTGGCGCGCAAGGCGCAGGCCCTGCGCGACGCCGGCCTGCGCCGCGTGACGGTCAGCCTGGACGCGCTGGACGACGCCATCTTCCGGCGCATGAACGATGTCGATTTTCCGGTCGCCGATGTGCTGGCCGGCATCGACGCGGCGCTGAAGGCGGGCCTGGCGCCGATCAAGATCAACATGGTGGTGCAGCGCGGCACCAATGACCACGAGATCGTGCCGCTGGCCCGTCACGTGCGCGAACGCTTTGGCCCCGATGTGGTGCTGCGCTTCATCGAATACATGGACGTCGGCGCGACCAATGGCTGGCGCATGAACCAGGTGCTGCCGTCTGCGCAGGTGGTGCAACAGTTGTCGGCAGTGTTTCCGCTGCAGCCGCTGGCCGCTGCAGCGCCGGGCGAAACCGCGCAACGCTGGCGCTATGTTGACGGCGGCGGTGAGGTCGGCGTGATCAGCAGCGTGACGCAGGCCTTTTGCGGCGACTGCAACCGCGCGCGGCTGTCCACGGAAGGCAAGCTGTTCCTGTGTCTGTTCGCCAACCGCGGCCACGACCTGCGCGCGCTGTTGCGCGGCCATGCAGCCGACGGTAAGCCGTGGAGTGACGCACAGATTGCAGCTGCCATCGGGCTGATCTGGGGTGATCGCGACGACCGCTATTCGGCCTTGCGCGGCGCGCTGCCAGCCAATACCGGCAGCGACGGGCGGCGCGTCGAAATGCACTACATCGGCGGCTGACGACTGGCAGGTCTTGACGCAGGTCAAGTCGCGCCCCAGGGTTCACACCCTGCAACGGGGCTGAGAGTGTGCAGTGCTGCGCTGTGCAGGGTAGAAGTCCCGAGTCGGACGCGGGGCGCGGGGCTCTATAACCCGGTAGCCTTGCCGCTGTCTGCGGTTTGGCACACCCACAACCCCGTTGGAGACGCCTGATGTTCAAACGCCTGCTCGCTTCATTTGCACTCGCGCTGCCGCTTATCGCGGCCGCATGGGAGCCGACAAAGCCGGTCGAATTCGTGGTGCCGGCCGGCACCGGCGGCGGCGCTGACCAAATGGCCCGTTTCATCCAGGGCGTGGTCACCAAGAACAAGCTGATGGGCCAACCGCTGGTGGTGGTGAACAGGTCCGGCGGTGCCGGCGCCGAGGGCTTCCTCGACGTCAAGGGCGACAAGGGCAACCCGCACAAGATCATCATCACGCTGTCCAACCTGTTCACCACGCCGCTGGCCACGGCGGTGCCCTTCAACTGGCGCGACATGACGCCGGTCAGCATGCTGGCGCTCGACCAGTTCGTGCTGTGGGTCAACGAAGAAGCGCCGTACAAAACCGCCAAGGCCTTCTTCGATGCGCTGAAGGCTGGGCCCGACAAGGCCATCAAGATGGGCGGCACCGGCAGCAAGCAGGAAGACCAGATCATCACCGTGCTGTTGGAAAAGGCGGCCGGCAAGAAGATGACCTACATCCCCTTCAAGGGCGGTGGCGATGTGGCCGTGCAGCTGGTGGGCAAGCACATCGACGCCACGGTGAACAACCCGATCGAGGCCGAATCACACTGGCGTTCGGGCAAGCTGCGTCCGCTGTGCGTCTTCGACAAAGTGAAGATGCCCTACCCGGCCAAGCTCACCGCCACGCAAAGCTGGGCCGACGTGCCGACCTGCCCTTCGGTCGGCATTCCGGTGGAATACCTGATGCTGAGAGGCATCTTCATGGCGCCGGGTGTCACGCCCGATCAGCAGAAGTTCTTTGTTGATCTGTTCGCCAAGGTGCGTGCGCTGCCCGAGTGGAAAGACTTCATGGCCAAAGGTGCCTTCAACCAGACCACGCTCAGTGGCCAGCCGTATTTCGATTGGCTGAGTGGCAACGAGCAGATGCACCGCACCCTGATGAAGGAAGCAGGCTTCCTGGCCAACTGAAGCGCCCACCATGAACAACCCGGAACAAGACCAAAGCGTCGGCATGCGCTGGCCCGAACTTTTCGTGGCCCTGCTGCTGCTCGCCGGCGCGGTGCTGGTCATCAGCGACAGCCTGCGCGTGGGCATCGGCTGGAGCGACGACGGCCCGCGCTCGGGTTATTTCCCTTTCTACATCGGCATCGGCCTGGCCGGTTCGGCCGGCTGGATTGCGCTACAGCAGCTGCTGAACTGGCAACGCAACCCCGAATTCGCCGAGCAGGGGCAACTGAAGCTGGTGTGGGCGATTCTTTGGCCGATGGTCCTGTACGTCGGCCTGGTGGCGGCCACCGGCATCTACGTGGCCTCGCTGGTGCTGATTGGCTTCTTCATGCGCAAGCACGGCAAGCATGGCTGGTTGACGACGGTCGGCGTAGCCGTCGGCGTGCCGTTGGCCTGCTACCTGACGTTCGAGCGCTGGTTCCTGGTGCCGCTGCCCAAGGGTCCATTCGAAGCCATGCTGGGCTTGTAGGGCGGAAACCTCATGGACGAAATTCAAAGCCTGCTTCACGGTTTCGGCATCGCGCTGACCGTTCCCAACCTGGGCTACATGCTGATCGGCATCACCCTGGGCGTGTTGATCGGTGTGCTGCCCGGCCTGGGCGGCGCCAATGGCGTGGCCATCCTGCTGCCACTCACGTTCAGCATGAACCCCACCTCGGCCATCATCATGCTGAGCTGCATCTACTGGGGCGCACTGTTTGGCGGGGCCATCACCTCGATCCTGTTCAACATACCCGGCGAACCCTGGAGTGTGGCCACCACCTTCGACGGCCACCCGATGGCGCAGCAGGGCAAGGCGGCGCAGGCGCTGACGGCGGCCTTCACGTCCAGCTTCGTGGGCGCGATGTTCGCGGTGGCACTCATCACTTTCCTGGCGCCGGTGGTTGCCGGCTTCGCGCTGAAGTTCGGCCCGGCCGAGTTCTTCGCCGTGCAGCTGCTGACCTTCTGCAGTTTCGTCGGCATGAGCAAGGAACCACCGGCCAAGACCATCGCCGCGATGATGCTGGGCTTCGCGCTGGCCGCCGTGGGTCTCGATTCGGTCACCGGCCAGCTGCGTATGACCTTCGGCATCCCGGTGTTGCTGAAGGGCTTTGACTTCCTGATCGCCGTCATCGGCCTGTTCGGCATCGGCGAGATCCTGCTGACGATGGAAGAAGGCCTGGCTTTCAAGGGCAAGAGCGCCAAGATCAACTTCAAGGTCGTCTGGCAGACCTGGGGACAGTTGCTCAAGCACTGGCAGCTGTTCCTGCGCAGTGTGGCCGTGGGTTGCTGGATGGGCATCACACCCGGCGGTGCTACGCCAGCCAGCTTCATGAGTTACGGCATGGCCCGGCGCATGTCGAAAGACCCGGACAGCTTCGGCAAGGGTCGCATCGAAGGCGTGATCGCGCCGGAAACTGCCGCCCATGCGGCCGGCACAGCGGCCCTGTTGCCGATGTTGACCTTGGGCATCCCCGGTTCGCCGACGGCAGCCGTGCTGCTGGGCGGGCTGCTGATCTGGGGTCTGCAACCCGGCCCGATGCTGTTCATCGAGCAGAAGGATTTCGTCTGGGGCCTGATCGCCAGCATGTACATCGGCAACGTCGTCGGCTTGATCGTGGTGCTGACCACCGTGCCCTGGTGGGCGGCCATCCTGCGCATCCCGTTTTCGATCATCGCTCCGGTGATCATCGTGATCTGCGCCATTGGCGCCTACACCGTGCACAGCTCGATGTTCGACGTGTGGCTGATGCTGATCTTCGGCGTGCTGGGCTATCTGTTCAAGAAATTGAAATACCCGATGGCGCCGCTGGTGCTGGCCCTGGTTCTGGGCGACATGGCCGAAAGCAGCTTCCGCCAGTCGATGCTGCTCAGCCAAGGCAGCTTGAGCATCTTCTGGAGCAACGGCCTGGTCGGCAGCATCGCCGGGCTGGCCATCGCCATGCTGGTGTGGCCTTTGCTGGGCAAGACCAAGGCCTTGCTGCAGGGCGCGGCGAGCGCCAGGGCCTGACGCATGACGCATGACGCGTGACGCGTGACGCACGCGCGGTGCTGCGCTAGCGCAGCACCGCGTCCACGCCCCGGTTCGCCAGCAGGTCCGCGCGCTCGTTGCCCGGATCGCCGGAATGCCCTTTGACCCAGCGCCACGTGACCTGGTGCGCGGCGTTCAGCGTGTCCAGCCGCTGCCAGAGCTCGATGTTCTTCACCGGCTTCTTGTCGGCCGTGGTCCAGCCGCGCTGCTTCCAGCCGATGATCCATTTGGTGATGCCGTCCTTGACGTAGACGCTGTCGGTGTAGACGGTGACTCGGCTGCGCTGGTTCAACGCGGCCAGGGCCTGGATCACGGCCGTCAATTCCATCTTGTTGTTGGTGGTGAGCTTGTCGCCACCGAACAGTTCTTTCTCGTGCTCGCCGCTTTTCAGCCACGCGCCCCAGCCACCCGGGCCGGGGTTGCCCTTGCAGGCGCCGTCGGCATAAATCACCACCTCGGTCAGCACGGCATCCAGGGCTTCAATCACCAACTCAGGCATCAAATCTCCAGCTCACTCAATTCACGGTTGCTTGGGCTAAGCGCAGCTTCACTGCTGCGGTTGGCCACCACAGCGGGGGCGGCATGGGCCTTGCGCTTTTCGCTGCGCACCAGGCCGACCAGTCGCATGCCGCGCACGCGCTTGACGGCCACCACGAAGTAGACCGCGCCCAGCACCGGCCACCAGCGGTCGCCGACGCGGTCCATCCATTCGAAGCGCTGCAACCAGCCTTCGCTGTGCAGCGGCGGGCGCCAGCAACCGAAGCGACCGGCCTCGACCTCGAAGCCCAGCAGGCGCAGCCAGTCACGCAAACGCCAGTAGCCCAGGAATTCGCCACCGCTGGGCAAATACAGCGGCTGGTCGCGCCCGAAACCCATACCGCGGCGCAGATGTCCCGCCCGCTGGCGCAGGCCCCACAGGCTGGCCGGGTTGAAGCCGGTGATGACGACACGGCCTTCGGGCACCAGCACGCGTTCAACCTCGCGCAGCGTGTGATGCGGGTCGCGCGCCAGTTCCAGCGCGTGCGGCAGGATCACCAGGTCGACACTGGCATTGGGGAAAGGCAGCGCATCGAATTCGCAATGCAGGGCCACCGGGTCGTGGCCCATCTGCGTGGTCAGGCCGGGGTCCAGAGGCAACGCAAAGGGCAAGGCCTCGGGCAGGATCAGCGTGTCGCTGGCCACCCAGCGGTGGGGCATGCGGTTGGCCCGAAGGCCGTCCATTTCTGGCAGCCCCAGTTGCAACGCGTGGAAGCCGAAGGCGTCGGTGACGGCATGGTCCAATCGGTCCAGTTCCCAGGCCAACAGGGTGCGACCCGGCGCGGTGTGCAACCAGGACCCCAACTCCAGTATCGATTCGTCTCGCGTCATGAATCTTGCAGCGCTACCCGCCTTCTCCGACAACTACATCTGGATGCTGCACGATGGGGTGTCTGCCGTCGTGGTGGACCCGGGTGATGCGGCACCGGTGCATGCGGCGCTCGATCGTCTCGGTCTTGCGCTCTCGGGCATTCTAGTGACGCACCACCACCCCGATCACGTCGGCGGCGTCGACGCGCTGCGCGGCCGTTTGCAGGGTTCGGTCTACGGCCCGGCGCGCGAAAAGATCCCTGCACCATTTGTGCCGTTGAACGAAGGCCAGCAGGTCGACGTGCTGGGCTTGCGTTTCAAGGTGCTGGACGTGCCGGGCCACACCGCCGGTCACATCGCCTACGTGCAAACCGCGGCTGCCGGTGCACCGCTGCTGGCCCCGCTGCTGTTCTGCGGCGACACGCTGTTCTCCGGCGGCTGCGGCCGTCTGTTCGAAGGCACGCCGGCGCAGATGAGCAGTTCGCTGGCCAAGTTCGCCGCGCTGCCCGCCGCCACGCAGGTCTGCTGCACCCACGAATACACACTGTCCAACCTGCGCTTCGCGCTGGCCGTCGAGCCGGGCAATGCGGCGCTGGTGGCTTACAACAACCGCTGTCTGGCGCTGCGCGCTGCCGGCACCCCCACTCTGCCCTCGGCCATCGGCCTTGAATTGCAGATCAACCCGTTCTTGCGCTGCGGCGTGCCCGAGGTTGCAGCCGCCGCGCGCACCCAGGACGCCGCTGCCAACGACAGCGTCAGCGTGCTGGCCGCGCTGCGCATTTGGAAGAACCACTTTCGATGACACCTTTCCCGCTGTTTCGACTGACCCGACTTTTGAGACCGCCTTTGACGCCAGCGTCGATGCCGCTGTTGATGTCGACCGCGTTGCGGCGTTCGCTGCTGACCGCTGCTGCGACCTGTGGCCTGCTGAGCGCCCTGGGCGGTTGCGCCACGGCCCCTACTGACGCGCCGTCGGCCGCCGCACCGGCAGCCCCGCGTGAACTGGCCATGCCGCTCGTCACGGCGGAAGCGACGAGTGCTCCCGCAGCCACCATCGATAACCCGCTGGACGCCGGCCCCAACGCGCCTTTCGTCGCGCGCAGCCGCCTCGACCCGTTGCAGGACGCCGAACGTGGTGACCTGTGGCTGCGCGTGCGCAGCGGATTCGCGATGCCCGAGCTGGACAACGACCTGGTCCGCAAGTGGGAACAGTGGTACGCCCG
>JAYSYH010000097.1:0-6378 GCA_043716645.1 Betaproteobacteria bacterium | reverse complement strand
GCGGCGCGGGCGCAGCGCCCAGCGCCTGCTGGAACCAAAGCCACGGGAAATCGACACCGGCGGCCATGGCCAGCGGCAGTGAACCCCAGAAGCGCGCGTTGACTTCGAGCAGCGCTTTGCCGCCGGTGGCGTCGTCGACCTTGTACTCAAACATCGCCACGCCTTCCAGTCGGCTGGCCGCGCACAGCGCCACCGTCATGGCTTCCAGGTCGGGCGACACGGCTTCGCTCAGGCGGTAGCTGCTGCCGCCACCACCCACCGGTTCGCGAACGCGGCGGTGCTGGAAAGCCTGGCTGACGACGCCGCCCCGTGCCAGCACCGACACGCCGATACCGATACCGGTGAAACGTGCTTCAACCAGGTATTCATCGGGCGTGGCGAGCTCGTCCAGCACCGCCTGCAGCGCACTTTCGCTGTGGCAGGCGCTGACGTTGCGGCGGCTTTCCAAAGCCCGCAGCAGGTAGGAATTGCGCGGCTTGACGAACAGCGGCAGGCCGAATTCGGCGACCAGTTGCGCGGCTGTGTCGGCGGCGGCCAGCACGCGCCCGCGCGGCACCGGCACGCCGCATTGCAGCGCCATCGTCCGCGTGTGGCCCTTGTCGAAAAAGGTATCGAAGGCCAGGTCACCGGGCATGGCCAGCCGCAACTGCGGTTGCAACGCCTGCACCCGGTCGCGGAAGGCGTGCAGCGGAATGATGCTGCGGTCGTCGCAGGGCACGATGAAGTCGGGCCGCGTCTGCTCACACACCACCAGCAGCGCGCTGATCCAGGCTTCGGGGTTCAGCTGCAGCGGCGGCAGACGGTGCACCGCGCGCACGTAGCGCGACGCCAGCGCCACCGACGAATGGTCGAAAGGCGCCACCTCCACCGCCACGCCCTGACGGCCCAGCGAGCGCACCACACCCAGGAAGGCGCGGGTGTCGCTGCCGATCACCAGCGCCGTCCGCTGGCCGGGAACCGTCGCCACGGCCATCAGGCGCGGCCTTCCGTCAGCAGGTCGGGCACGGCCGCGGCGTGGCCGTCGAAGACCAGGCGCCAGCGCTGCAGCATGGCGTCGAACGCGAAGTGCGAGCGGGCGCGCGCCAAGTTGGCGGCGGCCCACTGCGGCCAGGCGCTGCGCTGGTTCAGCACGGCCTGCAGCGTGGCTGTGAAGGCCGCGTCGTCGGGCGCACTGAGCACGGCGGAGCCGACTTCGGCGGGCACGATGAAGGGCACGTCGCCGACCCGCGTGGCCACCACCGGGATGCCCAGCGCCATCGCTTCCAGCATCGAGATCGGCTGCTGTTCGGTGTCGGACGACAGCGCGAACAGGTCCATCTCGCGCAGCCGGTCTTGCGGTGCGGCCAAGTAGCCGGTGAAGGTGACGTCGGCGCCGATGCCCAGCATGTGCGCCTGCGCCTGCAGCGCCGCGCGCTCGGCGCCGTCGCCGATGATCAGCAAGCGCAGGTCGTGCGCGCGGCGGGCCGCTGCGAAGGCGCGCAGCAAGCGGCCGATGTTCTTTTCAGGGCGCAAGCCGGTCACCGTGCCGATGACCAGTGGCCGACCGGCAGGCACCACGGGCCGCGCCACGGCGCCAGCCGACACCGGCACGCCATTCGGTATGTAGCGCAGCCGCCGCGCCGGTATCCACCAGGCTTGCGCGCAGGCCGCCAGCCGGCGCGACGGCACCACCACCTGGGCATGGCCGCAAGCCAGGATGGCGCGCCGGCCCCACACGCGACGCGGCAGTTGTGCTTGCGCTTCAGCCGGCCCGAAACCGTCTTCGACATGCACATGCGGGACACGGCCGGGCAGGTTGCCGGCGGCCCATTCGATGGCGCCCCAGTTGTACGAGAACACCGCGTCGGGCTGCCAGTCCTGCAGCGCCTGGCGGAAGGCCACGCGGTTGGCCAGCGCGCCGCCGCGGCGGTTGACGATCGCCATGGCCTGCCAGTTGACGTTGGCGGCCAGGCGTTCAGCGGCTTGCATGCGCCCGTCCATGGCCACGATCAGGTGCCGATAGGCCGGCCCGTATGCGTTGGCCAACGCCACGAAGCGGGCTTGCGAGCCGCCCAGGTCGAAGGTGGAAAACGCGTGGAGCAAAGTGCGCATGGCCGAAGTATCACGGGCGCCGGCGCGCGCTGGCCAGCATGGTGTCCAGCGTTGGCCATGCAGCCCTGACGAAGCGCGCCAGTGTCTCGTCGGCCGCAGCCGCGCCGCCGGCGTTGGCGCCCCCGCCGGTGACGGGCGTGTAGAAGAACAGCACGGCCGCGTCGTCACCCCGGCCCAGCAGCCGGTTCAGGGCCAGGCTCAGGCGGGCACGCACGTCGCTGGTGGTGTAGTGGCCGCCGATCCAGTAGACGTGCCAGACGCGCAGCCGTGGCGCCGTGGGGCTGCCCAGCTCGACCGAACCGCGCAGGTCGGCGGTGCGCAGTGCCAGGCCGCCGCCGCCGCCGCCGCCGGGCAACGTGAGCGTGGTGCCGCCACTGGCGGTTTGCGCCCACTCGCCGTGCGCTTCCGCGTCGACCAGGGTGTTGGTGGAGGTGACCAGCTTGCGCTCGTAACCCTGGTCGCGGTAGTAGCCCACGCGCAGGCCCACCGCCGCTTCGCCCGAGCGGTAGCTGCGCGTGGCCGTGGCCACGGCGTTGCTGTAGGCCGGCTCCCAGCGGGTCAGGGCTTCGGCGCTGCCGACCCAATCGCCCGCCTGGGCCGGCAGCGCCAGCTGGGGTGCGGCGCCGCCTTGCGGCCGGTTGAGTTGCCAGTCGGCCGCCTGCACCGCCAGCAGCAGCAGCAAAGCGCAAACGCCCGTCCCCCAGGCGCCCCAGGCCGCCCGAGTGGTACGGTCGGCACGGTCGGCACGGTCGGCAACCCCCGCCCCACCCTGCTGCGGCACGGCAACCGGCACCGGTGCGTCGGGCTCGGCATAGCGCGAACCCACCATGAACATCACACCGATGACGACGCCGAAGAAGACCCAGCCGTAAATGATGTGGTCCACACCGGCTGCCAGGCGGTTGTCGGACAGGTGGCCGATCATCACGATCAGGTAAGCCCGCACCCAATTGGCCACGATGGGCATCGCCAGCGATGCCGCCATGAAGATGGCGCGCCGCTTCGTCGACTGGAAGTTCAGGTACGCGAACAAGGTGCCGACCATGAAGGAGGCGATCAGGTAGCGCACGCCGCTGCAAGCTTCCACCACCGACCAACTGCCCGACGGGATGACGAATTGCAGGCCTTCGCGGTAGATGGGTATGCCCGACAGGCGCACCGCAGTGGCGGCGAAATCTGCGGTCCAGTCCATCATCGTGGGGACCATGAATTCGCCGATCGGCACCGCGAAGAACAGGAACAGCAGCGGAAAAGTCAAAGCACGCGCCATCGCTGCACCGTAGACCAGCGGCACGATCAGCACCAGCAGCGCCACCAGCGCCAGTTGCGTGGCGGCGTTCACGCCGGCCAGTTCGCCCAGCAGCCACAGCCCGCACACCGCAGCCATCGGCAGCAGCACCCAGGGCGCCGGGCGCGCGGCGATGGTGGCCAGCGTGTCGCCGCGGCGCCAGATCAGCCAGGCCACGATGGGTGGCACCAGGAAGGCGTGGGCGAAGGTGTCCGAGCGGTTCCAGATGGTGACCATGGCCACCGCTGTGTCGCGGAACAGCAGCAGCACTGCAGCGGCCAGCAGCAAGGCCGGGGCAAGCCGGAGCCAGGCGGCGGGGCTGGGCAGGTGTTCAGCAAGCTTCATGCGGTTTTCCCGTGGCAGCCGGTGGCCGCGTCTAGGTGTTGATCGAGGACGCGCAGGCGGGCGTTCCATGCGTAAGCGGCCAGCACCTGCTCACGGCCGGCGCGGCCGATGGCGTCGGCCCGCGCCGGGTTGGCCAGCAGGCCCGAGGTCGCTGTGACGAAGGCGTCGGCATCGGCGGCCGACAGCAGGTGCCGTCCCGGCTCGGCAGTGATGGCTTCGACGCAACAGGCTGCGGCCACCACCGGGCGCGCCATGGCCATCGCTTCAAGCACCTTGTTCTGGATGCCGCGGGCCAGCCGCAGCGGCGCCACCACCACGGCGGCATGCTGCAGGTAGGGCCGCACGTCTGGCACGGTGCCGCTGACGTGCACGGCCGCGCCGGCCAGCGCCCGCACCGCCGGCGCTGGGCTGCGGCCGACGATGTGGAATCGCACGGCGGGATGCAGCGCGCGCAGGCGCGGCAGCATCTCGGCGGCGAACCAGCACACGGCGTCGACGTTGGGCCAGTAGTCCATCGCACCGGTGAAGACGATGGGTACTTCGTCAGCCTTGAAGGGCGATGCCCGCCCGGCTTGCGGCTGGAAGTAATCGGCATCGACGCCGTTGCCCAGTTCACTGACCCGGGCTGCCGATTCCGGGGCCAGGCTGCGGAACAGCGCGGCTTCCTTTTCGGTGGCCAGGAAGGTGTGGCGGGCGCGCGCCGCCGCTGCGCGTTCGCAGGCCAGCAGCGTGCGGCCTTCGCGGCGGTACAGCCACGACATCGGCCAGCGGTGCTCAGGTGCGTAGGCGGTCCACTTGGCGGAATCGACGTCCACCAGATCCAGCAGCACGGGGCCGCCGTCGGGCTGCCCCGGCACAGCAGGCTGCACGTACTGGTCCATCGCCGATGAGAACACCAGCGTGCAGTCCACCGCCTGCTGCGCCACCACGGTCTGCACCCAACGCGCCATCGAGGCCCGCGCGTAGTAGCGCAAGGTCAACGCGTGCGGCCCCAGCAGGCCGGCCAGGCTGGCCACGCGGGCGCGCAGCGGGTTCAGGTGCGGGGCGTGCACGTCAGCGCAATAGGCACGCACGGTGGGCAGGTGGCGCGCGTCATCGGGGTCGTCGATGAAGGTGCCCAGGAAGACGCGGTGGTGCTCTGCCAAGTGCTTCAGCAGGTGGAAGGACCGCACCTTGTCGCCCTTGTTCGGCGGGTAGGGCAGCCGGTGCACGAGGAACAGGACATTGGCCATGCCGCCGCGCTTCAGCCCAGGTTGCGAACAACGTGGGGCCCGATGAAATTGGCCAACGCGAGGGGCATGCGTTGCCAAGCAGCGATCATCAGCTTGTACTTCGGGTTGTTCGGGTTGTTCTGGGGGATGCCGTCGCGTTTGTACAGACGGAACTCGTAGTGCAGCGGCGCGGGCTCGAAGCCCCAGTTCTTCTTGAACGCGTAAGGCCCGGTGCCGACTTTGCTGCGGCCGTAGTCGAATAGCTTCAACCCCCGCGCACAGGCCCGGCGCATCAATTCCCAGTATTTGAAATCGTTGGCCGCCAGGTCGCGCGCGGCCCAGTCGTCGCCGGCGTAATAGGGCAGCACCTCGTCGCGGAAATAAAAGCTCAGCACGCTGGACAGCGGCCGGCCATCGGGCCCGGTGACGGTGAGCACTTCGCAGTCGGCACCGAAGTGCTTTTGCAGCGCCTGGAAATAGCGCTTCGACTGAGCCGGCGTGCCGTGGCGATGGGTGTTGTCGGCGTACAGCGCGAAGAAGCGGTCGACGGTGCTGTCGATCTCGCTCTTCAGGCCATTCTTGATGCCCTTGCGCACCATCGCGCGCTGCTTGCGCGGGATGGCCAGCATGTTGGCCTCTTCCTCCGGCAGGATGGCCTTGCGGAAGGTCACGTACAAATCCTGGCGCGGCCAGCCTGGGTGCTGGCGGTCCATCTGCCGCAGTTCGAGATGGTCCACACCGAGTTGCTGCGCCAGGCGCTGGGCTTCGGCTTCCAGCGCAGCGGCGCTGGCTTCGTCGTCGGCGGCCACGCCGCCGTAGACGGCGAAGGGCAGGCTGGTCAGCGCATTGCCGAAAAGCCGGCTGTTGACATGGCCCAGCGGCAGCACGCCGGTGATGCGGCCTGCGGTCTGCGCGTAGAGGAAATACGCCGGGTGATGAAATACTTCCAGCAGGATGCTTTGCCACGCCGCACGGTGAAAGAACGTGGCCTGCGGGCAGGCCAACACGAAGGCGTCCCACAGCGCTGCGCCGCGGGCGTCGTTGGGAGCCAGACGCTCGATGGTGGTCAAGACGCCACCTTCAGGTCGGCCTGGCCGCGTGCAGTGCAGCGCCTGAACCTGAACCTGAACCTGAGCCTGAGCCTGAGCCTGAGCGTGTCGCCAGCGGCGGCATGCCAGGCAGAAAGATCTGGTCCATCCGGCCCCAGCGGAAGTCTTTCATCAACTGCTGCAGGCGCTGCTCGTTGCGGCTGATGTTCACGTAATGGCGAAAGCGCGATTTGGCATCGACACCGGCCACGCGCGGTTGGTCGGGGTCGATCTCCCAGGGGTGGAAATAGAAGATGGCGGGTTCACGGTCGACCGTATTCACACGGCGCATCAGCCAGCGCGAAACGGCGTAGGGCAGCAGGCGGAAATAGCCACCGCCGCTGGACGGAAAATT
>JAYSYH010000096.1:0-6379 GCA_043716645.1 Betaproteobacteria bacterium | reverse complement strand
AAAATCTTGGCCACGATTTCTTGACCAGCCGTCACCACTTCGCTTGGGTGACGCACGCGGCGCCATGCCATGTCGGTGATGTGCAGCAGGCCGTCAATGCCACCCAAGTCAACGAACGCGCCGTATTCGGTGATGTTCTTGACGATGCCCTTGACGGCAGAGCCTTCCTTCAGGGTTTCCATCAGCTTGGCGCGCTCTTCGCCCATGCTGGCTTCAACCACGGCGCGGCGCGACAGCACGACGTTGTTGCGCTTGCGGTCGAGCTTGATGACCTTGAACTCCATGGTCTTGCCTTCGTACGGCGTCATGTCCTTGACGGGACGCGTATCGAGCAACGAACCCGGCAGGAAGGCGCGGATGCCGTTGACCAGCACGGTCAGTCCGCCCTTGACCTTGCCGCTGACCGTGCCGGTGACGAATTCGCCAGATTCCAGCGAATTTTCCAGCGACATCCACGAGGCGAGGCGCTTGGCCTTGTCGCGCGACAAGATGGTGTCGCCGTAGCCGTTTTCGACGGCGTCGATGGCCACCGACACGAAGTCGCCGACCTGAACTTCCAGTTCACCCTGGTCGTTCTTGAATTCTTCAATGGCCACATAACTTTCGCTTTTGAGGCCGGCGTTCACCACGACGTGGTTGAACTCGATGCGCACGACTTCGGCGGAGATAACTTCCCCGACGCGCATGTCATTCGATTTCAGCGACTCTTCAAACAGAGCAGCGAACATATCTGCACCGCCAGCGGCGGTAACGGTTGTGATGACAGTCATTTGTTTCCTGGCTTGCCCGGGGTAGTTGACAGCAGAGCGGACGTGCTGGCGGCGGCTGCCGCGGAATGAAGATTCAGGTCGGAAATCAGCCTAAAAGGGTCGACGCTGTTGCCAGTGCTGCAGAACCAGGGCCACCGATTCGTCGATGCCCAGTTCTGAGTTGTCCATCAACAGCGCGTCTTCGGCAGGCTTGCAAGGTGCAACCACGCGATTTGCGTCGCGTTCGTCACGCGCTTGCAGATCAGCACGAAGGACGCCGATGTTAGCCGGAATCCCTTTTGAAATTAATTGCTGATGCCGCCTCTCGGCGCGCTTGACGGGGCTGGCGGTGAGGAAAATCTTGAGTGTGGCGCTCGGAAAGACGACGGTGCCCATGTCGCGGCCATCAGCCACCAGGCCAGGGGGACGGCGGAAAGACAGCTGAAGGCCGTGTAAAGCCTCGCGCACGGCGGGTATGGCCGACACGCGCGACGCCAGCAGGCCAGTGCTTTCCAGGCGGAGTTCGTCCGAGACTTCCTCGCCGCGCAGCCACGTGCGGCTGCCTTCTTCGCCGTGGCCGAAGCGCAGGTCCAGGAACTGCGCGACGCGGGTCACGGCGGCTTCGTCGTCGGGTGCGATGCCGTGGCGCTGTGCGGCCAAGCCGGTGGCGCGGTACAGCGCGCCCGAGTCCAGCAGGTGAAAGCCCAGCGCGTCGGCCACGCGGGCGGCCAACGTGCCTTTGCCGGAGGCGGTCGGGCCGTCGATGCAGATGACCGGTACCGATTCGGAGTCGGCGCTGGCCACGCCGAACAGCGCCTCGAAGTAGTCGGGGAAGGTCTTGGCGACGCATTTGGGGTCGAGGATGCGCACCGGCACTGGCGGCGTTGCACCGGACAGCGGGTTGAAAGCGGCCAGAGACAGGCACATCGCCATCCGGTGGTCGTCGTAAGTGTGGATGGCAGCGGGCTGCCAGCGCGTCGGTGCGGTGACCTCGATGAAATCGACACCTTCGACCACGCTGGCGCCGACCTTGCGCAGCTCAGTGGCCATCGCGGCAATGCGGTCGGTTTCCTTGACGCGCCAACTGGCGATGCCGGTCAGCCGCGTCGGCGTGTCGGCGTACAGCGCCATCACGGCCAGCGTCATCGCGGCGTCGGGGATGTGGTTGCAGTCCAGTGTGATGCCCGTCAGGGGCCAGCGCCCGCGGTGCACCTCCAGCCAGCCGGGGCCGCTTTTCACCTGAGCGCCCATCGCCTGGGCGGCTTCAACGAAGCGGATGTCGCCCTGGATGGAGTCACTGCCCACGCCCTCGATGCGCAACGGCGCACCGCCGCAAGCAGCGATGGCGCCCATCGCCATGAAGTAGGACGCCGATGAGGCGTCGCCTTCGACGTGGATGCTGCCCGGCGAGCGGTAGCTGCTGTGACCCTTTGCGGCGGGAATCGTGAAGCGCGCGTAGCCGTCGCGCTGCACGGCAATGCCGAAGCGTGCCAGCAGGTTCAGCGTGATGTCGATGTAGGGTTTCGAAATCAGCTCGCCCTGCACCTCGATGACGACATCTCGGTCCTGCGCCACCAGCGGCAGGGCCAGCAGCAACGCGGTCAGGAACTGGCTGGACACGTCGCCGCGCACGCGGATGGGCTGCGCGGTGGCGAGCCGGCCGCCGGCCACGCCATGCAGGCGCAGCGGTGGGTAGCCTGGTATTCCCAGGTCGTCGATGGCGCAGCCCAGCGGTCGCAGCGCATCGATCAGGTCGGCGATGGGCCGCTCGTGCATGCGCGGCACGCCGCTCAATTCGAACCGGCCGCCCTGCGTGGTGGCCAGCACGGCCAGCGCAGCGGCCAACGGGCGCATCGCGGTGCCGGCGTTGCCAAGAAATAGGGCGGCTTCGTGGACGCGCAGCCGCCCGGCGATGCCCGTCAGGTGCAGCACCGGGCCGTCGCGGCGCAGCGTGCAGCCCAGCGTTTGCAGGGCGGCCAGCATCACGGCGGTGTCATCGCTGTCCAGCAAGTCGTGCACGGCGGTCGTGCCGTCGGCTAGGCCGGCCAGTAGCAGCACGCGGTTGGAAATGCTCTTGCTGCCCGGCAGGCGCACCGTACCGGAAGCGCCATTCAGCGGCGGCAGGTCAAGAAAAGGAATGTCGTACATGCGGTCGGCCAGGGCCGGCTCGAAAGAGGGTCAGCGATTCAGGGCTTGGGTGTGCTGGGAACGCGTGGTGCGCCCATTTGCCAGGCGGCACGGCCTTCGGAAGGCGCGCGGATCAGGCCTTCCAGTGCGTCGGCATTGCCTTCGCGGATGACATGTTCCAGCGCGTCGAGTGCTTGGCGGAAGCGTGCCGATTGCTTCAGCACTTCTTCGCGGTTGGCCACCAGGATGTCGCGCCAGGTCTCGGGGCTGCTGGCTGCGATGCGCGTGAAGTCGCGAAAGCCCGGGCCGGCCAGCGACAGGAAATCGCGGCCAGCCGGCTGGTTGACCACCGCGCTGAAGTAAGCGAAGGCCAGCAGATGCGGCAAATGGCTGACGGCCGCGAACGCCGCGTCGTGGTTTTCGGGCGTCATTTTCAACACTTGCGCGCCGATGGCCGACCACACGTCGGTGGCCTTCTGCACCAGCTCCGGCGAGGTCTGCATCAAAGGTGTGATGATTACCTGGCGGCCCGCGTACAACGCGCCGTCGGCATGCTGAATGCCCGAGACTTCCTTGCCGGTGATAGGGTGAGCCGGCACGAAGGAACTGAGGCGTTCGCGCAGCACGCGGCGAGCGGCGTCGACCACATCGCGCTTGGTGCTGCCGACGTCCATGAACAGCACGCCGGGCTCCATCGCGTGGCGGATGGCCTTGAAGGTGGTTTCGGTGGCCGCGACCGGCACCGCGATCAGTACGATGTCAGATCCCGACACCGCCAGCAGCGCCGATTCGGCGGCCACGTCGATGATGCCCAGCTTGCGCGCCTTTTCGGTTGTCGACGGCGACTTGCTGTAGCCCACCACGCGCTTGACCAGGCCCGCGCGCTTGAGCGCCAGTGCGAAGCTGCCACCCATCAGGCCACATCCGATGACACCGAGTTGCTGGAACATCTTTGTGGGGCGGCGGGTCAGTGGCTGTCGATGGGGTAGGTGCCCAGGACTTTGAAGAAGGCGCAAGCCGTCCGCAGTTCCTGCAACGCGGCGGTGACGTGCCGCTCGTCCGGGTGGCCTTGCAGATCGACGTAGAAGTAGTACTCCCATTGACCGGAACGCGCCGGGCGCGATTCGAAGCGGCTCATCGACACGCCGTGGGTTTTCAGCGGCACCAGCATGTCGTGCACGGCGCCGGGCCGGTTATTGACCGACACCACCAGGCTGGTGCAATCGTGTCCCGAAGCCTTGGGCGCCGGATGGCGATCCGGGTGCGTGACGATAGCGAAGCGGGTGCGGTTGTGGGCGTCGTCCTGAATGGCGGGCGCCACCACGTGCAAGCCATATTCAGCCGCAGCGCGCTGGCTGGCGATGCCGGTGCAGTTGGTGTCCAAGCTGGACAGGCGCGCACCCTCGGCATTGCTGGCCACCGGCCGGCGTTCGGCGTCGGGCAGGTGGTGGCTGAGCCAGCGATGGCACTGCGCCAGCGCCTGCGGGTGCGCGCAGACGGCCTTCACGCCGGCCAGGTTGTCCGTCTTGCGCAGCAGGTTGTGGCGCACCATCAGGCTGGTTTCGCCAATGATGAACAGCGGCGTTGTCAGGAACAGATCCAGCGAGCGTGCCACGACACCTTCAGTCGAATTTTCAACCGGCACAACGCCGAAGTCGGCGGCGCCAGAGGTGGTGGCGTGCATCACCTCGTCAATGCTGGCGCACAGCACGCGCACGATGGACGAGCCGAAGTAGGCCAGCGCTGCCTCTTCGCTGAAGGTGCCGGCGGGGCCTAGGTAAGCCACCCGGGTTGGCGTTTCCAGCGCACGACTGGCCGACATGATTTCGCGCCAGATCGGCGCCACGCACTCGTTGGGCAGCGGGCCGGCATTGATGCCCTTCAGGCCGCTGATGACCTGGGCTTCGCGCTCGGGCCGAAACACCACCGAGCCTTCCTGCTTCTTCAGCGCACCCACTTCCAGCGCCAGCCCTGCACGGCGATTCAACAGCGCCAGCAGTTCGAGGTCGACGGCGTCGATGCGTCGCCGCAAAGCCAGCAAGCCTGGGGCAAGCAGCGGGACCGGGCCCGGGTCCGTGTTGTCGGCGAAGACTTCTGCCATGAATGGAATGCCGCAGGCGCTTACTTCTTGGTTGGTGCAAACGTCTTGGGTGCCGACGCCGCCGGCGCGACACCCAGGCGCTGCGCCACCGTTTGTTGCACCGCGCGCAGGCGCGGTTCGACTTCACCGCGCGTTTCCCCCACAAGTTTCTCGCTGAGGGCGCGTTGCATGTCGGGAAACAGGGCTTTGTACTTGTTGACCGTGGGCGATTCGAGCAAAGCCACGATCTGGCGCAATTCGTCTTCGCTCAGGCGCTCGTCCAGGATCGTGCCGATGGTTGTCGGCGCCAGCTTGACAGCACGGTCGCGCACGATCGGCGTGGTTTCTTCCACGTACTTGCGCAGGTCGGCCTGGATGTCCTGCACCAACGCGTCACGGCGTTCGGCGGGCATGCGCTGCAGAGCCTGACCGGCCTGTTGCCACAGTTGCATGGCCGGTTGTTCGGTCAACACGCGGGCCGCGTTCTCGATGTCGGGCTGCTGCAACTTCAGCACCTTGGCGATCAATTCCTTCTTTGCGGGGCTCGGGGGTGTTTGCGCCTGCACGTTGGCAGTGGCAATACTCGCCAGCGCGAATGCGGCGGTCAACAAGGGGGCCTTGAACATCAGGATCCTTCCGTGTCGGGCGTGCCGGCAGCGTCTGTGGGTTCTTCGGGGTCAGCCGGTGTGTCGTTCTCGACGATCCGCTGCAGGCCCGACAGCTTGGCCCCGTCGTCCAGCGCAATTAGCGTCACGCCCTGCGTGGCGCGGCCCAGTTCGCGTATCTCGCTGACCCGGGTGCGCACCAGCACGCCCTTGTCGGTGATGAGCATGATTTCGTCGTCGGCATGTACCAGGGTAGCCGCCACTACACGGCCATTGCGCTCGCTTTGCTGGATGGCGATCATGCCCTTGGTGCCACGGCCATGGCGGGTGTATTCCGTGATGCTGGTGCGCTTGCCAAAACCGTTCAGCGTGGCAGTCAGTACGCTTTGCAGCTCATCTTCGGCGACCAGCATGGCGATTACGCCCTGGCCTTCTTCCAGCATCATGCCGCGCACGCCACGGGCGTTGCGGCCCATGGGACGTACATCGTTTTCGTCGAAGCGCACAGCCTTGCCCCCGTCGCTGAACAGCATCACGTCGTGCTTGCCGTCGGTCAGGGCCGCGCCGATCAGGAAGTCGCCTGGATCCAGGTCCACGGCGATGATGCCGGCCTTGCGCGGATTGCTGAAGTCGGTCAGCGGGGTCTTTTTGACTGTCCCCATGCTGGTGGCCATAAACACGTACTGGTCAGCGGGGAAGCTGCGCTTTTCACCGGTCAGCGCCAGCACCACATTGATCTTCTCGCCTTCTTGCAAGGGGAACATATTGACGATGGGGCGGCCCCGCGAGCCGCGCGAACCTTGTGGCACTTCCCACAC
>JAYSYH010000095.1:0-2043 GCA_043716645.1 Betaproteobacteria bacterium | reverse complement strand
GCGCAATGATCACCACGTTCACGCCCTCGCGCACCAGCGCGCTCGCGCAGCCCTTGCCCAAGCCCTTGCTTGCGGCGCACACCAGCGCCCATTTGCCTGTCAATCCGAAGTCCATGCTGTTCCTCTGTCGTGGGTCGTGGGTGGTAGGTCGTGGGTCGAACGCCGTGCCGGAACCGTGAATGATGGACGCGCGCTCATGTGCCTTCAGCCACCGCGCGAATGAACTCGGCCTTGGCGTCGGTATAGGCCTCCCGGTCGTTCGGGTGCAGCGCGGCCAGCGCCGCCTTCAGCGCGGCATAACGCTCCAACAAAGCGGCACTTGAACGCAGCGCATCGCGGAACCTCAAGTGCTCGTGCCAGACGCTGCCGCCATGAACCACCACATGAAGGTGGTGGGTGCGCCGGCCATCGGCCCAGCGCATGAACCACTGGCGATCGGTCAAGGTGGCATTGAATTCGACCGATGTGGCGTAGCCGGCGTTGCCCAGGTCGGATGCCAGGGCGGCGGCCACCGCCATCGATTCGACCCCGGCGAGGAGGTCGATGATCGGCTTGGCGACGAGCCCGTGAACCGCCGTGCTGCCGATGTGCTGCACATCGATCAGGACGGTCGGGAACAAGCCCAGCAGCCGCGTCCGTTCCTCGGCGAACCGGGCAGGCCACGCTGCGTCGTACGCGTGCAGCGCGACGCTCTCGTGAATGGCCGAGTACAGCGATTTCTCGTCTGTCATCGTCCAGCCCTGGAAGTCCGCAGCATCCGCCGTGGCGACACTCGTTAGCGCCGCTCGGGCGGCACGCCCGAGACCTGCGCGCTCAGGGCGGCATGGGCCGCCGCATCGACCGGCGCGTGCCGCACCTTCACGCTGGCCGGGTACGCGCCGAGCGGACTCTTGCCCTTCCACAGGCCCACGGGCCGCACCGGCCGGGGCACGAAGCCGCCACCGCAGTTCGGGCAGACGTCGCCCAACACCCGCTCCACGCACGCGGCGCAGAAGGTGCATTCGAAGCTGCAGATGCGGGCTGCGGTCGAGGCCGGCGGCAAGGCGGTGTTGCAGTGCTCGCAGGTGGGTCGAAGTTCCAGCATGCTTGTGTCCTCGGTGGAGCGATCGACGTTAATCCAACTCAGACCGGACGTCGCACAGACGAATTCACCGCCACTTCGCCAGCAACCAGATCCCCGCCAGCACCAGCGCCGTCCCGGCCGCCATCCACGCGCTGAACGGCTCGCCGAGGATCACCACGCCCATCAGGATGGTGGACAACGGGCCGACCATGCCGGTCTGCGCGGCCAGCGTGGCGCCGATGCGTTCGATCGCCATCATCACCATCAGCACCGGCGCGAAGGTGCAGACGGTGGCGTTCAGGATCGACAGCCAGATCACTGGGGGTGCGACCAGCGCCGCGCTCATCGGCCGCAGCACTGCGAACTGCGCGATGCACAGCACGCACGCCACGCTGGTGGCCAGGCCGGTGAGCCGCAAGGCGCCCAGGCGCCTCACCTCTTCGCCGCTGTAGACCAGGTAGACCGCATAACTGATGGCGCTGCCGAACACCAGCGCCGCGCCCAGAGCGGCGTGCGCGCCCGACAGCGCCGCCTCGTGGCCGAACACCAGCAGCACGCCGCAGTAGCTCACGCCGAGCGCAACCAGTTGCCGGCGCGTGACGCCGCGCTTGAAGATCACCACACCCATCGCCAGCACCAGCGTCGGGTTCAGGTACAGGATCAGCCGCTCGAAGCTGGCGCTGATGTAGGCCAGGCCGGCGAAGTCGAGAAAGCTCGCGAGGTAGTAGCCGCTGAAGCCGAGGCCGAGCACCGCCAGCCGGTCGCGTGGCGTCAGCGCCGGCTTGCCGCGCCCGGCCCACCACGCCAGCAGCACGAACAGCGGCAGCGCGAACAGCATGCGGTACATGATCAGCGTGACCGCGTCCACGCCGTACCGGTAGGCCAGCTTGACGATGATGGCCTTGCCCGAGAACGCGATCGCGCCGACGGTGGCGAGCAGCAGGCCGGGCCAGACGGGGCTCGGTCTGGCGCCGGTAGCG
>JAYSYH010000094.1:0-2058 GCA_043716645.1 Betaproteobacteria bacterium | reverse complement strand
CTGATTCCCAAGCACTTGTTCGCGGCCTATACCGGTGGCAAGTCGCGCGAAGCACCCAGCAACCTGAAGCCAGTGGGCACCGGCCCCTACAAGTTCGTCGAATTCAAGCCCGGCGACATGCTGCGCGGCGAGCTGTACCCGGCTTACCACCTGCCCAACCGGCCTTACTTCGACACGATCGAAATCAAGGGTGGTGGCGACGCCGTCAGCGCTGCTCGCGCTGTGCTGCAAACCGGCGAATACGACTTTGCGTGGAACCTGCAGGTTGAAGACGAAATTCTGAAGCGCCTGGAAGCGGGCGCGAATGGCGGCGGCAAGGGCCGCGTCGATTTCTCGCCCGGTGGCTCCACCGAAGCCATCCATCTGAACTTTGCAGACCCGAATGCCGAAGTCGAAGGCGAGCGGGCGCAGGCCAGGACCCGCCACCCGCTGCTGTCAGACCCGGCGGTGCGCCAGGCCCTGGCCCTGCTGGTCGACCGCAAGGGCGTGCAAGACTTCATCTACGGACGCGGCGGCGTGGCCACGGCGAACTGGATCAACAACCCGGTGCGCTACCGCAGCCCGAACCTGAAGTTCGAGTTCAACGTGGACAAGGCCAATGCGTTGCTGGACAGAGCCGGCTGGAAGAAGGGCAACGACGGCATTCGCGAAAAAGGCGGCAAGAAGCTGAAGTTTCTGTTCCAGACCAGCATCAACGCACCACGCCAGAAGGTGCAACAAATCGTCAAGCAGGCCGCGCAGAAAGCAGGCATCGAGATCGAACTGAAACAGGTTGTCGGCAGCGTGTATTTTTCGTCTGACGTGGCCAACAACGACACCTACGGCAAGTTTTACGCCGACCTGCAGATGTACCAAGTCACGCAGGGCCGACCCGACCCGCAGCGCCACCTTTCACGCTTCGTGTCCTGGGAAGTTTCTTCCAAGACCAACAAATGGCTGGGCCTGAACCTGGGCCGCTGGCAGAGCAGCGAGTACGACAAGACCTACAAGGCGGCCGAATTCGAACTGGACGCCGTCAAGCGGGCGGCCTTGCTGATCAAGTTGAACGACCTGGTTTGCAGTGACGGCTACGTCATCCCGCTGCTGTTCCGCCCTTCGGTGGCCGGCTTGGCGAAGAACCTGGTGGCGCCGCTGTCGGGCTGGGACAACGACACGGCCGCCATCCACGAGTGGTACCGCGAGACTTGAGTTGGGCCCGTATCTGCTGCGTCGTTTGCTGATTGCCATTCCCAGCCTGCTGGGCATCAGCCTGATCCTGTTCACCGTGCTGGCGCTGGCGCCGGGCGACCCCTTCGGTGAACTGGCCACCAACCCGAACGTGCCGGCCGAGGTGCGCCAGGCGCTGCGCGAAAAGTTCGGCCTGGACGACCCGGTCTGGCAGCGCTACACGCGCTGGCTGTGGGCCATGCTGCATGGCGACTGGGGCTTCAGTTTCGTCAGCCGCGTCGATGTCGACACGCTGATCTGGCAACGCGTGCCGGTGACGCTGGCGGTCATCGGCATGTCGCAGCTGCTGGCGATGGCGATTGCGCTGCCGGTGGGCATTTATGCAGCCACCAAGCCTTATTCGCTGTTCGACAAGGTGGCCAACACCGTGGCCTTCATGGGGTTCTCGCTGCCGACCTTCTTCACCGGGCTGCTGCTGATCCTGCTGTTCTCGATCAAGCTCGACTGGCTGCCTTTCGTCTTCCGCGCTGACCTGCCATCGACCGGATGGCAGTGGTGGTGGGACAGCTTCAAGCAGTCGATCATGCCGATTGCGGTGTTGGGCCTGTTCCAGGGTGCCAGCTGGACGCGCTATGTGCGGTCAGCAGTGCTGGACGTGATCCGGCTGGACTACGTCACCACCGCGCGCAGCAAGGGCCTGGCCGAGCGCGTGGTCATCATCAAGCACGTGGTGCGCAATGCGCTGATTCCGGTGGTCACGCTGGTGGCGCTGACCATGCCGCAGGTGTTCGGCGGCGCCATCGTCACCGAGCAGATCTTCCGCATCCCCGGCATCGGCAGCCTGCTGATCGACGCCATCCTGCGCAACGACACACCGGTCATCATGGCCGT
>JAYSYH010000093.1:0-2060 GCA_043716645.1 Betaproteobacteria bacterium | reverse complement strand
AGGCCTGCACCGGTCGGACGGGCTGGTAAATCACGACCGGCTGCTGGTACACCAGCACCGGCGGCGGCGAGTTGCCGATGTTGATCCGGCCGTATACGCCGGGCGAGACGATGCCGTCGATGCTCAGGTTTACGCTCGTCGCGGCAATCGCGCCTGCGGTTGTCGCAAAGCCGATGGCAAGGCCAGCCAGCCAGTGTTTTGAATTCATTGGAGTGTCCCAAGTTGATATCGGTGAGGAGGTCAACGCGCGAGCGGGTGACGCCGTGCACACGGCGCGCCGCGACAGATTGCACGCATACACCTGAGATGCAACAGGGCATGCGAAATGCGGATTGCAGCGAGCTACATGAGGTACATTACTTGGACAGATATGCGCAAGACAGTGGTTGTGAGTGATCTTTTGCTACCCCGCCTTGGCTCCAAGACGGCTTCGTTAGAAATCCCCGAATAACGTCTCTTGAGTGTCTCTGCATGCACAGCATGTGCTGGGCATTATTTACTTTATTAGGAAATCGTCATGACGACGCAAACCGGTACCGTGAAGTGGTTCAACGAGAGCAAAGGCTACGGCTTCATCGCTCAAGATGCGGGCGGCGCTGACCTGTTCGCCCACTTCCGTGACATCACGGGCTCTGGCTTCAAGACCCTGCTGGAAAACCAGAAGGTCGAATTCGAAGTCAAGCAAGGCCAAAAGGGCCTGCAAGCAGCGAACATTCGTCCGCTGTAAGTCAAAGCTTCATCGCTTTGAAAAAACGCGGCTCCGGCCGCGTTTTTCTTTGGGCGCGCGACGTCTCCTCTCGCGGCGCTGTCGGGGCCCTTCTGCACGCTACGATGCCTGCCTTGCCCGGCAGCCGCCACAATCGCAGCGAGGACACCGCATGCAGACCCTCTCCACACTCGTCAACCACCAAGTGCGCTTGGCGGAGCGTCCCACCGGCTTGCCCACGCGCGCGAACTGGAATTTCGCCAGCGAGCCGGTCGCGCCTCCCAACGACGGCGGCGTGCTGGTGAAGACTCTGAGCCTGTCGCTCGACCCGGCAATGCGCGGCTGGATGAACGAGGGCAAGAGCTACATCGCCCCGGTGGGCTTGGGCGACGTGATGCGCGCCGGCGGTGTGGGTGTGGTGGTGGCTTCGAACAATCCGAATTTCGCCGTCGGTGACCATGTCAACGCCGGCCTCGGTGTGCAGGAATACTGTCTGATCCCGGCCGCCGAGATCAAGCGCAGCGGCCTCTTCAAGATTGACCTGAACGTCGGCACGCCCACGCAATGGCTGAACGTGCTCGGCATGCCAGGCATGACCGGCTACTTCGGTCTGATGGATGTCGGCCAGCCCAAGCCGGGGGAGACGGTGGTGGTCTCGGGCGCGGCCGGTGCTGTGGGCCAGACAGTGGGCCAGCTGGCGAAGATCAAGGGTTGCCGCGTGGTCGGCATTGCCGGCGGCCAGGCGAAGTGCGACTGGGTGGTGAACGAACTGGGCTTCGACGCCTGCATCGACTACAAAGCCGTCGCTGCTGCCGGCGTGGCCCGCTGGGACGCGGTGCGCGAGGGGCTGAAGCAGCATTGCGCCAAGGGCGTGGACATCTACTTCGACAACGTCGGCGGCGAGATCCTCGACGCGGTTCTGGCGCGCATCAACCTGAAGGCCCGCATCATCATCTGCGGCGCCATCAGCCAGTACAACAACACCACGCCGGTGAAGGGCCCGGCCAACTACCTGTCGCTGCTGGTGAACCGGGGGCGCATGGAAGGCATCGTGGTATTCGACTACGCCGACCGCTATCACCTCGCGGTGGCCGAAATGGCTGGCTACCTGAAAGACGGCCGCATGAAGTCGAAGGAAGACGTGGTAATCGGTCTGGACACCTTCCCCGAGACGCTGCTCAAGCTGTTCAACGGCGAGAACTTCGGCAAGCTAGTGCTGCAGGTGGCACAGGCTTGAGCCGCCGCGATGTCTGCGTGGTGAGCGCGCGTGCCCGCGAGCTTATTTGCGACTCGTGCCTGCCTTGAACGTCGACGTGCTTGTGACGCTGGTCGCGCTGACCAGCGACCCTATGCT
>JAYSYH010000092.1:0-2061 GCA_043716645.1 Betaproteobacteria bacterium | reverse complement strand
CGCTGCGCACCGCACCCCGCGCACCGCACCGCATCCCATTCCCCGCACCCAGGCAACACCACCGCCATGACCGCACCCGCCCGCGCCCTGCCCGCCGTCCTGAAGAACATCCAGTTCCCTGTCATCGGCTCGCCCTTGTTCATCATCAGCACACCGCAGCTGGTGATCGCCCAGTGCAAGGCCGGCGTCGTCGGCTCGATGCCGGCGCTCAATGCGCGGCCCGCTGCCCAGCTGGACGAATGGCTGGCCGAGATCACCGAGGCTCTGGCCGCGCATGACCGGGCCCACCCCGAGGCACCCGCCGCGCCTTATGCCATCAACCAGATCGTTCACAAGAGCAATGACCGGCTGGAGCACGACATGCAGGTCTGCGCCAAGTACAAGGTGCCGATCATCATCACCAGCCTGGGCGCGCGCGAGGACGTGAACCGCGGCGTGCAGGCCTGGGGCGGCGTGGTGCTGCACGACGTGATCAACAACGTGTTCGCCCACAAGGCCATCGAGAAGGGCGCCGACGGGTTGATCCCGGTGGCCGCCGGCGCCGGTGGCCATGCCAGCGTGAAGAGCCCGTTTGCCATGGTGGCCGAGATCCGCGAATGGTTCGGCGGCCCGGTGGCGCTGTCGGGTGCCATCTCGTCGGGCGGTGCCATCCTGGCCGCGTTGGCCATGGGTGCCGACTTTGCCTACATCGGCTCGGCCTTCATCGCCACCGAGGAGGCGCGCGCGGTCGACGGCTACAAGCAGATGATCACGCGCAGCGATTCGGACGACATCGTCTACAGCAACTTCTACACCGGCATTCACGGCAACTACCTGAAGGGCAGTATCCAGAACGCCGGCATGGACCCCGCCAACCTGCCGCAGAGTGACCCCAGCAAGATGAACTTCAGCACGGGCAGCGGCGTGTCGGCCAAAGCCTGGAAAGACATCTGGGGCTGCGGCCAGGGCATCGGCGCGATCCGCGAGGTGATGCCCGCGGCCGACCTGGTGGCCCGTTTCAAGCGCGAATACGCCGAGGCCCGGGCCCGCATCTGCGCGGCCTGAGCCCCCACCACAATCCACCCCCAACCCGAGGAACCCCATGACCCAAGACCTGCTGGAAACCATCGAAGGCGGTATCGCCACCCTGACGATGAACCGGCCCGAGGCGCGCAACGCCTTGACCCGCGAGATGATGCTGGCACTGTCCGAGGCCCTGCCGCGGCTGGCCAACGATGCCGCGGTGCGGCTGGTGGTGCTGACCGGCAGCGGCGCCGCGTTTTGCTCGGGTGGCGACGTCAAGGGCTTCGCCAAAAACGCGGCAGCTGCGGCTGTCACGCAGTCCTTCGACCACAAGGTGACCGACCTGCGGGCGCGCATGGAAGTGGCCCGCTGGCTGCATGAGATGCCCAAGCCCACGCTGGCGGTGATCCCCGGCCCGGCGGCGGGTGCCGGTTTTTCGCTGGCCTTGGCTTGCGACCTGCGCATCGCCGCTGACAACGCCAAGTTCACCACTGCCTTCGCCAAGATCGGTTTGTCGGGCGATTTTGGCGGCAGCTACTTTCTCAACCACCTGGTGGGCGCCGCCAAGGCCCGCGAGATGTACTTCACCGGCCAGGTGCTGCTGGGCGACGAGGCCCAGCGCATCGGCCTGGTCAACCGCGTGGTGCCGGCCGCTCAACTGGCCGACGCCGCCCGGGCCTGGGCCGCTGAGTTGGCCGCGCTGCCCACGGTGGCCATCGGCTACATGAAGCGCAATCTCAACGCCGGGCTGCGCGGCTCGCTGTCGGACGTGCTGGACGCCGAGGCGATCCACATGATCCGCACCTTCGAGACCAGCGACCACAAGGGCGCGGCGGCGGCGTTTGTCGAGAAGCGCGCACCGAGTTTCGAAGGCCGATGAGGCTGCCGCGGCCGGGATCGCCAGCCTGCCGTGCCCGGCCAGTCGTGCAAGGCCACTGAGAGCCTGTGATTGTTTCGCCTATGCCCGCTCATCACGCCAAAACGCGCCCGCTCTTCGTTGCAAATGCTCGCCATAGCCCGGGCTATGGCTGCGCTTTGCGCCTAGATCGAACACGTTCT
>JAYSYH010000091.1:0-2066 GCA_043716645.1 Betaproteobacteria bacterium | reverse complement strand
GCATCTGGCTGAGCTGTTGAAGAAACGCTTCGTTGTAGCGTCGCGCCGCCGCCGAATGCATCAGCATCTGCGACAAGGCCGCAGTCGGCGCGGGATCGATCGAAAGGCCGAGCTGGCAAATGCGGGCGATCTGCGCGGGGTCAACTGGCGCGGCCAATGCGATGACGTTGGCGTTGTCGAGCCAGGCCAGGACCTGGCGGCTGCCGAAGCCGTAGACCACAATGACCACCGGCGCTTGGGTCGCTGTTCGCATCTGCCGCAGCGCTGCCGGCAAGTCGTTGCGAAGCACCGGTGCGTCGACGATCACGGCATCGAACGAAGCCAGCTCCCAGGGCCCGGTGTCGGCAAGCGTTGGCAAGCTGGTCTGCACCCGCACGTCAGACCGCGCCTTCCATGCTGTCTTCAGTACGGACGCCAATTCGGACCCATACACCAGCACTCTGCAACCGGCTTTTCGCACCTTTGTCGCTGGCGCCGGCGCGTCCTTGAATCGAGCCTTGATCTGCCGGTCGGTCAACGCGGCCACCGTACTGATTGCCTGCCCGGAATCGACAATTGACTTGACGAGCGACAAGCGGTCGATGTCGGCGCGCCGGTACAGGCGAACGTTGCCCGCGCTGCGCGCCGGCTGCACGACCGCGTGACGCGACTCCCACACCCGGATGGTCTGGACCGGGATGCCCGTGAGATGGGAAACCGTGCCGATCCGGTACAGCCCGTCGATGGAAGTGTCGGCGCTGGATGAGACGGTTTTCATGGAGTCGGGAGTCCTGGCTTCGGCTCTGGGCAGCTGGGGGCCTTTCGGTCCGTCGGCAGTGCCGCCAGGCGGGCCCGTTCGAGCAGCACCATGTGCGGCAGCGTCAGCGCAGCCAGGCCGACGAAGACGAGTTGCATCACCCGAGCCTCCACCGGAAGGTCGCTCGCCAGCCAACCAAGCAAGGCTGCAGCGGCCAGCACGGCCAACACCGGCCAAAACGCCAGCGCCAACGCATGGCGGGCCTCGGCGGCTTGCAGGCCTGCGAGCGTCCGCAGGATGTGCCGCGGGCTGTGCATGGCGCAGAAGTAGACGGCGAACCCCGCCAGCGGCGGCGCGACCAGCGACAGCGCAACCAGCGAGGCCGACTCGCATGCGGCAAGCCGCGATGTCCTGACCTGAAGCGCACAGGCCAGCACGGTCGCGGCCAGCCAGGGTGCCGCGAGCTGGCTTAAAACGGGTGCCACGACAGCGGCACTGGTGGGGCCAGCCACCAGGCCCAGCAGCCGCTGCAATTCAAGGCCGTGCAACAAAGCTGGCAGCACGATCACGGCGCCGCCGTACAAGCCACGAGTGAGCCTGGGGACGCCGCCTGCCCCGTCACCGCCGAAGTGCAGTGCGGAGAAGATCAGGAACGCGCACAAAAAAAACGTCGGTGCCACCACCCACAGGCCCACGACGGCGGCGGACAGGCCGAGGTAGAACAGCGAGAACAGTGCCCATCCTTTGAAATCAGCGACGCCGAAGAGCTGGCGCGCGATCACCACATCCAAAGCGCCGTGGGGCATCCCCAGCAGCAGCAGCAGCGCGCCCGCCGCCAGAAGTTCGTGATGGGGTTCCAGCCTGAACCCGACCAGGCTGGCGATGACGAGCGCCAGCGCGAGCCCGCAAAACACCCGACCTTGCAGCTGCAACGCAGGTGTCACAGCGGCAGCGCCTGCGTGGCCGAGCCCGGCGCGGGCAGCATCAGCTGCCGCAGGAACAAGCCCGTGGGCAGGGATGCAGCGACGGCGACGCGATCCATAAAAGTGGCGCGGTCGCTCAGGAAGCGCACGATGCGGGGCGTGGCGGCACGCTCGAACAGACGCATGAACAACTCGGGTCCGCGCTGGGGATGGGTTCGCAGCACGTCCAGGAACAGGCGGTCCATCAACCGCGTCAACAAGGGGTCGGGCGTGTGCCCGCTCGCTGCCTGGCCGCGGCGCAGCGCCTCGCCACAGCTGTCGGCCCAGCGCTGGATGCGCTGGAACGCGTAGCCTGTGGCGGGACGTGCCGCACCGCTCATCAGCCCGACGCGCAGATGACCGGGGCC
>JAYSYH010000010.1:0-24026 GCA_043716645.1 Betaproteobacteria bacterium | reverse complement strand
CGCCGCGCGCGAACGCTTCATCAACCTGCTGAAGGCCGGCAGCTCGGACTACGCCTACCCGCTGTACGTCAAAGCGGGCGTCGACCTGGCCCAGCCCGGCCCCTACCGCGCGCTGATGGCGCGGATGAACCGGCTGATGGACGACTATGAAAAGCTGGCAGCCGTGCCGGCACAAAAATAGCGGCTGCTGACCTGCATACCCACCCGCCATCGCCATGCCCCTGGACATCCCGCAAGACGACCCCGAGCACGCCACGCACACGACGGCCGAACGCCAGGCCGCTGCATCGCGCAGCACCTGGGTCAGCGTGGGCGTGAACGTGGCGCTCAGCGCCACGCAGATCAGCGTGGGTGTGCTGTCGAAATCGCAAGGCCTGATCGCCGACGGCATCCACTCGTTGTCCGACCTGGTGTCGGATTTCGTGGTCCTGTTCGCCGGCCACCACGCCGCCAAAGACGCCGACGTCGAACACCCCTATGGCCACCAGCGCTTCGAGACGGCGGCCTCGCTGGCCCTGGGTGTGATCTTGCTGGCGGTGGGCGTGGGCATGCTGGCGGCGGCTTTCCACAAGCTGGAAGCGCCGGAAACCGTGCCCCAGGTGCACGTGATGGCGCTGTGGGTGGCCGGCGGCGCGCTGGTGGCCAAGGAACTGCTCTTCCGCTACATGCTGGCGGTGGCCAAGCGGGTCAAATCGAGCCTGCTGGTGGCCAATGCCTGGCACGCGCGGTCAGACGCGGCCTCATCGCTGGTGGTCGGCCTGGGCATCGCCGGCAACCTGGCCGGCTACGCCATCCTGGACCCGATCGCCGCGCTGATCGTCGGCTTCATGGTCGCCAGGATGGGCTGGGGCTTCGGCTGGGACGCGCTGCACGACCTGATGGACCGCGCGGTGAATGAAGAGGAAGTGGCAGCCATCCGCCGCACGCTGGCCGAGACGCCTGGCGTGCGCAACGTGCACGACGTGCGCACACGCAAGATGGGCGACATGATCGTTGTCGATGCGCACATCGAGGTCGAAGCCACCATCACCGTCGAAGCCGGCCACGACATCGCCGTGGCAGCTCAGCAGCGGGTGCTGCAGCGCCACCGGGTGCTGAACCTGATGACCCACATCGACCCGTGGCGGCGGCCTGACGGCGACCACGCCGGAGCGCGGGCGACGGCAGCCGTCGCGCCAGCGGAGTCCGCGGCGGCAGCGGCGGCTGACTAGCCCCGAACCGCCTGACGCAAGGCCGGCAAGGCCGCCGCGCGCAGCGGTTGACCGGGTACCGGGGTGGACCACAACGACGGCTGCCTCGCCAAAGGCGCCCACGGTGCGGCCAGCACGACCTGGGGCCGCACCGCGCTGACCCGCACAGGCAGATCCGGCGGCGCGGCTGGGACGGGCGGCACCAGCCGCGGCAGGGCGCGGCCGATGGTGATGAAGGCGACCGGCAAACGGCTGGGTGGGCGGGCGGCCACAGCGGCAGGCTGAGTCAGACCGGCAGCGCCCATCGCCGCCCAGTTCAACCCGGCGCTCGGCGCCGGCGTTGCGGGCACAGCGGCCGGTGTGGTCACAGGAACGGTTGCAGGAGCGGTTGCAAGCACGGTTGCAGGAACGGTTGCAGGAACAGTTGCAGGAACGGCCGCAGGCAGCTTCGGCGCGGCCTGCGCCAACCCGCGTGGTGGCTGGGCGGCGGAGACTTTCGCGGGCTGGGTGTCGGTCCAGTCCAGCAGGCGCTGCAGCGCGTCGCGTCGCAGGTCGGCGTCTTCCACGCTGGGGTCCACGATGGTGGGCTTCAGCAGGATCACCAGCTCCCGTTTTTCACTGAGCCGGTTGGTCTGGCCGCCCAGCAACTTGCGCCAGAACGTGCCCTCGGTACCCGGTATGCCGGAATCGGAATTCACCGAGGCCTGGCGCATCAAGCCGCCGATGGCGATGATGTTGCCGTCGCGCGCGCGCACCACGGCGTCGCTCTCGTTGATTTCGCTGCTGGCCAGCGGCAAGGCGTAACTGCCCTGGTTGCCCAGGTTGATGATCTTGGTGCGCTCGCTGACCGTGCTGACCGACGGGTGCACGTGCAGCGTGATGTAGCCGTTGGCGTCGATGTTCGGCGTGACGTCCAGACTGATGCCCGAAAAGAAAGGCTGCACGCCGATGTTCGGGGTGGTGGCCGTGGTGTTGCCCACCGCCGTGGTGGTGCTGGAAATGCTGGTGACGAAGAAGTCGTCGGTGCCGACTTTCAACACCGCCTTCTGGTTGTTCATCGTCGCGATACGTGGGCTCGACAGCACCTGCGTGTTGCCCTGGGTGCCCAGGAAGTCGAGCACGGCAGCAAAGTTCGAGGTCTGGAACGCAAGCCCCAGCAGGCTGCCCGCGGCGGTGGCCGCAAGGTCCAGCGCGACGCCGGGGTTGACGGTGAGCAGGCCGTCGCCGATGGCACCGCCGGTGCCGCTGGGTGAGAGCTTGGCGCCCGGAGACACCATGCCGCCGCTGGCGCGCGTGCTCAGGCCCAGCTTGAAGGCCGACCAGTTGATGCCGGTGCGTTCGCTGTTGCTCAGCTGCACCTCCACCACCTTGGCCTCCAGCATCACCTGGCGCTGCACCGAGACGCGCGTGGCTTCCAGGTAGTCGTTCACCGCGCGGATTTCACGCGGCAGCGCACGCAGCACGATGTTGCCGGTTTGCGGCGACACGACAACGCTACGGCCGTCCTTGTCGCCGATCAGCAGCTTGATGGTCGATTCAATCTCGCCCCACAGGTCGTTGCGCTGTGCGGTGCTGATGCGGCTGGACTCGGTGCTGCTGGCACCGCCGGCCGAACCACCACCGGCGGCGCCAGCCTGATTGCCCTGGGTGCTCTGGGCCGAACCGGGCGAACTCGACGCGGCCTGGCCGGTGATGGAACCGCTGAGCACGCGCAGTTCGCTGCGGCCGCTGCGGTTGAAGGACGGGTAGTCGACGGTGAAGATGCGGGTCTGCAGCTGCGCACCCGACACCAGAATGTGGCGGCCGATGACCTTGTATTCCAGGCCGTGCAGCTCACGCAGCAGGTCCAGCGACTCGCGCAGCGTCACGTCTTTCAGGCTGATGCTGATCGGCCCCTTGACGCTCGGGTCGACCGCCACCGACAGCGGGGTTTCCGCCAGCAGGGCCATGAACAGCACTTCGGGCGTGGCCTGGTTCAGCACCACCGAAAAGCGGCGCTCGGCGCGGCCCACCGGCAAGGCAGCCAGCGCCGGGTCTTCACGGGCCGCGATGCTGGCGGTGGGGGCCACGGCCGGAGCTGTTGTCGGCGCCGTCGCGTTCGGGGCGACCGCCACCGCAGCGGGCAAAGCAGCGGGCCGTACGGCCAGCCGTGCAGACGCGCCCCCCGTCGGCTCCAGCGTTGACTTCAGTTCCGGCATCAGCGGCGGCTGGCTCCACAAGGTGGGGCCGCTTGCACAACCGCCCAGCCACAGCGTGGCGGCGCCGAGCAAGGCGCTGGCCAGAGGGCGAACACACCGGCGGCTGACTGACGATGGCGGCTGAAGGTTCATGGCGTTGGGAGCCCAGGGGCTCGTTGAGGGGACAGCGCGGCGGGGCCGGCTTGCGCCATGTCGGTGCTGCCACCGGGCGCATGGGTGTTCGCATTGCTCGAAACAGCGGGGTCGGGCGGGCCGGGTCGCCACAAAGGCGGCAACAGATGCAGGGTTCTTCGTTGTCGCCCGTCGGCCAGCTGCACCGAATTGGCGTCGATGGCGCCCACCGTGTAGCGGTCGTGGCGGTCACCGACTTTCAGCCAGCGGTCGCCCAGCAGGGCCTGCCAATGCTGCCCGCTGTCTTGCCGGATCGCGATCAGGCGTTCCGGGTCGCGCGGCGCTTCGCCGTCTCGCGGCCTCGTCGAGCGATCGGGCGGGCCGCCCGACTGCACGGTCACAGCCGGCGCGCTGGCGGTGCTGGCGGTGCCGGCTGTGATGGCGGGGAGAATCAACGGTCGCATCGGGTCGGCCCAGGCCTGCGCGTAGACGCAGGCCACGAGCCAGGGCAAGGCGACGCTGGCGCGCCACGCCGGGTGGTGACGGTGCGGCTGCTGACGGGCCCTCACGATGCAGCCCCCCAGCGCGGGTTGGGGCTGAGCACATGCGCTTTCAGCGTCAGCTGGATGGCCGGCCAGCCGCTGCTGTCCAAGGTCAACGTGGACCATTGCAAGGCTTCGGCGTGGCGTTCGATCTGGGTCAACAGCATGTGCAGCTCTTCGTAGGTTCCGCTCACCTTGAGCGTGATGGGCAGGCGGTACAGCCGCGGCGTGGACCAGGCCACGGCGGCTGGGGCCGGGGTCGTCTGGGTGTTCGGTGCGCTGTTCGCTGCGGTGGCTGCTGCGGTGGCTGCTGCGGTGGCTGCTGAGGCATGGGCGGATGACGCGGCTGCACCGGGCGGCGCCGCAGCGTCGCCCGCGAAGTCCAGCGCCAACAGGCGCGCCGACCCCACCGTGGCGGTGATGGCGCGCAGCGTTTCGGGCAGCCGGGCGGCGTCGGCCGCCTGCTGCCGCAGGATCTGGGTGGCCGCCTGAGCGGCCTGCACGCGCTGCTGCAAGCGCGCCGCCTGTTCGCGCGGGTTTTGCGCGGCTTCGCCAGAGCCGCCCAAGCCGCCCAAGCCGCCAAGCGCGGCGAGCCGGGCCGCTTCCAGCTGCCCGCGTTGGGTCTGCAGCTGGCTGCGTTCTTGTTTCAGGCGGCGCTCCAGCGGCATGGTCAGCAGGCTGTCGCCCGCCACCAGAAGGCCGGCCGTGCCGCAGACCACGACGAGCAGCCGCTCGCGCAGGTGGCGCTCGGCCCACCAGCGGGCGACGGGCGCCAGCGGCGCGAGCGACGCGAGAGCGGGGACCTGCAGCGTCATGGCGTGGCCCCGGGCAGGTTGGCGCGCAGCTGGAAACGCAGCAGTGGCGCGGCCTTTTCGTCCTGCCGCACCTCGATGGCTCGGGCCCGCATCGGGGTCTGTGCCTGCTGCTGTTCCCAGGCCTGCACATAGTTGCTCATGGCTTGCGGCGTGCGGGCCATGCCTTCGACGCGGGCCGAGCCGTTGCGGTCGATCTCAACCAGGCTCAGGCCGATGTCGGCACTGGCCAGCGTGTCCAGCCGTTCGAGCCATTGCGAAGCCTTGGGGTTGCTGCCGCCAGCGCCAGGTCCGGCCCCGGCGGCGGCCAGTTCGGCCTCCAGGCGCAGCGCCAGCTGTTCCAGGTCGGCCAGCAAGGCCAGACCCGGGGGCGGTGCGATTTTTTTCAGCCGCGTCAATTCGGTTTGTGCACCGCGGCTTTCCAGCCGGGTGTCGGTGATCTGTTGTTGCAGGACCACCGCGTGCGCTGTCAGCCCCACCATGCCGAGCCCCAGCGCACCGCCGGCCAGCAGCAGGCTGCGGTCGCGCTGCGGCAGCAGCCGGTTGGCGTCGAAGAGTTCAATCATGTGACCGCGTCCTTGGTGCGGGTGGCCGGGTCGGCCTGAGCGCTGGGCACGGGCCAGTCAAAAGCGGTTGTTGAAACGCTTGTCGGAGCGCTTGTCGGCGTGCTTGTTGGAGCGCTTGCCGATGCAGTCGTCGCCGTGGCCGCGGCAGCGGCAGCAGGCCTCGTGCTGTCGGCCGCGGCGCTGACCGCCGTTGTTGACGTTGTGGCTCCACTGCGGCGGGCCACGGCTCCGGTGTCGAAAAGCCGCGCGGCGGCAACACAGACCAGAGCGGTCAGCTCGTCGTTGCCGGCGCAACGCAGCGCGATGTTCTCGGCGCAGTGCAGGCTGTCGGCCACGTCCAGCAGTTGCGGTGCGTCGGGCAGCGCGGTGCAGAACGTGTCGAGCGCGGCTTGCGACAGCGAACCGACGCTGGCCAGCGCGCGGCCGACGGTCATCGGCGCGGCCGGGTTGTCGGCCGCGCGGTGGCTGAGCATGGCCTGGCGTTCGTAGTGGTCGAAGGTGCGGCGCGTGTTCAGCGCCAGTTGCTCGGCCAGATCGGCGTCGGCATGGCCTTCGCGTTCGGGCAGCGGCACGCTGCGCAAAGCACAGATTTCGCCGTGCTGGATCAGGCCGATGGTCATGTGGTTGCCGACCAGGCAAACGGCCACGGTGCTGGCCGGCAGGCTGTCCTGTAGCAGCGCCATGCCGCGCAAGGCGCTGTCGATGACGTCGATGGAGCGCACGGCGATGCCGGCCTGGCGCAGGCTGGCCAGGTGGCCCTGTGCCGTTTCCAGCCGCGTGGCCACGCCCAGCACCTGGGCACGCACGGCTGCGTTGACGCGCGGCAGCGGCAGCGCCACGGTCAGCAGTTGTTCGGGCTCGGTCCCCAGCGCTTCACCCATTGGCCAGCGCATGGCCAGATTCAGTTCGGCTACAGGCACCTCGGGCTTGTCCAGCGTCAGCAGAAAGCGCTCTTCGCTGCGCAGCACCAGCACGCCGCGGCTGCCTTTGAACAGCGGCTTCCAGCGCGCCAGATCGCCGGCTTCGCCGTGGTTGGCGGCCACCAGGTGCAGGCCGTCGGCACGCGCTTCCAGGCGTACCACCGCGCAGCGCGGGCCCAGCATCACCACGGTCACCGCCCGCGCGCCGCCCAGTTGCCAACCCAGGCGCGGCCAGGCCGGCAGAGTCGGACCGTGGCCAGACAGGCGCCGCCACAGCACAGCCACCTGGGCTGCAATCTGCGCGGCAATCTGCGCGGCAACCGACGGCTTGGGGTTCAGGGGTGCTGACATGAACCGTATGGTCGGCCGGTAAGGGCAGCGGCAAGAGCCGGAAATCAGGCCGCTTTGCCGCGCAATTCAGGCGTCAGGCGTGCGCCTCGACGCGGGCGGGTGTGTGGAAGTGCTGGTGTATTGGTGAACGGATCAACGGGTGAACGGATCAGCGGACGAGCGGGTGAGCCGCTCGGTGGTCACCAGGTTTCGCGGCGCAGCAAGGCGTCGCGCTGCGGCTTGCCCCAGGTGGCCAACGCCTGCGGGCCGACGGCGCTGGCGCCGCCGAGCAGCCAGTTCGGCGCCAATGGGAGCAGCGCCGCGCTGGCGCCGGCCGCGGTGCAGCTGTTGCCGGTGGCGGCCGGGCCGGCCAGGCGCAGCGTCAACCGGCCGGGCGCGCCGGCCGGGGTGGCGGGTAAAGCCAGCCAGGCGCGGCCGCCACGGGTGGTGACGCTGCCGGTCATCGGCGCAGCGCAAGCGCCCAGCGTGGCGAACACGCCGGTCGGCGCTTCGACGCCGACGTTCTGGTTCTGCACGGTCACGCAGCCCTGGTCTTCGGTCATCGTCACCCAGCCGGCAGCCGTGTAGCGCTGCAGCTGCGCCAGCAGGCGCATGCCGCTGCGCACGTCGCCATAACCGGGCGACAGCGACAGCCGCCCGCTGTGGAACACGCCGCCGCTGTTGAAAGCCACGCTGCCCTGGTTGGCGGTGGCGGCAAGCGTCGGGTTGCCGGCCACAGCGGCTTCGCTGCCGTCCGTCACCCCCAGCGACCAGGCCCAGGTCGGCGTGGTGCTGTCCTGCACAGAACCACTGGCCCGGTCGAGCAGGAAGCGGTCGGTGGTGCTGGTGGTAACGCGCGCCTGCCCGGCGCCCAGGTCGGTGACGGTGACGGTGCCGTAGCTGGCCGAGAAGGTGGCGCCGCCCGTGTTGCCGGCGGTCAGCACTTCGGCCAGGCCCGCACCGGGGATCAGCTTCATCAAGCCGCCGGTCCAGCGCGCGGTGGTGGCGCCGGCGGCGTTCAGCGCTGTCACCGTGACCTGCGGCGCGGTCGCCCAGCCGAAGCCTTGGCCGATGAAGGTGGCGCCGGCGCCGCTGGCCAGACACGCAGCGTTGGCCGTAGCCAGCTGGCCGCTGGTGCTGAAGGCGACGCTCAAGCTGTCAGGCATGAACCGGCCGACCGGCAATAACGAGGAAGTGAGCGTGCGCACACCGATGGCGGTGTCGGCGGCGTCGACGGCGGCGTAGCTGGCGTCGGTCAGCTGCAACTGCAGCGCGCCGACCTCGGCGTAGCTGACGCTGTGGTTCGTGTAAGCGCCGGCTGACGCGGCCGTGCCGGGCGCCGTCAGCGCGGCGGCGGTGCAGCCGCTGGGCAGCAGACAGCCGGCCGCCGCCAGCACCGGGCTGCCGTCGTAGCCGGTCATCAGCGCGCCGGTGGCGTCCAGCGCGCGGGCCCGCACGGTGAACGGCCGGCCGGCGCGGTGCACCACGCCGCCGCTGACCGCGGTGTTGTCCAGCGCGCGGGCGGTGCCGGCGGTGCTGCTGTCGGCGTCGCTGGCGCCGGTCCAGCTGTAACTGGCGGGCAGAACGGCAAAGGCGTCGTTGCTGCAGGCCGTGACGGTGCTGCCACCGCCGGTGTAGGTCATCTTCAGCCGCATGACCCGCGTGCCGCTTGGCGGCGGCGTGAGCGCTACCGTGACGCGCGAATTGTTGCTGAAGGTGGCCGTGCCGGCGCTGCCCTTGTCGACCCATGAAGCGCGGCAGGTGCCGCTGGGCGCGCCACTGTCGTCGCGCGCATCGACCCAGTTCAGGCTGACCGTGCCGGTGTAGCCCGGGTTCAGCGCCGTGCCGCTGTTGTCCAGGGCAATCACCGTGAAACTGGCAGCCGCGCCGGCCACTTTGCTGGTGATGGGGCCAGCCAGCGCGGTGGCGGCGGTGGTCGAGGTGGTGGCGTCGAAGGCGTTGAAGTTGCCCGGTGTCAATGCGGCAACGGTGGTGGTGGTGCGGTTGGCGCTGAACTCGCTGGTGTTGCCGGCGGCGTCGGTGGCGGTGGCGGTGATGGCGTCGCCGACGTTCAGCGCGCCGGCGCTGTAGGCCACGCTGCCGCTGAAGCGGCCGCTCGCGTCGGCTGTCAGGTAGCCCAGGTAGACCTGGCCTTCACCGTAGCCGGTGGCGTCGACGGCGGCCTTGAAGAATTCCACCCGCGCGCCGGCGAAGGCGGCTTGGCCGGCGCCGGTGCCGATGACGCCATCAACCGTGACGCTGGTGTTGCCGCTGTCCACGCCGGCGCCGTTGATGACCGGCATGTTGATGCCCTGGTTGGGCAGACTGGCGTTGCCCACGCCGGTGTTAGCGGTCACGCCGTCGTTGCCCAGGTCGATGCCCAGGCCGCCGTTGCCCGACATCGCGTTGGCAGTGATCAGCACCTGCGCCGGGCCACCGCCAGCCACGCCGACACCGGCGCCGCCGTTGTCGGCCAGCGTGTTGAAGCTGATGGACACGCCGCTCAGGCCGCCCGACAGCACCACCACGCCGCTGCCGCCGTTGCCCAGGCCGGTGCCGGTGCCGGTGCCGGTCCGCCCATCGGTGCCGATGTAGTTGCCCTGCACCACGTTGGCGTTGCCCGCCACCGAGATGCCGTTGCTGCCGTTGCCGGAAATGACGTTGGCTGCCGCTGCCACATTGCCGCCGACCACGTTGTTAGCGGTAGCGACAGAAATACCCGTGCCGCCATTCCCCACCCGCGTGTTGCCGCTGGGGTCCAGGCCGATGTAGTTGCCCGCCATCAAGGTGCCGCTGCTCGTTCCGGTCAGCGCGATGCCGCTCTTGGCATTGCCGCTGATGACGTTGTGCGCGGCAGCCGTGCTGCCCCCGATCACGTTCTTCGGCGAGTTCGTGACAGAGATGCCGTCGGCGCCGTTGGGCGACGCGCTGGTGCCTGAATAGTTGACCCCGATCCAGTTGCCCTGCACGTTGTTGCCGCCCGCGTTGGCCAGCTCGATGCCGCTGCGCGCGAAGCGGTTGATGATCAAGCCGCGCACCGTGCTGCTGCCGCCTTGCAGCGTCAGGCCGTTGCTGCTGCCCGCGTTGGTGCCCGCCAGTTCCACCAGCGGGTTGCTGGTCCAGCTGACGCCGCCGCCGCTGCCGTAGGTCGCCGGGGTCAGCTGCGCGATCGGAATGGCGGTGAATTGGCCCGGTGTGCTGGGCGTCTCCCAGCGCAGTCGAATCACCGCGCCGCCGCCGTTTTCATACCACTCCAGCCGCACCGACACCGTCTGCCCGGCCGTCAGCTTCAGGCTTGAGGTGGTGTCGTCGGTGGGGCCGTGGTCGGTCCAGTTGTCGATGACCGGTGCACCGTCCAGCCACAACCGAACGCCGTCGTCGCTGTTGGTCTGAAAGCGGTAGCTGCCGCTGGTGGGAATGGTGACCGTGCCGCTCCAGCGGCCTGAAAATTGGTCGACGTTGACGCTCGCAGCCGGGCTGCCGCCGCCAAAGTCGAAGTCCACCGCCTCGTTGCGCGACAGCACGGGGTTGCCCGTCAGGGTCATGTTGTTGAAGTAGGTGGCGGCCAGGCCGGTGCCCGGCTTTCCAGGCGTGCCGAGCGGTTCACTGACCCAGCCGGGTTGGCTTTGGCCATTGATGTCCACCACCGCGGTGACGACGGGCAACGCCTGCGTCGGTTGAATCGTGCAGCCGCCGCTGCCGCCCCCAGCGTAGGGCACGGGGGTCAGCTGCGCGATGGGAATGGCGGTGAATTTGCCTGGCGTGCCGGGCGTCTCCCAACGCAGTCGAATCACCGCGCCACCGCCTCTTTCGTACCACTCCAGCCGTACCGACACCGTCTGCCCGGCCGTCAAGTTCAAGGTCGAGGTGGTGTCGTCGGTCGGGCCGTGGTCGGTCCAGTTGTTGATGACCTGGACACCGTCCAGCCACAACCGAACGCCGTCGTCACTGTTGGTCTGGAAGCGGTAGTTGCCGCTGGCGGGAATGGTGACCATGCCGCTCCAGCGGCCCGAAAAGTTGTCGGTGTTGACGCTGGCAGCCGGACTGCCGGTGCCGAAGTCGAAATCCACTGCTTCGTTGCGCGACAGCACGGGGGTGCCCGTCAGGTTCATGTTGTTGAAGTAGTTGGCGGCCAGGCCCTCGCCGAGCGTGCCGGAGGTGCCGGCATTGCCTTCCCCCGTACCCGCGCTGCAACCCGGCAGATTGAAGTTGATGGTCTTGGCACCGCTGGTCGCGTTGGCTTCTTCGAGCGCTGCGCGCAGCGTGCAAAAGCCACCCGCGGTGGCGCAGATGCCGTCGCCGGGCTTGGCGTCGCTTTCGTCACTGCTGCTGTTGACGGTGAAGGCGGTGTTTCCGGCATAGACCGCGTACAGCGCCAGCAGGCCGGCGGCGGCCACGGCCAGCGTGGCCAGGCGCCTGCGCAGCAGGAGGCCGGCTGTCGCCGTCAGACTGAACAGGCCGGCGCGCACCGTCAGCACGCGTACTTCGGCGCGCTGCCGCCCGGGTTCTTGCACACCGTGGCGCGGGTTTCGAACTGCCGCTGCACGAAATTGATGCTGCCGCTGCCGCCCGCGCTGACCACCGCCAGCACGCGGTAGCTGGCCAGCTTCAGGCCGCCTTCGTCGACCGTGCCGCTGGCTGGTTCGCGGGTGCAGCTGACCTGCACGGGCAGGTCGGAAAGCGGCGTGGGCAGCGCGAGCGTGGTCGTGGCGAAACAGGGCGGCAGGGTGCTGGCGCCCAGGCCCAACCCGGCGTCGGGGTCGCTGACCTGCCACAGGCCCCATTCGCCACCGCTCTGGGCAGCCGCCAGCGCGCGCGCCGTTTGCAACTGCAGGGTTTGCGTGTGCTGGGCCTGGGTCAACATCAACAGGCCGGCCGACAGCAGCAGGCCGACGATGACCACCGCGAAAATCATTGCCGGCAGGGCGATGCCGAGCTGTCGGCCCCCCATCCTGCCGCTGCGTGGCAGGCCCCCCGAAGGAGTCTGCGCGACGGTTCGGTGACGTGGCGTGGTCATCGGTTGGTCCACGGCGGCTTCATGGCGTGTTGTCCAGTGCCAGCTGCTGCATGAAGTTCATGCGCGCGGCGGTCACGCCGTCACCCACGCCGTCACCCAGGCCGACGCGCAGGTTCAGCAGGCCGATGTTGGCCAGCGCGCTGTCGTAGGCCGCGCTGCACGCCGACAACTTGTGCAGCAGCACCACGGCGCTGGCGCCGGCCAGATCGGCGCTGCTGACCGGCTGCGCGGCCTTCCAGCCGTAGCCGCTGTAGCGGCGCAGTTGCTGTGTACCGTCGGCCTGCAGCTCGCAGGCCAGGGTCAATGGCGTGCCGACGATGAAGAAGCGCGCGCTGCTGGCGTCGGCCGGCAGCGCGCCGGCGGCGGTGAAGGCCACCCGGCGCCCGGCGTTGCTGACGGCCAGGCCGGCGCGCCGGTTGGTGCCGGCGTAGACATCGCTTTCGGGCGTGCCCAGGTTGGCCCAGGCGATCTGCGCGCCGGCGGCCGGCGTGGCCAACGCGGTGCCGATCACGTCGAAGGCGTTGTCGCTGGGGTCGCCCAGGTCCAGGCTGTCGCCCGGGCTGCCGCTGGCGGTATCGGGCGCCTGGCGGTAGCGCGCGGCATCCTGTACCGGCACCCATTCGATCCAGGTGCCGGCGGCGTTGGCGCTGACCCGCACGCTGTTGGGCAGGGCGTTTTCCAGCTCGCCGGCCACGCGGGCGAAAGCCCCGTCTGCCGCCTGTCCCAGGGTCAGCCGGCCGCGGTTGTCCTGCTGCCCGGCCACGATGCGGCTGACCAGCGTGGCACCGATGCTGCCCATCACGCCCAACAGCGTCATCACCACCACCAGTTCGACCAGCGTGACGCCGCGTTGGCAAACCAGCTTCCTGCCACGGAACCGGCTTCGCCGGGCCGTTGGCGGACGGCCCCCCGGTGGGTTACCGAGCGCCAGCGAGCTTGGGGGCTTCACCGCTTGGACCTCCACGTTCCAAGAACCAGCGCCCGGCTGTCGGGGCCGGTGACGCTGACGGTGATCCAGTAGCCGCTGGCCGCCGGCACGCCGGCCAGGGCTTGCGGGATGACGCTGACCGTGGCGCCGTAGGCCGACAGGCCGCTGGCGGCGGCGCCTTCGACATCGGTGATGCCGGTCGGGCCGGTCATCGTCAGGCCGTTGTAGTCGGTGATGCTGGCGTAGCCGGTGCGCCCGGGCGTGGCCACCGCGGCGGCGCCGCTGATCGGCTGCAGGCTGATCTCGCGCAGCAGCGACTGGGCGATCGCCAGCTGCTGGCGCGCCACCAGCGGGTCGGCGCTGCCACGGCCCAACAGCGACCAGGCGCTCCACATCGAACCCAGCAGCACGCCGGCCAGGGCCAGCGCGACGATCAGCTCGATCAGCGTCAGGCCCTGCTGAGGCCGCCACCGGCGGGCGGTGCCAGCGCGGCGGTCAACGCACATAGCCGCTCCCGGCTTCGACGGTAATGGCCTGCGACGCCGCGCTGCCGCTGTCGGCCAGCACCTGCAAGGCCAGGCTGCTGCCCAGGCTGGGCACGCCGTCGGCGGCGAAGCTGAAACTGGCGGCGGTGTTGAGGTGCAGGCCGGTGGTGTCGGACAGCCACAGCGCGTCGCCGGCCGGCGTGGGCAGCGGCTGCGTGCAGGCGGCGTCCAGGCACACCGCCAACATGGGCGGCGTGGCGCCGATGGCCACGTACAGCACCCGGCGCTGCGCCACGGCCATCGCCTGCGCCACGCGCAGACCCGACACCAGCTGGTCGCCCACGCCTTGCGCGGCGAAGGGTTCGCGGTCGGCAAAGCGCGCCATGCCCAAAGCCGCCAGCACGCCCATCAGCAGCATCACGATGACCAATTCCACCAAGGTGAAACCAGCCGCGTCCAGCGGCCGACGGCGGCGTTCGAGCGGGCAACACGGACGGGGTGACATGGCAGGAGTCGCGGGCAACTTTCAGGCGTTGCGGTCGTTGTGGTGACCGCGGCGGCCGCAACAGCAGCCGCGCCGCGCCTGCAGCGCAGACCGGTCAGCAGCCGCCGGTGCTGGCGCTGATGGCTGGCGGCGTGGTGCCGTTGGCCGATGAGGTGTAGCTGATGGAGCAAGTGGCGGGCGTGACAGCGTCGTTCAGGTTGATCTGCACAACGCTGCCGCCGGCGGCGCCGCCGAGGTTGGCGCTGTCGATGACCCAGTTGTCGCTGGCCGACACATTGGCCGCCAGCAGGATGCCGGTGGGCACGGTCACCGATGTGCCGGTGATGGCGTAGCAGAAGTTCAGCCCGATGCTGGCGCCTTCCAGCGTGGCCGTGGTGCCGGTGGCGGCGCCGCACGACACGCCGTTGGCCATGGCCGTGGCCTTGACCAGGGCCGAGGCTGCCTTCATCGACCCGAGCACGCCCTTGACCTTGGCTTCACGCGCCTTGCCCTGCAGGTCGGCGTAACGCGGCAAGGCCACGGCGGCCAGCACGCCCAGGATGAGGATGACCGTGATCAACTCGACCAGCGTGAAGCCGGCCTGAGAACCGGCCTTCGCGTGGTGTGGGCTGCGGGCAGCAAAAGTGGACTTCATGGGGGGCTCCGGAGCGTGACAGTGGGGTGTGAGGGCAAGGGGTTTCAGGGTGAGGGGCGGTGGCCCTGTGCCTGCTTTTCGGCGTGGTGGTTGGCGTTCTGTAGGGCTGGGGGTGCAAAAGGCTGGGTCTGTGAAGAATTCACGGGTCATCGGGTGCGGCCTTCAATGCATCGTGGCCCGGCCCAGGTCCCACATCGGCATGAAGACACCCAAAGCCAGCACCAGAACGCCCATTCCCAGGAACCAGATCAGGATCGGTTCCAGCGTGGCCGACAGCGACTTGATGGCGTAGTCGACCTCGGTCTGGTAGTGCACGGCAATCTCGCGCATCAGCTCTTCCAGCGAACCCGACTCTTCACCGATGGTGAACAGCTGCATCAGCGTGGACGGCAGCACGCCCATGTTGCGGGCTGCGGCGCTGATGGAGCTGCCGCGCGCCAGGTCGCTGCGCATGCGTTGAATGCGCGTCTCGAACCAGCTGTTGTCCAGCGTGCGAGCGGCCACGCTCAGCGCGTCGCTGATGGTCAGCCCGGCGGTCATGGCCGAAGCCAGCGCCCCGGCCATGCGCGACAGCACGATGCCTTCCAGAATGCGGCCCACGATGGGCAGGCGCAGCTTGTTCCGGTCCCACCACAGCCGACCGGCTTCGGTGGCCGTCCAGCGGCGCCAGCCGAACACCGCGCCGACCCCGCCCGCCAGGCCGACTGGCCACCACTGCAGCATCAGCTGCGACATGCCCATCAACACCTGCGTCAGCATCGGCAACGGCGAGCGCGACTGCGCGAACACCTTGGCGAAATTCGGCAGCACGAAAATGTTCACCACCACCACCGCCATCAGGCAGGTCAGCATCACGAAAGCCGGGTAACGCAGAGCCGAGGCCACCTGTTCGTTGGTGGAGCGCACGAATTCGCGCTGGCGGTGCAGGTCGGCAAAGCACTCGGGCAGGCGGCCGGTCTGTTCGCCGACCTGGATCATCGCCACGTCGTAGGGCGACAGCAGGCCGGTGCCGCGCTGTTCGTGTTCGGCGGCGGCCGACAGCGTGTGGCCGTTGTCCAGGTCGCGCGTGATGCGCTGCAGGCCACCGCGCACGTGGGCGTCGGCGGTGGAATCAGCGGCCAGTTGCAGCGCCCGCAGCAGCGGCACGCCGGCGCGCAGCAAGGCCGCCAGTTCGCGCAGGACGATACTGAAGTTGGCCTGCGCTCGCTTCTTGGCTGCGCCCTTGTTCAGGCGGGCCACGGGGACGGCGGCTGGCGCTGGGCTGCGCTGCTGTGAGGCCGAGGCCGAGGCTTCGGCCGCAGCCACGGCGCGGGCCGAGGTTTGCGTTTGCGCCTGCACCACCGCCTTGACCGCGGCATCCACACGGATGTCGATGGGCACCCAGCCTTTGCCGACGAGTTCGCGCGCCACGCCCGCGCTGGACGTGCCGGCCAGCGTGCCGCGTTGCTCGGTGCCCGCCTTGTCGCGGGCCCGGTACTGGAAGGTTTCAGACATCGGTCAGGTTTCAGACATCGGTCAAACCGGCTCGGCTAGCCGATGTTGCGCAAGCCGATGCGCATCGCCTCGGCCGCGGTGGTCACGCCGCGGGCGGCGGCGCGGGCGGCTTCGGCGGCCAGGCTGGCGCTGCCGATGGCGGCCTTGGCGGCGCTGTTGAAGCCGGCCATGTCGTTGCGCAACAGCGCCGAAACCAGGTCGGTGTTCATCGCCAGCACCTCGTAGATGCCGTGGCGGCCGTCGAAGCCCACGTTGCGGCAGCGCGCGCAGCCGCGGCTCTTGCGCAGGCCGGTCGGGTCCCAGCCGTCGATGCCAAGCTGGCCGTCCAGCCAGGCGCGTTCGGTCACGCTGGGCAGCACCGGTTCGGCACAGGCCGGGCAGCTGCGGCGCACCAGGCGCTGGGCGATCACGGTCTGCAGCGCCATGCCCACCATGTAGGGCGCAGCACCCATGTCGATCAGCCGGGCCGGCGCCGAGGCCGCGTCATTGGTGTGCAGGCTGGACAGCACCAGGTGGCCGGTGATGGCCGCGCGCATGCCGGTTTCCACGGTTTCGGCGTCGCGCATTTCGCCGATCAACAGCGCGTCGGGGTCTTGCCGCAGCGCCGCGCGCAGCACCTGCGCGAAGCCCAGCCCGATGCGGTCGTTGATGTTGACCTGCGTGATGCCGGGCAGGCGGTATTCCACCGGGTCTTCGGCGGTCAGGATCTTGGTCGCGCCAGCGTCCAGCGAACCCAGGGCGGCGTACAGCGTGGTCGTCTTGCCGCTGCCGGTGGGCCCGGTCACCAGCACCAGGCCGGCGCCGTTGTTCAGCGCGTCCTTCAGCGCGTGCAGGCCGGTTGCGGGCAGGCCCAGCTTGTCCAGCGTGGACAGCATCGGGTCCTTGAGCAACAGTCTCATGACCACCGATTCGCCGAACTGCCCGGGCAGCGTCGACAAGCGGATGTCCACCGTGTGGTTGCGCACCTGCACCACGAAGCGGCCGTCCTGCGGCAGGCGGCGCTCGGAAATGTCCAGCGCGGCCACCAGCTTCAGGCGCGATGCCAGTGCCGGCGCCAGCCGCAGCTCGAACTCGGCGTGGGCCCGCAAGTGGCCGTCCACGCGCAAGCGGATGGCCACGTTGGCGGCCATCGGCTCGATGTGGATGTCGGACGCGCGCAGCCGCACCGCTTCGTCGAACAGCCCCTGCAGCAGCTTGACGATGGGCGCGTCTTCGGCGCCGGCCTGCAGGCCCAAAGCGCCGAAGTCAACGGCCTCGACCTCGTTGCTGCGCAGTTCTTCGCTGAGTTGACGGGCCAGGCCTTCGATGCTTTCGTTGGCGCCGCCGCTGCTGCTGTAGATGCGGTCGATCAGCGCGTGCAGGCCGGTCTCGGGAATGATCTCGATCTCGATCGTCGCGCCCAGCAGGCGCGGCAGGCCGTCGATGGACTGCCAGTCGGTCGGGTCGACCACGGCCACGCGCACGCGGTCGCCGGCCATGCCCACCGGCAGCGCGCGCAGCTTGCGCACCTGCAGCTCGGTCAGGCGGCGGGCGGCTTTCAGATCGACCTTTTCCAGGTGCGGCTCGAAGAACGGCAGGTTCAGCTGTGACGACAGCAGACGGGCAATGACGTCGTCGGTGACGAAGCCTAAATCCTGCAGTACCGCGCCCAGGCGCCGCCCGGTCTGCTTCTGGCGCACCAGCGCCTGCTGAAGTTGTGCTTCGGTGAGCCGACCCTCGCGAACCAGCATGTCACCGAGCCTGAGCTTGGGAGCGATCTCGCCCTTGTCCATTTTTTGCCTGCCTGGGGTGGCCGCCGCAGGGCTGCCGTCTGACAGCTTTATCGGCCCGCATGGCACGTGCTTGAGGCGGCCCGGCCGGGCCGCAACGCCGGGCGCAACGCCAGGTGCAACGCAGCGGCTGCGCCAGGGCTGCGTGCTACATTCAGCGCTATGCACACCGCATCGTTTTATTTTTCGACCTACTGGTTCTCGCACCGCACGGCGGCTGGAGAGGCAAGCGGGTAAGTCAAGACGACACATCCGCACCCCAACCAACCGCCGGCAGCCCCGGCGGTTTTTTGTTTTCCGGCTCCCTCATTCCGTCCCCTTGTTTCTTCCCTGTTTTCGAAAGGACAGCGCCATGACCAGCAAAACCAACAATCCGGAGGGTTGGTATGCGCTCAGCGAGAAGACCAGCCAGACCGACGACCAGCGGATCCGCGACGTGACGCCGCTGCCACCGCCTGAACACCTGATCCGCTTCTTCCCGATCGCCGGCACGCCGGTGGAAACGCTGATCTCGGGCACCCGCGCCGCCATCCGCAACATCATGGCCGGCCATGGCGAGCCCGGCAGCGACCGGCTGCTGGTGGTCATCGGCCCTTGCTCCATCCACGACCCAGCAGCCGCGCTGGACTACGCGCGGCGCCTGAAGACGCTGCGCGAGCAGCACGCGGGCGACCTGGAAATCGTGATGCGCGTGTATTTCGAGAAGCCGCGCACCACGGTGGGCTGGAAGGGCCTGATCAACGACCCTTACCTGGACGAGAGCTACCGCATCCACGAAGGCCTGCGCATCGCGCGCCAGTTGCTGGTCGACATCAACCGGCTGGGCGTGCCGGCCGGTAGTGAATTCCTGGACGTGATCAGCCCGCAGTACATCGGCGACCTGATCGCCTGGGGCGCCATCGGCGCGCGCACTACCGAAAGCCAGGTCCACCGCGAACTGGCCAGCGGCCTGAGCGCCCCGGTCGGCTTCAAGAACGGCACCGACGGCAACATCAGAATTGCCACCGACGCCATCCAGGCCGCCGCCCGGCCGCACCACTTCCTGTCGGTGCACAAGAACGGCCAGGTCGCCATCGTCGAGACGCGCGGCAACCCGGACTGCCACGTCATCCTGCGCGGCGGCAAGGAGCCGAACTACAGCGCCGCCAGCGTGGCCGCGGCCTGCAAGGAAATCGAGGCCGCCAAGCTGCCCTGCCGGCTGATGATCGACGCCAGTCATGCCAACAGCAGCAAGCAGCACCAGCGCCAGATCAATGTGATGCAAGACGTTGGCGCGCAACTGGCGGCCGGCAACCGCTGCATCTTTGGCGTGATGGTGGAAAGCCACATCCACGGCGGCGCGCAGAAGTTCACCCCCGGCAAGGACGACCCGGCCAAGCTGGCCTATGCGCAGAGCATCACCGACGCCTGCATCAACTGGGACGACACGGTGGGTCTGCTGGACGGCTTGGCGGCAGCGGTGCGAGCGCGGCGCGCAGCGGCCTGAGAGCCCGCCGACCCCCCCAGCCGGCAGCGGTGCGCTGGGTGCGCTGGGTGCGCTGGGTGTGCTGGGTGCGCTGTGTGCGCTGGAGGACAGTGAGCGCCACCACCCCGCCGCTATATTGACCGGTCACTGGTGGACGCTGCACACAAGCGGGACCGCCTGGGAACACAACAGGCGCCACATGCTGCACCCGATGTTCAAGATCGTGGCCTCGCGCCCGGAATTGCTGGCCGAACACCTGGCCGCCTACGGTCAATTGGCGACGGCTCAAGCACAAGCTGCTGTCGCGCAACTGCAACAGCGGGCGCTGCTGGGCGGCATAGCCGCACTGACCGGCACGCTGGGCTTGGCCCTGGCCGGGGTGGCACTGTTGCTGGTGGGCGTGGTGCCGCTGCAGGCAATGCCCGCGCCCTGGCTGCTGGCGGTGGTGCCGCTGGTGCCGCTGGCGGTGGCCGCGGTGTGTGCCTTGCGGCTGCGCGGCCTGCAAGCCACTTCGGCACTGGCACCTTTGCGCGAACAGTTCGCGGCCGACGCCGCGCTGTTGCGCGAAGCGAGTGCCGCGTGAGCGCCGTGTTGCCGCAGCCTTTGACCCCGGCTCAAGCCGCGGCCTTGCAGCGCCTGGCCGCTTCTCGCGGCAAGCTGCAGCTCGCTTTGATGCCACCCCCCGAGCCGGACGAAAGCGACGATACCGCCGGTTCATCCGGCAGAACGGCCCCCGGACGCCTGCTGCGCAAGCTGTGGCGACAGCTGCGCAGCGCGGGCCGCAAGTCCACCGTCGTCGACCTTGCGCTGGGCGCGCTGCAGTCCTGGTGGTCGACGCACCCCTGGCGGCCGGCAGTCAACGTTGTCAGGCTGGACCTGGACGCGACCCTGGTGCCGCTGGTACGGCGCCACCCGTGGGCCGCTGTCGGCGTGGCCGCAGCGGCGGGCGCCGTGGTGGTGGGACTGCGGCCTTGGCGCTGGGCCCCGCTGCGCGGCAGCAGGGCGTCCTGGCAGGCCGGTCTGACGGCCAAGCTGTTGCGACAAGCCGCGCACTTGCCGTGGGAAGCGGTGCTGGCTGCGCTGATGGCGACGCTGGCGACGGCGCAGGCCAGGCGCGCATCGGCGCCACCAGCCACGGGTGCCACGGCCGGCAGCACGAGCAACGGCGCCCATGACAGCAGCGGTCACGGCAGCGGTCACGGCGGCGATCCTGCCGCTGGCCGCGCCACACCCCACAGCGGCGCCGCGGACACCGACAGCCGCTGACGCTGCATCAAGCCCGCAGGGCCAGCAGCAGGGCCTGGCGCGCGCGCTCTTGATGTGCGCGCAGCGGCTTGGTCTGAACGGCCAGCTCGAAGCTGGCTCGGGCCAGCGCCAAGTCGGCCTGGCGAGCGGCCGGTGGGCGGCCGACCCGCTGGGCACGCATCTGCAGCACTTCGGCCCGGTAGACCAGCGCGTCGGTGTCGGCAGGTGACCCTTTCAAGAAGTTGTCCAGGTCCAGCAAAGCCGCATCGGCCTGCGCCGCCGCTGCCGCCGGCTGGCGCACCGCCAGCAGGGCTTGCGCCAGGACCAGCTGAGCCCAGCCGCGGCGGCGGACGATGCTGCCGGCGGTGGCCGGTGCCATGGCAGCCATGGTCTCGCGCAGCGGCGCCAGCGCAGCCGGCGCCTGGCCTGCGGCCAGCAAGGCGCGGCCGTGGTGCAGGGCAAACATGCCCCGCTGCTGGGCCCAGCGCGCCACATTCGGGTCGTCGCGCGTCAGTGCGTCCAAGGTGGCCATGGCCAGGCCGGTGACCTTCACGGCTTCATCAGCCTGCCCGGCTTCCAACAGCACGGCGCCCAGGTTGTTGGCCTCGGTGGCCAGGCCATTGCGCAGGGCCACGTTGTTCGGGTCGAGGTTCAATGCAGCCTGTTTGAAGGCCACCGCGCGTCGGCCCTGCGCCACAGCTTCGTCGATGCGGTCCCTGGCTTGCCAGATGAACAAGCGTGCGCCGGCTATGGTGCCCAACTGGCCGTGGTGGGCGTACGCCTTGGGCTGGTCGCGAACCAGGCCCTGGTACCAGTTTTCCGACTTTTCGAAGGCCGCCATTGCTTCGTCCGGGCGCTGCAGGCTGGCGATGCCAACGCTGAAGTTCAGCTGCCCGATGCAGAACCAGGCCGAGCCCAGTTCGGCGCGCACGTCAACGTTGCCCGGAAAGCGCAACAAGGTGCTGTCCATCAGCGCGATGCGCTGCTGGCAGGCCGCCAGGGCACCCGGCAGATCACCGGCCGCACGGCGCAGGCTGGACTGCGATTGCAAGGCGCGCGCCCACCAGACGCTGTAACGCTCGTCGTCGCGGTGCGCCGGCGCGCCGATGGGAAACAGTTCCAGCGCGCGAGCCAGGTTGCGCGCGCCCATGGCCGGGTCCGACACGCTGGCGACGAAGTTCTCCACCTGCAGCGTGGCCAGCCGGGCATAGGCGGTGGCCACGTCGCCGGCGTAGGCCGGGTCGGATGCCGCGTCGACGGCCAGGTTGTCGAGATGGCGCACGGTACCGGTCAGCATCTCGACCTGCATCTTCATGCCGCCGGGCAGGTACATCACCGTGTCGGCGTAGCGCATGACCAGGTCGCGCGCGATGGCGCGTGTCTGGACCAGCCGGGCGCGGGCGGTGTCGCGGGCTACACCGGCCTGGTGGGCCTGCCAGGCCGTGCCGCCCAGACCACCCACCAGCGCCAGCACCGCAGCGCCCGAAGCCACCACCGCAACGCGGTTGCGCGCCACGAACTTGGCCAGCAGATACCGCCGGCTGGCCGGCCGTGCGCCGACCGGATGGCCGCTCAGGAAGGCTTGCACGTCCTGCGCCAATGCTTCGACATGCGTGTAGCGACGTTCGACGGACTTTTCCAAAGCCTTCAGCAGGATGTTGTCCAGGTCGCCTTCCAGCCGCTTGCGGTTGTGCAGCCACTGCGGGTCGACGGCCTCGGCGGCGGACAGGCGGCTGGGCCGCGTGGGCGCGTCTTCCAGCACGCTGCGCGCCGCTTCGGCCGGCGTGGTGGCGTTGCGGCCGGTGGGGCGCGTGCCGGTCAGCATCTGGTACAGCAAAACCCCCAGGCTGTAGGTGTCGGTGGCGGTGCTGACGGGTTCGCCGCGCACCTGTTCGGGGCTGGCGTAGTTGGGCGTGTAGGGGCGCTGGCCGCCGACGGTGGCATGGCCTTCGCGGCCTTGCTGGCCTTCCAGCGGGTCCAGCGCCTTGGCAATGCCGAAGTCCAGCAGCTTGACCTGGCCTTCGGTGTCGACCAGCACATTGCCGGGTTTCAGGTCGCGGTGGACCAGCAGGTTGCGGTGGGCGTAGGCCACCGCGTCGGCCAGCTGCAGGAACAGGCGCAGCCGCGCGTCCAGCGGCAGGCCGCGAACCGCCAGGTCGATGGGCTGGCCGTCGACGTATTCCAGAACGAAAAAAGGCAGGCCTTCGTCGCTGGCCCCGGCATCCAGCAGGCGCGCGATGTGCGGATGGCTCAACCGCGCCAGGGCCTGGCGTTCCTGCGCAAAGCGCTGCAGCACGGCCGCGCTGTCCATGCCGCGCTTGAGCAGCTTGACAGCGGCCCTGCCGTCGAATTGGCCGTCGGCGCGGCGGGCTTCGAAGACTTCGCCCATGCCGCCGACGCCAATGGCGCGCACGATTGCCCAGGCCCCCAGCCGTTGGCCGATGCGGGCGGCCCCGTCGTCCCCTGCGCGCAGTTGCGCCGCTGCCATCTCAGCCATGAAGACGTGGCTGCGGGTGACGTCGTCGTGGTGGGCCAGCAGGCTGCGCAGCTCGGCCAGCAGGTCGGCCGGCAGCCGCGAGGCAGCGATCGTGCGCTCACGCTGCTCGGCTGGCAGGTCGACCGTGGTCTCGAACACGGCCTTCATGTCGGCCCAGCGGGCAGCGTCGGGCAGCGTCATGACAGGCGCCGGCAAGGCAGCACGTGAAGGTGGGTCAAGTATGCCGAGCCGCCCGCGTCACTGCCCGGCGCGCAGGCGGGCCACAAACATCTGGTTGGCGCTAGCCAGACCCTGGGCCACGGCCGCGCTGTACCGCGCCGGGTCGGCGATGGCTTCCTTGTCGTCGGTGCCGACGCTGCTGCTGCCCTTGCTGGCCAGGCCGATCAAAGCCGTCATCACCCCTGCGGCCACGTCGGTGGCGGTGATGGGCGCAGAGCGGACCTCGGTGAAGGCCCCGGCGTCCAGCGCCAGTGGTTGCTTCAGGGTCAGCGTGCCGCGGGTGGACGACTGCACGGTGTAGGTCGCGCTGGTGATGCTGGGGTAGACCTTGGCGCTGACGGTGGCAGTGCTGCCCATGCGGCCGAGGAAGCCCTTGTTCTCGTTGACGAGCTGCACGAAATGCACGCGCAACTGCACTTCCACCACCGCGGCGTCCAGCGCCTTGGCCAGTTCGACCGTGTCCATCGCGCCGCCCACGGCCGAAATGGCGCTGCCCATCGCCGCCAGGCCGCCGAAGAGACCCCCCTTGCTGCCGCCGGCGACCGCTTCGCTGAAGCCGTAGATGCCCATGCCGGGCGGGGCCAGCATCATGCCGTCGCTGCGCAACGCCGGTGCCGGCTTGCCGGTGGCCAAAAGCTTTCTGAAAAGGGCTTGGGCTTGCACCTGTTCCAACGGCACGGTCTCGAAGCCGGCGGCCTGCAGGTCGGCCATGAATGCGCTGTACGCGGCATCGGTCAAAGCCTGGAATTCGGCTTGGCCGACGCCTTTGAGCTTGTAGGCCGCTATGGCCGTGGCCCGACCCGCCGAGCCGAAGCCCGAGGTCTCGGCCTTTTCGCTGTCGGCTGTGACGAAATCGACCGTGAACAGGGGTACCGCCACGCGCTTGACGCCTTTCAGCACCTCGGGCAGGGCCGCCCTGAACAGCTGACCGGCCTGCGCGGCGGGCTGGAAGCTGGCATCCACGGGCACCGGTACCGGTGTGTCGGCTGCGCGCGCTGGGGCGGCGGCCAGGGCCAGCAAGCCGGCGCTGGCCGCCGCCAGGGCCAGACGCTGCAGCGGCAGCAGCCGCGCCAGGTGGAATGCAGGATGGGCCGGGCGG
>JAYSYH010000090.1:0-2086 GCA_043716645.1 Betaproteobacteria bacterium | reverse complement strand
GCAGAGATCTTCAGCTCGACCAGGGCCACCGACGCACCCCCAGGCGCGCGCCCGGCCAGCACGACCATGCCGGCGGGTTGCCCGGCGTCCGCGCTGTGGAAGACCTCCTGGCCTGGCGCCAGATCGGCCCCGGCTTGGACGACATAAGCCCGCCGCTTCAAAGTGCCCCGGTACTGGCTGCGCGCGACGATTTCCTGGCCCGGGTAGCAGCCCTTCTGGAAATTGACGCCACCAACCAGTTCCAGGTTGACCATCTGCGGCACGAACTGCTCGGCCGTCGCGGCGACCACGCGGGCGACACCGCTTTGCACTTCCAGTCCGGCCCAGATGGCGGGATCCAGCGCGGGCGCGGCAGGCGCTTCGATGCCCACGCCGAGGTAGCGCGCGGTAACCACGCCGTCCACCGACAAAGCCTGCGGCAGGCCGATCCACACGCCGCCGCCTTGCGGGCTGGTGTGCCACACCGCAGTCGGCAGATCAACGCCCGCCAGCGGCCCAGCCAGCCCCCACAACGGCAGGTCGCCGCTGGCGTCGCCAAGCTTGCATTTCGCACGCATCACGAACATCGACAGGCGCTTCAGCACGGCCGCCAACAGGTCGGCGCTGCAGGCCAGCAGCACCTCGTCGGCGCTGGCCGCCCAGATCACGAAGGTCGCCTGCAATCGGCCCTTGGCCGAACAATAACCGGCCAGCCGCGCCGTGCCGGGCTGCAGGTGTTCCACGTCTTGCGTCAACTGCCCATGCAGGAATTTACGGGCATCTTCGCCTTGCGCGCGAATCACCCCCCAGTCGGTCAAACGCAGCGCGCCGTGGGGCGCCGGAACAGAGTTGGCAGCAAAAGCGTTGTTCATCGCGTCATTATCATCAGCCGCCATGGCGCGTCGGGGTTCGGGGTTGGGTTGGCTGCTGGCAGTGCCGGGGGCATTGTTGCTGGCAGCGGCCTCGATGGCCGGCACGGCGTGGTGGTGGGTCGAGCGGCCCTTGCCGTTGATCGGCGCGACGGCCGAGTTGTCGATCGAAGCCGGCACCACGCCGCGCGACATTGCCCAAGCCTGGGTGCAGGCCGGCGTGCAGAGTTCGCCCACGCTGCTGTATGCCTGGTTTCGCGCGTCCGGCCAGGCGCGACGCATCCGGGCCGGCAGCTACGAAATCGACGCCGGCACCTCACCCCGGCGGCTGCTGGCCAAAATGGTTCAGGGCGACGAGGCGCTGGAACACGTGCGCTTCATCGAAGGCTGGACATTGCGCCAGCTGCGCGCGGAGCTGGCCCGCGCGCCAATGCTCAAGCCGCTGACCGCCGGCTACAGCGAAGCCGAATTGATGACCGCACTGGGCGCCCCCGGCATGCCCGGCGAGGGCCGCTTTTTCCCCGACACCTACGCCTACAGCCGGGGCGTCAGTGATTTGACTGTGCTCAAGCGCGCCCACCGCACGATGCAGCAAAAGCTGGCCGCCATCTGGGCGGACCGCATGCCCGACACTCCCTTGCGATCGGCCGACGAGGCGTTGATCCTGGCCTCCATCATCGAAAAGGAAACCGGCGCCGCCGCAGACCGCAGCCAGGTTGCCGGGGTCTTCGCCAACCGCCTGCGAATCGGCATGCCGCTGCAGACCGACCCGACGGTGATCTACGGCCTGGGTGCTGCTTTCGACGGCAACTTGCGCAAGCGCGACCTGCTGGCCGACACGCCGTACAACACCTACACGCGCGGCGGTTTGCCGCCCACGCCGATTGCGCTGCCCGGCCTGGCCTCGTTACGCGCGGCGGTGCGGCCAGACGCGACGAAAGCCTTGTACTTCGTGGCCCGCGGCGACGGCAGCAGCGCCTTCAATACCAGCCTGGCCGAACATAATCGCGCGGTGAACCAATATCAAAGAGCATCGCGTTGACCGCCTGTTGGAAGCCGGGCTGCTTCATCACCTTTGAAGGCATCGACGGCGCCGGCAAAAGCTCGCACATCGAGACACTGGCGGCCTGGCTGCGCGCGCGCGACCACGAAGTCGTCGTCACCCGCGAACCTGGTGGCACGCCGCTGGCCGAAACCATCCGCGAACTGGTGCTGCACACCGCGATGGACCCGCTGAC
>JAYSYH010000089.1:0-6521 GCA_043716645.1 Betaproteobacteria bacterium | reverse complement strand
GCAGCCCCGAAGACCTGCACCACGCTGGCCAGCAGCCGGTCGGCGCCGGCGCGCATGTCCACCGGGTCGACGGCCAGCCAGACTGCGTCGATGCGGATCATCGCAGCATCTCGCGCAACCAGGCCGCGCATGCGCTGGCCTGCGATGCCGGCCAGCGCATGGTGATCGTCGTCGAACCGCGCGCCAGCTCGATGTGGATGTCGGGCGACACCGGCGCGGTGGGCTGGGTCGGCATCTGCACGGCGACGAAGGCGGGCAGCCGACTCGCCCCCGCCACGGTGTCTGCGCGGTCAGGGACCAGGGCGCTGACGCGCTCGGTCTCGACCACCCAGCGCCGCAGCAAGTTGGCATTCAAGCCATTGGCCAACGCCACCGACGCGATCGACATGCCGGGCTGCCGGCATGCCGCCACGACTCGGGCTTTGAAGTCGGCGCTGTGACGCCGATGGGTTCGCCGTCCCGACGGCTCCACGATTGAGGAAGTGTCCATGTGTCCGTGATCAAGTTGCGTGGACACGAGCCTCCTATGCCGGCCGCGGAAGATCAAGATGCCATGGCTGGACGCTTACTGTCGTCATGCTGATTTGCCTCGTCACGTTGTTCTGCCCCCGCCGGACAATCCGACGGGTAGCAAATTACGTGAGGCAACAAGTCAGCACGAGTAGCAGTTCTGATGCGGCAATGCGGCTGAAATACGCACCCAAAGGCTGACGCCCTGGCTGAAGTGCTCGACAGTTGACGTAGGTGAGCGGCTAGGCTCGGCCATCAACCCACGGTGGCGGCTCGCAGCTTCGTGGCAAATCGTCTTGCCGTCCTCTGCTGCAGGCCGCCGCGGACTGGACAACAGACTGGGATCACGCAGAGGCAGGCGCCGACCGGTAGGCAACACACTGAGCGATTGGTGCGCTTCGCCTCACCACTTTGGCGGCCGCGGATGCCTGGAGGTGTTGATCAGGACCGCTTCAGCTCGGTCATATGCCGGCTCCGCCGGGCCAGCACCGCCAACCCGGCGCCCCACAGCAACCAGGTAGCCGGCTCCGGCACCGCGCTCACGCCGATCTCGAGCGCACCGCCGCCGTAGCCGAACGAGACCGCATAGCCGGCTGGAAGGCCACTCACGTCGGTCGTCAGCGAAGCCAGGCCCGTGATCGTGCCGGTGCCGACAATGAGCGCCCACACGGTGCCCGCGACAGGCACGAAGCCGTCGATGAAGGCGATGTGCAGCACCCCGCCGGCGAAGCTGGAGGTGCCGTTCAGCACGAGCTGGTCGTACTGGCCAGCGCCGCTGCCGGCGATCTCGAGCTCGAGGACGCCGCTGTCGAAGCGAAGCGTGCCGTCAAGGCTCAGCCTGCCGGGCGAGAGGCCCGGACACAGGGTGCCGCCGTGGACGACGACGCTGGTGGCGCCAAGCGAACCATTGCCGCAGACGCGGCCGCCATCGATCTGCATCGCCGCCAGCGAGAGAATGCCGTTTACCGCAGTGTTGCCGGCGTCCTGGCGGTAGCTGCCGGCACCCGAAACCGGGCCGTCCAGGCGCACGTTGCCGGAGTTGTCGAAGCTGCCGTCCACCCGCAGGCGCCCACTGCTGCCGAGCTGAAAACTGCCGGTGTTCATGTTGACGAAGCTGCCGACCTGCAAATCGCGATCGTTGATCCAGGTGCCGGCGTTGTGGGCAGCCTGCACATTCATATTGCCGTAGCCCGACTGCAGCATCCAGCCGCTGTTGTGCAGCGTGCCGCCGTTCAGCGGCCCGAGATTGCTGAAGCTGCCGGCGTTGGACACCGTGCCGCTGTTGGAAACAAATCCGTAATTGACGAACCCAGCATTGGCCGCTACCGCGATCAGGCCGCTGTTGATAATTGAAGCATTAAACGCACCAGTGCCGTTCTCCAACCGCCCGGCGATGCGCAGTTCGCCCGCGTTAGATAGCGTGCCGTAGTTGTGGTTGGCTATTTCCAACGCCTGCATCACCGCGCCCGAAAGAACGTCGAGTTGGCCGAGGTTGGTGAAGTACGTCACCCCTGTGAACGAGCTGGCATCGGCGATGAAGCTGCGTCTGTTGGTGATTCTGTAGGCGCGCAGTTGGCCCCCGTTAACTACCACGCCGGCGTTGTCCAGGGACGTCGTCGTGAGGTCGCTGGTCGACCCCCGGTTGTCCACCCTGCCCTGGTCGAAGACGAAGACCCTATCGGCGCTGAATGTGCCGCTGTTGGTCAGCCATCCGTAGTTGTGAACCGACGTTAATACGGTGACCCGCCCGAAGTTCGTCAAGCTGCCCTCGTTGGTGATCCCATCGGCACTGAAGGTCCCGCGATTCTGGAAGGTGCCGACTACCCCGAACGAGCCAGAGACTTCGAAGCGACCGGCATTCAACTGCGAGTAACCAGATGCCACGCGTATGAGGCCGGTGCTTTGGAGCGTGCCGCCCTCGAGCAGCGCGATGGTTCCCCATTGCGGGTCGCCAAAGATGATCTGCCGACGCACAGACAGTGTTCCCGAGTTGATCAGCGTGCCGCCTCGCAGGTCGACTCCACCGAATATCTCCAGCGTTCCGCCGTTCTCGAACACGCCGCTCAACACCAGGCTGCCCGGTGGCGCAGGGTAAACGCCACCAATGCTGAAGAGGCCGTTGTTGACGATGGTGCCGCTGCTGCTGAGCACGCCGCCGAGCGAGACAGTGCCACCGTTGATGAACATCGACGTGTTGTTCAGCAAGCCGCCTGCAGCAATCTCGAACGTGCCGGCGTTGTTGATCGTGTTCGTGTTCGACATCAAGCCGCGCAGCGTCAACGTGCCGGCGTTGAAGACACCGCCGCCGTTGAAGAGCGAGCCGCCGGCCTCGACTTCCGCCGATCCATAGTTGTCGAACTGCGCCCCTCCGGTAATGCTGCTCATGCCGCCGAGCACGAGCGTGGAGGCGTTGGCGTTGAGCAGGCGTGAATCGGCCTCGAAGGTCTGAGTGCCGCGCAACGTCATCGTGCCGCTGTTCTGCAGGTAGCCGCGGTTGGTGAAGGCAGCGCTGCTTTCGAGCGTCTGCACGTTGTAGAAGTCACCGTTGACGATGACATTGCCGGCCGTCGAGCGCAGGATGCCTTCGTTGTTGGTGACACTGCCCGTCTGCAGCGTGCCGGTGTTGTTCAGCTGCGCGCCCGGCAGGATGTAGAGCGAGCCGTTGTCGACGACGAGGCTTGCGGCGTTGTCCAGGCTGTTGTACACGAATAGCGCACCGCCGGCGATACGCAGTTCGGCCGTAGGCCCGGAGTTCCCCAGCGTGCCGTAGTTGAGCAGCGTGTCGCTGATGGTCATCTGGCCGTGGTTCTGCCACGTGCCGTAGTTTTTGCTCACAAAGCCGGCAGAGACAAACATTGCCTCGTTGACCAGCGTCGCCCCAAGCTGGTTGTAAAGGTAGCCGTTGGACTGCAGGATGCCGCCTTCAATGTGCAGCTCGCCGCGGTTGTCGAGAACGAAGCGGTTTGTCAGGTTTGCGTTCGGGCCGACGAGGCGGATCACGCCGCTGGCGTTGTTGAGCAGGGTGCTGCTGTTGTCGACGAGGCGCGTGTTGACCAGGACGCCGGCGTTGGCGAAAGACACCCGTGACAGGTCGTAGGCGGCATCGATCTGCAGCGCGGCGTCGTTGTTGAACGTGCCCAGGTTGTTGACGAAGCCGTTGAGGCCGGTGATGCGGAAGTAGCCCGCGTTGCTGATCTGGCCGTTGTTGGTCAACGAGACCGTGTTGTGGAAAGAGGCCGCCGCATGGTTGACGATGAGGCCGCGGTTGTCGATGCCGGCGTCGAACGTGATCATGCCGTCCGGATCGTTGGAGCCGTTGATGAACAGCGTGGGCTGGCCATTGCCCCCATTGTTCAGCGTGCCCCCGAGCTGGATGACCCACAGGCCGGAGAGCGCGCAGACGGTGCTCTGCAGCAGATTGACGGTCTGGCCGGCAGCGATGGGTAGGGACGTGTCGAGCCGGTCGCAGGGCACTACAGAAGCGCTCACCACCACAGGCACGGCCTGCAGCGCGATGGCAGCCGTGATGGCCGATATCCGTGCGCGGGTTCGCAGGCGCCGCGGCAGCACGACGGCTTGCCCGCGCAGGCCGCCGCTGATTCGTTCGCGTTTCATGGATTCCCCCTCGGTAGACGTGCTCTTCTTCTGCGGACGCCCTCTGCGTGCGAAACCGGACAAATCCGCTCAGGAGGTTTGCGGTGGCGCACAGGGCGGAGTGGTGGACGGGGTAGCACGGTTGTGGCCCTGATGCAAGACAATTCGCGCCGACGCTTCGGGCAGCGCGACCCGGACTGCAGGGTGGCAGCGCAGCCTATGGCGAGGTGTCTTTGACGGCAGTCGCGGCGCAGGTGCCGACCTCCTGTCCCGCCTCGCCGCCCAGCCCCTGGGCGGCGGCTGATCCAGCCCTAAGTGAATGAGGATCTGCACGACGACTAAAGCCGGCGAAGTTGAGAGCCTTCGTGGACCAATCGCGCACAGTCACGCGTTAATAGAACACGGTTGGGCAATCACGGACTTGCCGATGCGTGGGGCCGCGAAACACAACTCTCTTTGGCCGCTGCAGGTCCGTAGAGGGTCGACCGGCGAGGGTTGCCGTCAGCGGCAGCAATCGCTGGGCCGGGCACATGACCCGCGGCCTTCGCCTGCAGTGCGGCGAGCTGATCGGCGCGGCACCGTCGGTCGGACTGGCGGCGGCCGCCATCGTACGGGCGCACGGTGCACATGTCGGTGCGTCCTCGCGCCAGTCAAAAGCGAAGCGCTGGTGCGCGCGAGAAGTGCGGACCGTTTCTTCGTCTATGGCGGCGCGATCGCGCAAGCGGTGCGGCAGGCAGCTACTCACGTCGGCCCTGAAACGGCGCGCACTCTGTATCTTGGACACCAGGCAGGCATCGGCCAGCATCGGATGCTTGCGACAGCAGCGGACGGGCCGTCGCGGTCGCGGGCGTCGCAGTGATTTGAACGCAACGCATGCCCAGCTTCGCAGCGCACGCCTGGCCGAATGCCTCATCGCTGCAGGGCGCGGCAGGGGCCTGAAGGCGGTGATCAATTTGGGGTCAAAACCGACCGCGACGACAGCCTCTGGGAAGGGCGTTTCAGGCTGATCGTGGACGATTGAGCTACATTTAAAACAGTTCCTGCGAGCTTCCCCAGCGCCGCACCGGCGACGCTAATTCGCCGTCCACGATCAGCCTGAAATGGGCGTCCACGATCGCTGAAATACGCAGCGAGATTCTGTTGCTTCATGCCAAAAAGAGATGCATGGCGCGTGCCAGGTAGGGGACTTGTTCAGCGTTGCCCTAGGCTGGTTTCGCACCTTGGACCGGTTCAGCCAAACCCCGCTTAAACCGGCAACCTTCCTCGCGCTGGCAGTCGGCGCCTGATGCCATCACCACTCAACGCGAATTGCGCCCAGTATTGGGTCAGGAATTGCTTCTCTACACCGGGCTTGGAGGTCACCTGACTTCGATCTGAGGATCTGGCAGGAACCGGGCATCTGCTGGTGCTGGCTACGCGAGCGCCAGCAGTCATGCCTTTACCCAAACACGGGCAAACGCTGAACGTTTAAAGGGGTCGCCGCAAGCGTCGCCTGCGCATCCGCGTGCGCGATGCGCAGGGTGTAGCTCCCAGGCTTCAGTCCGGCCAAGTCCACTTCGACAGAACCGTTGATCACTCCCTGGCGCCGCGTGCCCTGGCGCAGCACCGTGCCGGACAAAGCCAGCAATTGGACATTCAGCGCCTGGCCCTCGACGGCGGCGAGCGCGATGCGCCGCGTTTGGCTTTCTTGCGCGCCGATCTGCACCAGCACGTGCTGGATTTCATGGTCCACTCTGAAAGGTGGGTCGCCCAGATCCGGCAGCGGAACCACGACTTGTTCGGTGGCCGCTCCAGGCAGATGTGCCGGGTCCACCTCTACGCTTAAGCGCAGGCGATAGCGCGTGGGCCGTGCCGAGGCGACCTGAATGAAACGAGCCTGATCGCGCGGCAGCGTCAGCTTCACTTGGCGAACGCCCAACTGCCGTTGCACCACACTTCGGCCGGCGTCGAAGACGGTCACGTCCAGCGGCAGGTCGGACAGCACGATACGCACCACCGGCGCGGCCAGCGGGTTCGCCACATCAGCGCGGATGCTGAAGAAGTCGCGGTCGTCGGGCTTGTGCAGCGTGAGGTCGTAGATGCCGGCACCATTGAGCTTCTCGAGCTCGATACCTGCGAAGCCAGCCGTTTCCCGCAGCATGAACCGCGTGGCGGTCTCGAAGCTGTCGTTGACTTCGAAACGGTCTGGCGCCAGCGGAGCGGGCGTCAGCTCCACCCCCCCCCCTTCGCATCGCCCTGCCCTCTCAGCACGCCAGCACAGTCTTCAAAGAATCGCTTGATTTGGTCATAGAACGTTGTCGCAGCGACCCCATGCTTAGGGTCGATCGCGTGTCCCGTGCTCAGCCCCGGCGCGCGCTCTGCGACGTCGCTGCCCTTGCCCAGCAGGAAGGCTCCGTGGTTGCCGATGTCCTCCGGGT
>JAYSYH010000088.1:0-2091 GCA_043716645.1 Betaproteobacteria bacterium | reverse complement strand
AGGCGGTGCTCGACCTGACCATCGTCTACCCGGACGGCATCCCCACCTTCTGGCAGTTTTTGCAGGGCAAGGTCCGGCGCATCACGGTGCGGGCGCGTCTGTTGCCGATACCGCAGCAGCTGATCAACGCCGACTACGGCGGCGACCCGGCGGTGCGCGCCGCGTTCCAGGCCTGGGTGCAACAGCTTTGGCGCGAGAAGGATGCGCAGATCACCGCAATGCTCGGAGCAGCAAAATAGGCTTTGCACCTTCGCCGCTGTGCGCGAAGTTTTTATCGCATCTGAACCGGAGACAAGGTCATGGATCTGGACTTGCTGATTCGAGGTGGCACGGTACACGACGGAAGCGGCTCGCCGGCGCGTCGAACCGACGTGGGCGTACGCGGCCAACAGATCGTTTTCATGGGCGACGCGACGCACCTGGACGCAGCGCGCCTGGTGGACGCGCGGGGCCAGATCGTGGCGCCCGGCTTCATCGATATTCACACCCACTCGGACATCAGTTTGCTGCTGGACGGACGCGGGCAAAGCAAGGTGAGCCAGGGCGTGACGACCGAGGTCACCGGTAATTGCGGCTTCTCGCCTTTCCCCATCAATCCTGCCCATATGCAGCTGCACCAGGACCTGCTGGCCGGCATCGGAGACGACGCGCTCGACGTGTCCTGGACCGACCTGGAGGGTTATCGCCGGCTGGCCGAACAGCGTGGCCTCGCCGTCAATGTGGCGCCACTGGTGGGGCACGGCGCCTTGCGTATCGCGGCCATGGGGGTTTCCAGTGCAGCGGCTAGCGCGCAAGAAATGGCGACCATGCAAACCCTGCTGGGGCGCCTGCTGGACCAGGGCGCATTTGGTATGAGCACCGGCCTGACCTATGTGCCATCGCGCTATGCGCCCACCGGCGAACTGGTTTCTTTGTGCGAAACACTGGCGTCGCGCGGCCGGCTTTATGCGTCCCACGCGCGCGATACCGGGCGCGACGGCGACGACCATCGTTATGGCCCGCTCAACGAAGCGCTGCATCTCGGCCGCGCCACCGGCGTCAAGGTGCAGTACTCGCACGCGGCGATCAATACACCGTCGGAATGGGGCAGTGCCGGGGACTGGACTGCGCGTTTCGAGGCTGCGGTGCAACAGGGCGTGGACGCCGCCTTCGACGTGTATCCGTACGACGCGTCCAGCTCGGCGCTGACCCAATACCTGCCGGCGTGGGTGCAGGAAGGCGGCGTGGCCGCAATGCGTGAGCGGCTGTCGGTGGATGCGGTGATGGCCCGTGCCGAGACCGATCTGGCGCAGGGCTGGTCGGCCCATCGCATCCCCTGGTTGTGGGACCGCGTGGTGCTGGCGCGTACCGACGGTGTGCTGGGAGCCCGGGAAGGCACGAATATCGAAGCCGCCGCTGCCGCAGCCGGCAAGACGCCCGCGCGTTACACGCTGGAGCTGTGCCGCGAGGGTGGCAACCGCGTGATGGTGGTGTTGTTCTATCGCACCGAGCAAGACATGCGCACTTTCCTTTGCTGCCAGCACGCATTGATGGGTTCCGACGGCTCGGCCATCCCGTTCGAGCAGGGCAGCCGCCAGCCGCACCCGCGTAATTTCGGCGCCAGCGTGCGGGTGCTGAGCCGCCTGGTCCGCGACCTGGGAGACCTCGACATGGCTAGCGCCATCGCCAAGATGACCGGTGGCGTCGCGGCAAGGCTGGGCATGAACGACCGGGGCACGCTGGCACCGGGCCATGCAGCCGACATCGTGATCTTCAACGCGCAGGACGTACAGGACCGCGCCACCTATCTCGCCCCTTGTCAGAAAGCCGACGGCGTGTCGCAGGTGTGGGTCAACGGCGCAGCCGTCGTGATTGACGGCGAACAGACAGACGCCCGCCCCGGGCGCGTATTGAGAGCCTCATGAACCAATCTGCAGCAACTCCAAATGGCGCGGCTCGCGCCCTCCCGGCCTGGCTGGACCTGGGTGGGTCGGTCGCCATCGTCAGCGGTGGCGGCACCCATCTCGGTCTTGCGATGGCGACCGCGCTGGCGCAGCTGGGTAGCAGCGTCTACCTGCTGGGGCGGCGCGTGGACGTGGTCGAAGCCGCTGC
>JAYSYH010000087.1:0-2097 GCA_043716645.1 Betaproteobacteria bacterium | reverse complement strand
GCAGACGTTGCAGATGCAGCGTGTGCAGCTTCATGCCAGCCGGCCCTTCAGATGGTCGGACAACCGCAAGGCCAGCGCAACGATAGTCAGCGTCGGGTTGGTGTAACCGCTGGTCGGGAAAACCGCGCTGCCGGCGACATACAGGTTATCGATGGCGTGCACCCTGCAGTCGGCATTGACCACGCCTTTCTCTGGCGCCGCCGCCATCCGTGCCGTGCCCATGTGGTGGCTGCTGCCGATCAGGTCCTCGGGCCACGGCTTGCCGGCAGCCAGGTCCAGCGTGATGCGCGTGCGGCCCAGCCCGATCTGCCCGAAGGCTTCAGCCGCCCACTGCAAAGCGGTGGTCGCCGTGCGGCGGTCGGTGTCGCCGAGCCGCCAATCGACAGCCACGCGGCGCACGCCGTAGCGGTCGCTGGCGTTGGCCAAAGTGACCCGGCTGTCGAACTGCGGGCGCTGCTCGAAGTTCAGGTCGATCGACGCCCCTTGCACCTTGCCCGTGCCCACGTCGAGCAAATCCTTCTGGGTTTTGAAGGCAGTCTTGTACGCAGCGTTGGCGATCACGTCCCAGTCCGCCAGCACGCTGCCCACCTGCTCGGCCAGGCGGTCGGGCAGCTTGCCGCTGCGCAGGTCTGCGGCGGTCTGCCGCAAGGCGTCCAGGCCCTGGGTGGACGCCTGCATCGGTTTCAGCCACAGCCGGAAGCCACCGATGCCGGCCTCGACGGCACGCTTGGGGTTCGGCGTCAGCGCGCCGAAGACCTTGGCGCCGGCCAGTTCGGTGGTGTCGAAGTACAGCGGCCAGTTGGCAGGCCAGGTCGAGGCCGACCCGTAACGGACGACGGCGCTGCCGGTCAACCAGGGGTGGTCCTGAAAATAACGGCCGACCAGATCGTGCTCGTTGCCGGCGCCGCGCGGGTGCATCTGGGTGGACGACAGCAGAATGCGTGGGGTTTCGATGCCGCCCACGGCCAGCACGAACTGCTGGCCAGAAATCCTGATTTGCCGGCCGCCCGGGGTGGTGGCCAGCAGGCCCCCAATCCGTTTGGCCGACGCCGTTGCCCGCTTGTCGGGCAGCAGTTCCAGCACATTGGCGCCCAGCAGCACCTGCACGTTGGCCGCCGCCGCCAGTTCCTGGCGGTAGCGTTCGCCGAAGCGGGTGGGTGGGCTGACCTGAAACAGCGCGGTGCGCAGGCGGTCGGTCTGCAGCGGCAGGGCCTTCAACGGCGCGCCGCCCTTTTGCTGTTGCCAATACCCGAGGTCGTCGAAAGCGGTCGGGCCCAGTTCGATGAACTTGGCCGCCGCAGGGTAGTAGGCATCCAGGGTGCTGCGGCTGATCGGCCAGCCGCTTTCCGGCCAGTCCTTGCGGCTGGCAAAGTCTTCAGGTTCCAGCGGCCGCGACCAGCCGGCCCAGTGGTTGGTGCTGCCACCGAAATAGCGCAGGCGGGACACGTGCAACGGCAGGGTCTGCAGGCCTGTGAGCGAGCCTTTGTACAAATCCTGTTGCGCGTCTTCACGCGCCAGCCCGCCACTTTCCAGCAGCAGCACCGAGGTGCGCGTGTTGGCAAACTGGCGCGCCAAAGTGATGCCGGCCGCGCCCGCGCCCACGATCACCAGGTCGGCGGCGAAGTCGCCGGCACCCTGGCTGTTCAAGGTGGTCAACATGCGGTCAACATGCGGTCAGCCTGCTGTCGGCACGCCCACGGCCGCCGGCCGCAGCGCCAGGTACAGCCCGCCGGCCACGGTGCCCGGCAACCACAGCACCATGTGCACCAGGAAGGCGAACGCGGCTGCCGCCGTCGGGTCATTGCCAGCCAGCACCATGGCCTGCGCGGTGAAGTAGTCGAAGGTGCCGACGTAGCCCGGCGTGCTGGGAATCAGCGTGGCCAGCGAGCCCACCGGCACCGCCAGCCAGGCGCCTTGTGCAGCGGCCACGCCGGTCAGCGATAGCGCCACCAGCCCGTAGACCCCGCCCTCGATCAGCCAGACGCCGGCCGACCAGCCGATCAGCTGCACCATGGTGCCGCCGCCTGCCAGTTGGCCCAGCGTGTCGGTGACCTTGCGCAGTTCCTGCCGCACCCGGGCTGCCACCGGCAGGCGCCC
>JAYSYH010000086.1:0-6553 GCA_043716645.1 Betaproteobacteria bacterium | reverse complement strand
TTGGCGCGCGGCGCCCTCGCGCATGGCGGGCAGCTTCAGCATGCCGGCCGTCATCGGCGTGTCGGTCATGCCGGGGGCCACGGCGTTGATGCGCAGGCCCTGAGTGGCATAGGTGGCCGCTGCGCTGCGCACCAGGGCTTCGATGCCGCCTTTGGCCGCGGCGATGGCTTCGTGATTCGCCACCCCGATGCGCGCCACCACCGAACTGGCGAACACGGCCGCGCCTGGCCCACCCTGCAGCGCGGCGACCCACGCCTGCAACATGAATACCGCGCTGTCGAGGTTGACACGCATCACCTCCCGATAGGCCTCCAGGCGGGTGCGGTGCAGCGGCGCGATCAGAGTACTGCCGACACAGTGCGCCAACAGCGTGGGCGCGGCGCCGAGAGCTTCCTGGCACGCGGTGATGGCCAACGCGGCGCCTTCGGGTGTGGTGGTGTCGGCGGCGATGCGCACGGTGGCATCGACGTCGGCCAGGCGGCTGGCGTCGCGCCCCACCGCGGCAACGCGCCAGCCACGGGCATGCAACTGGTTGGCCAAGGCGCGACCAATGCCGCCGCTGGCACCGGTGATGAGGGCGATCGACGTCATGCTGTGGTTCCGAAGGTGAAGTGAATTAGGTCAGCGGGGCCGGCGGGCCGGCGCCGCTGCGAACATGGGCTGCAAGGTCTCAGAGACAGGCTGCGCAAGCCCGATCTCGCCACGGCGGATCGACGCCGCGCGTTCGGTCACGGCCTGCTTTTGCGCGTCGGTCAGGCGCGCAACATTCTTTACCTGCAGCGCCATGCGCGGGTTATGCGCCAGAGCCGATGCATGGCGCATCAGGAAATCCCAATACAGCGTGGTGAACGGGCAGGCGCTGTCACCGCTGCGCTGCTCCGGGTCGTAGCGGCAAGCGGCGCAGTGCGGGCTCATGCGGTCGATGTACTTTCCGGTGGCGATATAGGGCTTGCTGCCCATCAAGCCGCCATCGGCGTACTGGCCCATGCCCAGGGTGTTGGGCAGCTCGACCCATTCCACCGCGTCGACGTAAACTGCCAGGTACCAGGCATGCACCTGCTGCGGCTGTACGCCCAGCATCAACGCGTACAGGCCGGTGACCATCAGGCGCTGGATGTGGTTGGCATAACCGTGCGCCAGCGTTTGCGCCAGCGCGTCACGCAGGCAGGCCATGTCGGTCGCGCCGGTCCAGTACCACGCGGGCAGGTCTTCTTGGGCGTCGAGCGCATTGCGTTGCGCGTAGCCCGGCATCTGGGCCCAGTAGATCCCGCGCACGTACTCGCGCCAGCCCAGGATCTGGCGGATGAAGCCTTCGACGCTGGCCAGTGGCGCGTGCCCGGCGCGGTATGCCGCTTCAGCGGCCGCCACCACTTCGCGCGGATTTAGGAGCTTGAGGTTGAGCGCTGCCGAAAGGTGGGCGTGGTACAGCCACGGGTCGCCTGGCCACATCGCGTCCTGATAACGGCCGAACAGCGGCAGCCGCTCGACGATAAAGGCCCGCAAGGACAGCAGCGCCTGCGCACGGGTTACGGGCCAGGCAAAGCTGTCCAGCTGACCCGGGTGCCCCGCGAAGCGGCTGTTGACCAGCGCAATCACCTCGCGCGTTACAACATCGGGCTTGAAGGTCTTGCGCGCCGGAACTACGCCTGGACCGGCAGCACCGAATGATCCGCGGTTGTCGGCGTCAAAATTCCACTGGCCGCCAACGGGTGCATCTGCGTCCATCAGCACGCCATGGCGTCTGCGCTGCTCGCGGTAGAAGTACTCCATGCGCAACGATTTGCGACCCTGGGCGTGCGCCGCGAACTCGCCAAGGGTGACGAAGAAGTGGCGGTCCTCGCGCACGTCAAGTTGTACACCGTTGGCTTGAACCACCGCCTTGATGGCCTGCAAGACTCGCCAGTCGCCCGGAGTGGTCATCACCAGCCGCGCCGGCCGCAGGCGCTCGATATCGGCCTGCAGCTGCGCGCCGAGACTGCCGCGATTTTCCAGGGCATCCAGACGCATGTAGTGCAGCGGGCGCCCTGCGGACTGCAGGGCCAGCGCAAAGTGGCGCATCGCCGCCAGAAACATTGCGCTACGCGGCTTGCTCGACCAGACGTGGGTCGATTCTTCCGCCACCTCGGCCATCCATACGGCGTCCAGGCTGGCGTCGAAGCCATCGAATGCAGCGGCATCGATGTCTAGCTGGTCGCCCAGCACAACGATCAGGGACCGGAGCTCAGCCATGCGTTGCCTTGTTGCGCCGGCAGGCGTCGGAGCAGTACTTGACGTCGGCCCAATTTTTCGCCCAGCGACGGCGCCAGCTCATCGCCAAACCACAAGCCACACAGGGCTTGCTGGGCAACGCGGCCTTGTTGCCGCGATGCTTTGGGGCACTCGGCGTCACACTGAAGGTCTGCAGTGGGTCAGAGCCGTCATGCCTTTTTGGCCCAGGCGCTGCACCAGCCTGTGCTGGCGACTTGCTTGCCGGCGAAGAGCGGACAAGCGCCAGCCTTGTCGGCGGCCTTGCCCTGGAAAAGCGCACAGTTGGCGCAATTCTGGCCGGCTGCGTACTTCGGGTATTTCTTGATGTCGGCGCGCTTGGCGTCAGCCACGTAACCAAGCGCCGCGGCCTGGCCATCTTTTTCGTCGACCATCGCTTGCGCCTGCGCGCTGACTGCAAGTGTCGCGCCAGCGGCGGCCAGCGTTATTAGGAAAACGCGGCGGGGCAGGGAAGTATTCATAAAGATTCCTGGGTTGGGTTAAGTGAGCTTGTTCGGTGAACCGCGAACCGGTCAAACGGCGAAGCACTGGGCCGGGTCGCAGACGACGGGCGCAGCTAATTGAACGGTTCGGATCCTCATGGTCACGATGATACACTAACATTGGTCATTTCGGTTTCATAGACCCGACAGCACTCTAATTCGGTCAATAAATCGTTTCAAGTGAGATTCAACTTAGAGAAATAATGGCAAAAATCACGTCACCACCGTCTTCAAAGCAGGGATCCGCAAGCACCGGAGACACGTCGCTGTATCGCAGCGGGGCGATGGCCCGCATGCTGCGCATGCCGGTGGCGACCTTGCGCGTCTGGGAACGCCGCTATGGGTTGACACGGTCCCCGCTCTCGCCGACTGGCCATCGCCTGTATTCGGCCGACGACGTACGGCGACTGGCGATGCTGAAGCAGCTGGCCGACCTTGGCCACGCCATCGGGAGCCTGGCGCCGCTGAACCTGCAGCAGCTGCAGCGCGTGGCCGCTACGCACGCGCACGCGCTTGTGGCAACCCAGAAAAGCGAGCGCCCGGACACCGACCTCCCGCCGCCGGTCCGGGCCTGGCGGCTCGCGGTGATTGGCGCTGCGCTTGGCACCCGGTTGCAGCGGCCCGCGTTATTGCGCCGGCTTGGGCAGCCCGTAGTGCTGTTGGGCCCGTTCGACGGCGTCGCGCAGGCCGCCGCCGCAATACGCGGCTCGGAAGTGGATGCCTTGCTGATGCACCAACCGAATTTGCAGGAGGGCTGGTTAGCGTCCATCGACGCTGCTGCGCCAGCCTTCGCAGCGGTGCCAAAAGCGGTACTCTACCGATTTGCCTCCGACCCGCTGTGCGAAGCCTTGGCGACGGCCGGAACCGCATTGCTGCGCGAACCGCAGCCCGACGCGGTGTTGGCGCAATGGCTACACAGCCTGCGCATGGCAAGCACGGCGGCGCGGCCGGCGGCGGACCAAAGCGCGCCCTCGGCCAAGCCGGTGTTGCCACGGCGCTGGGATGATGCGGCCCTGGCTGACTTCGCAAGCCTGTCGTCGACGATTGCCTGCGAGTGCCCGCGCCACGTGGCCGAGCTGCTGACCCAACTGTCGCACTTCGAGGCCTATAGCGCCGAGTGCGAGCACCGCAGCGCGGCCGATGCCGAGCTGCACGCTTACTTGAGGCAAGTGGCGGCTACGTCGCGCGCGCGTTTTGAATTTGCGCTCGAGCATGTGGCCTTGCACGAAGGGCTGATCCTGCCTTCATCACCCAGGCCCGATAACACGGCTGCGGCGCTGAACGCGCGGCAATTGAAGTCCTCGACGGCCGCGCGGCCGCGCCGTCGGCCCTGAGCTGCGTTTGCAAGGCCGGATGCTGACTTCGATAACACCGTCCTTGTTCTCTACGGCCTTCATTCAATCAGCCCGGGAGCGAACCCAACACAGCGGCCGATGACTGCTCGAGCAGCGCTTTCAGCAAGGGCGGCGAGAAGCGCCGCTGCACCGAGATGGCATAGAAGTTCTCATGCAAGTCCGGCACCACGCCGTACTCGACCAGGCGCCCACTGCGCAACTCGTCCTGCACCACCACCGTGGGCAACAGCGCCACACTGTCGGAGTCGCGCGCCAGCAAACGCAACAGCGCCATGTCGTCGACCTCGGCGCGCAACCGGTAGCGGATGCCGAGCTGCTCGCACATCAGGTCGAAGCCGGCGCGGATGTCGTTGTCACGCCCCGGCAACAGCAGCGGCACTTCGGCCAGCTCGGCCGGAAAGCGGAACGCCTTGCGTTTCGGCCGCGGCCTGCCGACCAGGCTGACCGGCTGGCGCGCTATGCGCTGGCAGCGCCAGGGGTTGTCGGTGCTCGCATGCACACGCTGGTTGGACAGAATCAGGTCCAGCGTGTGCACCCGCAGTCGCGCCAGCAGGTCAACCAGGTTGCCCGAATGCAGAACCAGTTCCACGTCGTCACGTTCGAGCAGCGGCCGCACGAAGTTCTCCTGGAAGTTGCGTGAAAGCGTGGCCACGGCGCCGATACGCAGCACCTGGCGTTCCTCGCGACGCCCCTCGCGCAGCAGCGCCGTCAGCTCAGCCCCCGCTGCGAAGATCGAATCGGCATACCCCAGCGCCAGTTGCCCGGCTTCGGTGAGCTGCAGGTTGCGGCCGATGCGTGCGAACAGCGGTTGACCAAGCTGCTCTTCCAGCTGCCGGATCTGCGCCGACAGCGCCGACTGCGACACGTGCAGTCGCGCCGCGGCGCGCGTGAGGTTCCCCTCCTTGGCCACGGCCCAAAAGTAGTGAAGGTGGTGGAAGTTCAGGCGCGACACGTTTCAACCGTTCTTTTTAACAGCACGTAATATGTTGAACAATGTATTTTACGGAATGGTACGAAGTTGGCACAGTGCAACTGTTGCCCTACTGGAATCGGCCCATGAACAGCTACCCCGACATTGCCCCCACGTTGCCGCTTTGGCACGCCGCCCTGGTGCTGCTGCCGGCGCTGGCCGCTGGCGCGGCGGCCCTGCTGGCCCGCCCTGGCCGCCCCATCGCTGTCGTGTGGCGCGGCGCCCGCTGGGCGACATCGGCTGCACTCGTATTTTCGGCTGTGTCGATGATCGCCGTGCTCTGCGGCTTACGGGGTGCAGCCTATGGCCTGCGCGCCGACGCCGTGGGCGGCGTGGTGATGCTGCTGGTGGCCTTTGTCGGCTGGGTCATCGTGCGTTATTCGCAGCCGTATCTGAACGGCGAGCGCGCGGAGCGCCACTATGTGCGCTGGCTGATGGCCACGCTGGCGACGGTAAGCGTGGTAGTGGCCACCAACCATGTGCTGGTGCTGGCGCTGGCCTGGACCGCCACCAGCCTGGCGCTGCACCGGCTGCTGACCTTCTTCGGCGACCGGCCGCCGGCGGTGCTGGCGGCGCACAAGAAGTTCATCGTCGGCCGCGCGGCCGACCTGTGCATGCTGGCTGCCACTGGCCTGCTGTTCCAGGCCTTCGGCACCATGCACATCGATCAGATCGGCAGGCTGGTCGCCGCGACGCCGCAGCTGCCGTTTGCCGCGCAGGCGGCGGTCCTGCTGATCGCCTGTGCAGCCCTGCTGAAGTGCGCACAGCTTCCGTTCCACGGCTGGCTGATCCAGGTGATGGAAGCACCTACGCCGGTCTCGGCCCTGCTGCATGCGGGCATCGTTAACCTGGGGGGCTTCGTGCTCATGCGCTTTGCGCCGCTGGTCGCCGAGGTGCCTTCGGCCCAGGTGCTGCTGGTGGCAGCCGGTACCGCCACGGCGGTGCTGGCAGCGCTGGTGATGACCACGCGCATCAGCATCAAGGTAATGCTGGCCTGGTCGACCTGCGCGCAGATGGGCTTCATGCTCATGCAATGCGGCCTTGGCGCCTGGGATATGGCGCTGCTGCACCTGGTGGCCCATTCGCTCTACAAGGCGCACGCCTTCCTGGCCGCCGGCGGTGCGGTGCGCCGCGCCATGCTGGTCCAACTGGCGCCCCGGGCCGCGGCGCCGGGGCCGCTGGCACTGGCTGCGGGCGCCCTGGCCGGCGTCGGCATGACACTGGCCGCCGGTACGGCCTGGAACCTGTTGGGACCGGGGCTGGCGGCCTCGCCCGCTATCTGGGTGCTGGCGGGCATCGTTGCCTTCGCCCTGGTGCCCCTGGTCAACGCCCAGTCGCTGCGGCTGGGTGGCCTGTGGCTGCCGGCACTCGGCCTGGGTGCCTTCAGCGTGGCATTCGCCTACTTCGGCCTGCACGCGCTGTTCGCCGCCTGGGTGCTGCCGAACACAGCCACGCCGCTGGCGCCGCTGTGGATGGGCGTG
>JAYSYH010000085.1:0-19836 GCA_043716645.1 Betaproteobacteria bacterium | reverse complement strand
AGCTCGAGGGCCAAAGCCAGCGCCTGCGTGGGCGCCTGCTGCAGCAAGGCCTGCAGTGCAACCACAAAGCCGGGCGCCGACCACGACGGCGCCGCCAGGCGCACGCAGCGCGGCTGGCCGTCGGCCGAAATGGCGTGCAGGGCCAGCTGCACGGTCAGCAAGTCCACGCGCGGCAGCAGCTGCGCTCGGCGCGCCAGTGCCATCCAGACGCGTGGCGGCTGATGCCCGGCATCGGGTGTCAGTTGCAGTTGCAGATGCAAGCTGCAAGCCAGATGCAGAGTACGACCTTCGCGGTCTTGCACCGGCGTGTGCTGCAGCCGCCCGTGCGCCGGGGTCAGGGCCTCGGCGATCCGCTGGCGCCAGGCACCGGCGCCGCCGACGCCGGCCAGCAGGTCGCCGTGGCGGCTCACAGCAACGCCGTTGGCCTCACCCGCCTCGGCACACGCCAACGCGGCATCGGCCTGCGCCAGCGCCAGGCTGACGGTGGTGTTCAGCAGTTCGTCCACGCCGCCGACCAAGGCCAGCGCGCCAGCCGTGCGCAGCGCCGGGAGCGCGGCCAGTGCTGCGCGCAGTGACGTGGCGGTCTCCAGGGCCACGCCGCCCACCGGCAGGCACAGCGCAAAGTCACCGCCATTCAGGCGCCCGACCAGCGCGCCTGCAACCCGGTCGACGTAAGTCAACAGCAGCTGAGCCACGGCGCACAACAGGCGGTCGGTGGCCTCACGGCCGACGCGCAGGTTCAAGGCCTCCAGTTCGCGCAAGCGAACGATCAATAAGGCCACGCGAGTGCCCTGCGGGTCGGCAAGCCGGCGCTGCAGCTGACCCAGGAAATGCTGGCGTAGCGACACGCCGGTCATCAAGTCGAGCTGTGCCTGACGCTGCAGGCGCAAGACCTGCTCGGCTTGCAAGGCTAGGTCGTGGCGCAGATGGCGCTCGGTGGCTTGCGCACCCTGGGGGTCGGGCATGTAGGGCGATTCGGACCTTTGCATCAGGCCCGGTTGCGCTGCTGACAGGCTACGCCACTGACCTAGCGTGACACGTTGGCGCAGCAGCCAGCCGCGCAGTACCGCAGCAGTCAGCAAGCCCAGCGCAGCAGCCAGCAAAGCCTGCACAGCCGCGCTACGGCTGACGGTCTGCCACAGCAATCGATGGGCCCAGGCGCGGCCGGCCTCGACCTCCAACATTGCAGGCCCAGCGCCAGCCACCGCCAGACGGGTGCGCCCAGGGGGCGCCGCAATCGGCCAGGCTTGGACGAACCAATCGGGAACTTCCATGTTGGCGGGCGAGCGGTCCAGGCTGATCACCGCCAGCCCTTCGGCCGAGTGCACGTGGATGCGGTCTTCGAGGCCCAGGTCGTAGCGGGCCTGCACCTGTGCAGGCAACCGGGTCAGGTCGGCGTGCGGCCGCGTCCAGGCTGCGGCCAGCGCCTGCGCGGCTTCGAAGTTGCGCGCCGTCTGCTCGAGTTGAAGTGCCTGCTCCAGCGTCCAGGCCTGCATGCCCGCGCTGGCACAGGCGAAAATTAGCGAGAGTGCAGCCACGTGCGTGGCCACACGCAAGGGCGGGCCCAAGGTTGGCGGTGGACTGAACGCGGCCGCGGGCCGCGTCGGGGCGAATTCGAGGGTCAAGGCGGTGATGGGCAGTTACCCACAAGATCGACATTCGCCGCGGCGACTTGAGGCTTGCCTGCCAACGGTCGGAGCGCGCCGGATTTCACCCCTTTTCAAACAGCAAAAAGCCCGCGCAAGGCGGGCTTTTTCCAATTCAGAAGAGGCAACCCCCGCTTGGTTGGTCAGGCGTGTGCGGCGCGCAACTTCAACGAAAACTCATGCAGCGCGGCAATTCCGCTTTCCTCGGCCTTGCGGCACCAGGTTTGCAATTCCACCACCAGTTGCTCGGCCGACACGCCCGAGCGCGTCCACAACGCGCGTAATTCTTCGCGCATCGCCACCAGCTTGGCCAAGCTGGGTGCCTCACCCATCGCCTGCGCCAATGCCGGCTTCACGCCATGCGGAATCTTGTCGTCGTCGCGATGCAGCCAGGCCTTGGCCAGACGCATATCGCGCCAGCGGGCACTGTTCTCGGCGCCCTGGGCCTTCAGGCGTTCCAATTCAACCGCAACAGCGCGTTTCATTTCCGCGGCGTAGCCGGCCATCACTTCGTAGCGGTTGGTGATCAGCGCTTCCAGCGTCTTGTCGTCGGCCACCGGGCGCACGCCGCCCAATGCCAGCTTCGGCGGGGTTTTCTTGACCTTGGCCAGGCCCATCATCTCCAGGCCGCGGATGTACATCCAGCCGACATCGAATTCGTAGGGTTTGACCGAAAACTTGGCCGATGTCGGGTAGGTGTGATGGTTGTTGTGCAATTCTTCACCACCGATCAGCACGCCCCAAGGCGATACGTTGGTCGATGCGTCGGCCGACTCAAAATTGCGGTAACCCCAGTAGTGACCGATGCCGTTGATCACGCCCGTCGCCCACACCGGAATCCAGGCCATCTGGATCGCCCAGACCGTCAGGCCAATGCCACCGAATAGCAACAGATCGATGACCATCATCAAACCCACGCCTTGCCAGGTGTAACGGCTGTACAGGTTGCGCTCGATCCAGTCATCTGGCGTGCCCTTACCGTACTTGGCTAGCGTTTCCGGGTTGCTGGCCTCGGCGCGATACAGCTCGACGCCGGTCAGCAACAAGGCCGGCAGACCGCGGGTCTGCGGGCTGTGCGGGTCTTCCTCGGTCTCACACTTGGCGTGGTGCTTGCGGTGCACGCCGACAAAATCTTTCGTGACCATGCCGGTGGTCAGCCACAGCCAGCCGCGGAAAAAGTGCGCCGGGACGGCATGCAGGTCAAGGGCACGGTGCGCCTGAGCGCGGTGCAGGAAAACCGTCACGGACGTGATGGTGATGTGCGTCACGACCAGCGTGAACAGCAACACTTGCCACCACGCTGCTTCGATCAAGCCGTGGGCCAGCCACTGAACGAGCGCATCCCGCACCAACCACACTTGCTCCATCGAAGTTTTCCTTGTGAGAAATATTTAGCACTGAATTGTACGGGTGGACAGCCATTCAAGCCGGCGGACAGACCAGGCCTTACCCCGCAAATGGATCATCAATCCACGGACATCTGATCAACATGCGCCCAACTTCTGATCGACATCCCGACAAATGGCAGCACTTGAGTGAAATTTCAACGCCTTTGCCAGACGGCGGCAAAAAAACCGTCGGTATGGTGCACGTGCGGCCAAAGCCGAAGGTAAGGACCACTGACCAGGCCTTCCGCACCCTCGACATGCGCAGCAGCCAGCGCTTCAAGAGCCGGCAGCACGACGAAGTCGCCGCCATGTGCGGCCGTGAAAGCGTCGGCGACGCCCTCGTTCTCGGCCGCCAGCAGGCTGCATGTGGCGTAGACCAGGCGGCCACCCGGCTTCAGCAATCTTGCTGCGCTGTCGAGAATGGCAGCTTGCTTGACCTGCAGTTCCTTGACGGACTTTGGGGATTGGCGCCATTTCAGGTCTGGATTGCGCCGCAGCGTGCCCAGACCTGAACACGGCGCATCGACCAGCACGCGGTCGATCTTGCCCGACAGCCGCTTGATACGGTCGTCGCGCTCGTGCGAGATCTGTGCCGGGTGCACATTGCTCAGCCCGCTGCGCGCCATGCGCGGTTTCAGCGCGTCCAGCCGGTGGCCGGAAATATCGAAGGCGTACAGCCGCCCCGTGCTGCGCATCGAGGCCCCCAGCGCCAGTGTCTTGCCGCCAGCACCGGCGCAAAAGTCGACCACCATCTCGCCACGCTTGGCGTCCGTCAGCAAGGCCAGCAGCTGGCTGCCTTCGTCCTGCACCTCGACCTCGCCGCGCGTGAACACGTCCAGCTTGTTCAGCGCCGGCTTGCCCTGCACGCGCAGACCCCACGGCGAAAAGGGCGTGATCTCGACCGTGCAGCCGGCAGCGACCAGCGCCTTCAGGACGTCCTCGCGCTTGGCCTTGAGGGTGTTGACGCGCAGGTCCAGCGGGGCGGACACCGACAGCGCCTTGACCAGCGGCCAAAAGCCGTCGCCCAGTGTTTCCTGCAGCGGCGTGGCCAGCCAGTCGGGCAGGTTGTGGCGCAGTTTTTCGGGCAGCGTGCTGCGGTCGATGGCCGCCATCTTGGCCAGCCAAGCCTGCTCGTCGGGGTTGGTGGCGGCCTTCAGGAAGGGCTCACTACCTTGCCAGGCCAGCAAGGCCAGGCGGCGTTCCAGCGGGCCGCTGCCGCTTTGCGCCAAATGGGCGAAGAGCAGGCGCTGGCGCAGCACGGTGTAGGCCGTTTCGGCCAGGGTATGGCGCTCGCGCGAACCCAGGGCCTTGTGCTGGCGCAGAAAGTTGGACACGACCATATCGGCCGGGTGTTCCAGCTTCAGCACATGGCGCAGCAATTCGGTGCTGAGGCCGAGCAGGGCGGTGGGGGTCATGGTTTAGAGCAGTACCTGGGACGCGCCGTCCGTTTGTGTGACAACGCCCGCTTCGATGCGCAGCTTGTCTTCGATGAACCAGCGCACGGCCAGCGGGTAAATGGTGTGTTCGGTGGACAACACGCGAGCCTGCAGTGCCGCAGCGCCGTCGCCAGTCCGCACCGGCACCACGCTTTGCATCACGATGGGTCCGTGGTCAAGTTCGGAGGTGACGAAGTGCACCGTCGCGCCAACGGCCTTGCAGCCGGCGTCCAGCGCGCGTTGGTGAGTGTGCAGGCCGGTGAACGCTGGTAGCAGCGACGGATGGATATTCAAAATGCGGCCGGCGTAACGCTGCACAAAGGCGGTGCCCAGGATGCGCATGAAGCCGGCCAGCAGCAGCAGGTCGGGCGTAAAGGTGTCGATGGTGCGCGCCAGTTCGGCGTCGAAGGCATCACGTTCGACATGCAGCTTGTGGTCGACCACCGCCGTGACGATGCCGTGCTCGGCGGCATAGTCCAAACCGGCGGCCGCCTGGCGGTTCGCAATGACCGCCACGACCTGCGCATCCCATTCTTGTTCGGCGCAGCTGCGCACGATGGCTTCCATGTTGGAGCCCCGGCCGGAAATCAGGATGACGATGCGTTTCATTGGGGCGCCGAGTGTATAGACCGGTGACCTGAGAGAATCAGGGCCGCCTTTTTTGAACAACCAGCAGCAGCATGACCATGCGACCCCGCGTCCTTTCCGGCATGCGCCCCACAGGCGCCATGCACCTCGGCCACTACCACGGCGCCCTGAAAAACTGGGTCCGCCTGCAGCGCGAATACGAGTGCTTTTTCTTCGTCGCCGACTGGCACGCGCTGACCACGCACTACGAAGAGCGCGAGGTCATGGAGCGCTATGTCTACGACATGGTGATCGACTGGATCGCCGCCGGCCTGGAACCCGAAACCTGCACCATCTTCATCCAGAGCCGATTGCCCGAACACGCCGAACTGTTCACGCTGCTGGCGATGGGCACGCCACTGGGCTGGCTGGAACGCGTGCCGACCTACAAGGACCAGATCGAGAAGCTGAAGGACCGCGACCTGGCGACCTACGGCTTTTTGGGCTACCCGCTGCTGCAGGCCGCCGACATCCTGATCTACAAGGCCAATTTCGTGCCGGTGGGCGAAGACCAGTCCTCGCACGTCGAACTGACCCGCGAAGTGGCGCGCCGCTTCAACAACCTGTACGGCCGCGCGGGTGACGCCGAGGCACGCATTGCCGCCGCGCTGCTGAAGATGGGCAAGGACGATGGACGTTACTTTGAGAAGCAGCGCAAGGCCTTCGGCGAGACCGGCGCCGCCGAAGCACAGGCCAAGGGCGAAGGCATGGTGAAAAAGGCCGCTGCCAACCTGGCCGGCTGGACCAACGACGAAACCGAGTTGCTGCTGGGCCACCTGAAAGGCGCCGGCAAGACCATCCTGACCGAGCCGCAGGCCCTGCACACCGAGGTGTTGCGCCTGCCCGGCACCGACGGCACCAAGATGAGCAAGAGCTACGGCAACGCCATCCTGATGCGCGACGAACCTAGCGCCGTAACGACCAAAGTGCGCGGCATGAAGACCGACCCGGCGCGCGCCCGCCGCACCGACCCGGGTGACCCCGAGAAGTGCCCCGTCTGGCAGTTCCACCAGGTCTACAGCGACCAGGCCACGAAGGAATGGGTGGTGAAGGGTTGCAAGACCGCCGGTATCGGCTGCCTGGACTGCAAGCAGCCGGTGATCGACGCGATCGTCAAGGAACAGCAGCCCTGGCGCGAGCGCGCCGAGAGTTACCTCAGCAATCCGAAACAGGTGCACTGGATTGTCGAGATGGGCACCGAGCGCGCGCGCACCGTGGCCCGCCAGACGATGAAGGACGTACGCTGGGCGATGGGCCTGAGCTATGACGGCAGTGGGAGCGCGGCATGAATTTGCAGACTTTTGAAGTGAACCCTGTCAGCACGCCGCGCGCGACCATCATCATCCTGCACGGACTGGGTGCCGACGGCACCGACTTCATGTCCTTCGCCGACGAGCTGAAGCTCGACGCCGTGGGCCCGGTGCGCTACGTGTTCCCGCGGGCGCCAGTCCGGCCGGTGACCATCAACGGCGGCAACAAGATGCGCGCCTGGTACGACATCTTGAACATGGACCTGGTGCGCCGTGAAGATGAAGCCGGGCTGCGCGATTCGATGACGCAGGTGCACGCGTTGATCGATGCGGAGGTGGCGCGCGGCGTGCCCGCCAGCCGCATCGTGCTGGGCGGCTTTTCGCAGGGCTGCGCCATCGCTTTGGGCGCCGGCCTGCGTTACCGCGACAAGCTGGCCGGGCTGCTGGCCATGTCGGGCTACATGCCGCTGGCCGATACGCTGGCCGCCGAACGCAACGCGGCGAACATCGACACCCCGGTGTTCTTGGCTCATGGGCGCAACGACGGCGTCATCGCCCTGCCCCGCGCCACCGCCACGCGTGACCAGTTGCTGGCCCTGGGCCAGCCGCTGGAATGGCACGACTACCCGATGGAACATTCGGTTTGCATGGAAGAAGTGCAAGCTATCCAGACCTTCCTGCGCCAGGCACTGGCCACCCACTGACAAACGGAGACCCCAATGACCACCATCCCCCGTTCCTTCATCACCGCACTGGCCGTCGCGGCCGTCGCGGCCACCACGGCCCTGCCCTTCCAGGCCGCCCAGGCTGAAGCCGCGATGGCCACGAGCCAGGCGCCGGGCTGGTACCGCATGAAGGTCGGTGCCTTCGAAGTCACCGCGCTGTCCGACGGCACCGTGGCGCTGCCAGTGGACAAGCTGCTGACGGGCCAGAAAGCCGCCGTCATCAACGGCCTGCTGGCGCGTTCGTACCTGAAGGCCCCGGTCGAGACCTCGGTCAACGGCTACTTGGTCAACACCGGCAGCAAGCTGGTGTTGATCGACACCGGCGCCGCCGGCCTGTTTGGCCCGACGCTGGGCAAGCTGGTCGCCAACCTGAAGGCCGCCGGCTACACGCCCAAGCAGGTGGACGAGATCTACATCACCCACATGCACCCCGACCACGTCGGCGGCTTGGTGGCCAACGGCCAGCGCGTCTTCACCAACGCCGTGGTGCGCGCCGACCTGCGCGAAGGCGACTTCTGGCTCAGTCAAGAAAACCTGGACAAGGCACAAGGCGACACGAAGGGCTTCTTCCAGGGCGCGATGGCGTCGCTGAACCCTTACGTGGCCGCCGGCAAGCTCAAGCCATTTAACGGCGCCACCGAACTGGTGCCTGGCATCCGCGCCGTGTCGGCGGCCGGCCATACGCCGGGACACACCATCTACGTTGCCGAGAGTCAAGGCAGCCGCATCGCGTTCTGGGGCGACCTGATGCACGTGGCCGCGGTGCAGTTCCCGCTACCCGGCACCACCATCGCTTTCGACACCGACAGCAAGGCCGCTGCCCCTGCGCGCAGCAAGAATTTCGCTGACGCCGCCAAGCAGGGCTATCTGGTGGCCATCGCTCACGTGGCCTTCCCCGGCATCGGCCAACTGCGCGCCGACGGCAAGGGCTACCAGTGGGTGCCAGCCAACTACCAGTCGGTGCCCTGACCGGCTGAGCGCGGAGCCCGCCGCGATGGAATTGGTGCGCCCAACGCCCGAACACCTGCCCAGCTACGTCGCGGCCCTGCGGCAGGGCTGGTCGCCCGACACCACGCGCGGCGCCGAAGCCGCGCTGGAAGCGCTGGCCAAGGTCGCAGCCGACCCGGCCAGCCCGTTCGTGCTGGTCGACGACCCCGAAGCGCTGGGCCCGCCGTGGTACGCGCCCGACGGCACGGTGAAAGCCCGCATCCCCGGTCGCGTGCGCTGGCTGTGGGACGCCGACGGTTTTGCCGGCAGCATCAACTTGCGCTGGCTGAAGGGCACGACCGACCTGCCGCCGCATGTGCTGGGGCACATCGGCTACTCGGTCGTGCCGTGGAAACGCCAGCGCGGCTACGCGACGCGGGCACTCGGCCTGCTGCTGCGGCTGGCCCGCGCCGAAGGCCTGGACTTCGTGGACATCACCACCGACCCGGGGAACGGGCCATCGCAGAAAGTCATCCTGGCCAACGGTGGTGTATTCATCGAGCACTTCGACAAAGGCCCGACCTGGGGCAATCAGCCCGGCCTGCGTTTTCGCATCACGCTCAGTGCAATTTGACGCGTGGCTCGGTGCTGCGTGTCAGCCAGCGTGACGCCGAGCCCAGCGCCGTCTTCCACCAGCCATGCAAGGCCACCTGGTGCATCTTGTAAAGCGACAGGTACATGGTGCGCGCGAACAGCCCTTCCACCCACAGGTTGCCGCCGACCAGCGAACCCATCAGATTGCCCACCGTCGAGTATTCACCCAGCGACACCAGCGAGCCGAAATCGCGGTAACGCCATGGCAGCAGGGCCTGGCCTTTGACGCGCCGGCGGAATTGCTTGACCAGGTGCGAGGCTTGCTGGTGCGCCGCCTGGGCACGTGGCGGCACCGTGCCCTGGTGACCCAGCCAGGGCGCGGCAGCGCAGTCGCCGATGGCGAAGATGGCCTCGTCGCGCGTGGTCTGCAGCGTGGGCAGCACCACCAACTGGTTGATGCGGTTGGTTTCCAGCCCGCCCAGTTCGTGCAGAAATTCAGGCGCCTTCACGCCAGCGGCCCAGACCACCAGTTCGGCCGGCACCACTTCGCCACTGGCCAGCACCACGCCCTCGGCGGTGACGGCGGTCACGCGCGACGCGGTGCGCACGCGCACGCCCAGGTCTTCCAGCAGCTTCGTCGCTGAAGCCGCGATGCGCTCGGGCAGCGCCGGCAGGATGCGCGGGCCGGCCTCGATCAGGTTCAACCGGATGTCGCGTTCTGGGTCGATGCGTTCCAGGTTGTAGGACACCAGCGCGCGCGTGGCCTTGTGCAATTCGGCGGCCAGTTCCACCCCGGTGGCACCGCCGCCGATGATGGCCACCTGCAACTGGCGCGGTTGCAGCGGCGTGACCTGCATGTGCGCGCGCAGGCAGGCGTTGACCAGGCGGCGGTGGAAGCGCTGGGCCTGCGCCGTCGTTTCCAGCGCGATGGCGTGCTCAGTCACGCCCGGCGTGCCGAAGTCGTTGGTGCCGCTACCGACTGCGATGACCAGCGTGTCGTAGCCGCGCGTGTAGGCCGGCGTGACTGCGACCCCGTCTTCATCCAGCACCGGACCGACGTGCACCAGGCGCTGCGTGCGGTCCAGGCCGACCATCTCGCCCACGCGGTAGCGAAAGCCATGCCAGTGCGACTGCGCCAGGTAGTCGGTGGCGTGAGCGTGCAGGTCCATGCTGCCGGCTGCGATCTCGTGCAGGTGCGGTTTCCAGAAATGCGAACGCGCTTTCTCGATCAGCGTGATGTGGGCCAGACCCTGGCGGCCCAGCGTGTCGCCCAGGCGGGTGGCCAGTTCAAGCCCGCCGGCACCGCCGCCGACGATCACGATGCGGTGCAGGTCACCCGCGGGGGCGGGTTCGAAAGGCGGATGGCCCATGTGGACGGCGGTCGTTTCAGGTTGCAGGTTGCAGGTTGCGTTGATGTTACGGGCCGTGCGCGCGGCCCCCGTGCGGCGCCAGCTGGCGCTGCGGGCGCCGCGCTGTGCCTCAGGCAAAACGCCCCTGCAAATGCCAGTCGACATCACCCGCCACGCCCGGCACGCGGGCGCGGTAGACCCAGACCAGCGAGCCGTCATCGGTCTGCGCGATGAAGTAATCGCGGGCCACGGACTGGCTGTCCCACCAGCCGGATTCGACGCGCTCGGGGCCGCTCAGCAGCTGCAGCGGCCGGCCTTGCAGCAGTGGCAGCGCGCCGTGCGCGGCCAGCGGCAGCGGTTCGGGCAGCAGCCAGGTCGGGCGGTGCAGCGGCAGGTTTGACGGGGCCATGCGCGGTGGGCCCGGCGGGCCCGCAACGCGCCGGCCGATGGCGCCGTGGGCCGGCACGCTGCGACTGGCGCATTCGGGGCGGTGGTCGGCCACGGCCTCCAGGCGTTGCACCTGGGCGTCGCCCAGACGGGCGCGCAGGCGTTCGAGCAGCCGGGTCAGGCCTTCGGCCTGGCTGCTGCGGGTGGGGAAGAGTTCGCCGTTAGGCGCCGGCGCGGCCACGGTGTGGTGACAGTGCAGGCGCAATTCCAATGTGGGCGCGACCAGTTCGACGCGACCCAGGCGTTCACGCAGCAGCAGCTGGAGGTGGCCGGCGTCCAGCGCCGGTTCAGCCAGTTCGATGTGCAATTCGGTGGCCGGCACCGCGGCGTGGCGGTGGTCTTCGTGCTGCATCGCCAGGGTGAAGATGGCCACGCGCACCTGGCGCGCCTGCGCCCAGGCCACCAGCCGCGCCAGCAGCACGGCGGCGCCAGCCAGCACCTGGTCGCTGTTTTCAGCGCGGGCGTACAGCTCGAGCCGGCTTTCGAAAACGGCCGGCAGCAGGGCCCAGACGCGCGGGTCGGGCTGCAGGCCGAGGGCGCGGTCGAGCTCGCCCATCAAATTTTCACCGAAACGCCGCGCCAGGCCGGTGCGCGGCAGCTGGCGCAAGTCGCTCAGGGTCTGCAGGCCCATGCCCTGCAGCGCGTCCCAGTGTTCGCGGCCGGGGCCCAGCAGCCACACGGGGGCGTTGTCCAGGCGGTCTTGCAGTGCGCGCAGGGTGGTGGCGTGCGGGCCGGGCATGGCGGTCGCGGAAAGCGGATCAAAACCAGGCTGCCAACGCGCCAGCAAAGCCGCGCCCAGCGCCGTGGGCGCCGCTGCGCTGTGCACGCGGTGGCCCAGCGGTGCCACGCTGGCCAGCAGGCGCTGCCACAGCGCCGGCAGACCGCGGAACAGGCGCAGGCTGGCCTGCACTTCAAGCAGCACGGTCTGTTCGTCGTGCAGCGTGACAGCCGGCGCGTAGGCCAGCGCGGCATGGGCCACGGCCTGCAGCGCGGCGGCGTCGCGCGCAGCGTCCGACTCGGCGATCAGCAAATCGCCCGCCAGCGCCATCGCCGTGGCGCGCTTCATGCCGGGGCGGATGCCGCGTTCGGCTGCCGCCGTGTTGACGTGGCTGACGCGGTGTTCCGTCAGCAGCAGTGCCGGGCGTCCGCGTTGCTCAGGCGTTAGCGTGGCGCAGAACGACTCCAGCGACAGCAGCGGCAGGTGCAGGGCGAGCCAGAGCATGGCGGGGACGGTGGGGCACGCCTCACGGCAGCGTGCAGTTGAAGTCGTAGAAATGCTGGCCGCCTTCGATGCGGATGCCCAGCGTGCCGACCAGGCCAGCCAGTTCACCGCTGCCGGAATCGGGCACCACGGCGACGCTGAGCGTGGGCGTGCCGCGGTCCATCACGCCGCGGTGCTGCAGCGCGAAGCTGCCGGCCTTGCCCAGCAGCGTGCCGGTGACGACTTCGATGGCCACGTAACCGGCCGAGCCCTTCACGCCCGTCATCGCGCTGAGCATCTGGCCCTGGGCGCTGGCCTGCAGGTCGCCCTGGTACTGCTTGCTGAGCAGCAGACGGCCGACGGTGATGCCAGGCGCTTCGGCATCGGGCCACGGCTGCGGCTGCATGTTGACGCTGAAGGTGCCGGTGAGGTGGTGCTGGGGCATGAGTGGCTTTCAAGACAGTGGAAGGAGACGATTCACAGCGTCAGGGCGCGCCGCAGCGGGGCTGCGACCGCCGCGTTGCCGGCCGCCAACGGTAGCCGCAGCGGCCCGGCCCGCGCCAGTGCCAGCGCCGTGGCCGACAGCACCGGCACCAGCGCCAGGTTCAGCGCCTGGGCCAGCGGCGGGCCGCGCCGCTTCAGCAAGACCACGCGCAGGCGGTCGGGCCCGGCGCTGCCCAGCAGCAGGCGCAGCGGCGCGGCGCTGGGGCGGCTGCGCATTTCAGCGTCGCGCAGCAGGAAAACCGGGCCATCGTGGGCCTGCGCGGCCAGTTGCAGGCGGCGCAGCGCGTCGGCCGGCAGGCGGGCCGGCAGCCAGGCCAGCGCAGCGCCCAGGTGGCCGCTTTTCAGCGCCTGTTCCAGCGCCCACAACACGTCAGCGGCCGGCAGCAGCGCGCGGGCGCGGCCCTTCAGCGCGGGCAACTGACCGCTGCGGCTGTGCACCACCACCAGCTGCCGCACGTCGATATCCAGCGCGCCCAGCGCCCAGGCGCAAGGCGCGGCGGGCGGGTCGAACCACATCAGGCTGCGCTGTTGGCGCTGCAGCGTGGCCAGCGCCGGGGCCAGCAGGCGCAGTTCGCCAACACCAGCGTGCGGCAGCAGCAGCTCGGTCAGCACGCGGGCGGGCCAGCCGCCACCTGGCAGTTCGGCGTCGAGTTCGGCATGGCCGCTGGCCACCACGCCCTGCTGGGCGTTGGTCGGGCGGCCCAGCTGGTGGGCGCGCCACAGCGCCGGGTGAAGGTCTTCAGGCGCGGGCGCCTGCACCCTCGCCCGCACGGGCGGTGCGGGGTCGGCCAAGCCGGTGATCGAAGAGAAGAGATCCACCCAAACACTGTATGTTCATACAGTGTTTTCGGCAAGCAGCTTATTCGTGACGCCGTCGGCAAACCCGGGTTTTCAAGCGGCCAGCAAGGTCTGCACGCGGGTCCGCAGGCCCTGCAAATCCACCTGCGCCGGGGCCAGCGCCTCGCCCACCACCAGGCCCACCGGGCTGAGGATGCCGCGCCGGAAAGGCTTGCGCATCGCCGTGCCGCCTTCGATACGCGAGAAATAGCTGCCCCACAGGTTGTGCAGCGCCATCGGCACCACCGGCGCGGGGTGGGTTTGCAACAGCTTCATCACACCGCCCCTGAAGGCGCCCAGTTGACCGTCGCGCGTGATGCCGCCTTCGGGGAAGATGCACAACAGGTCGCCCTCATCCAGCACGCGGCCGGCCGCAGCAAAGGCGGCTTCGTAGGCCGCCGGGTCGTCCCTCTGCGGCGCGATGGGGATGGCCTTGCCCAGCTTGAACAACCAGCCCAGCACCGGCTGGGCAAAGATGCGGTGGTCCATCAGGAAGCGGATGGGGCGCGGGCTGGACGCCATCAACAGCACCGCGTCGACGTAGCTGACGTGGTTGCAGACCAGGATGGCCGCGCCGCTGACCGGGATGTGTTCGTCGCCGCGGATGCGCAAGCGGTAGACGCAGCGGGTCAGCACGAAGGCGACGAAGCGCAGCAGGTATTCCGGCACGATCAGGAAGATGTAGCCCGCCACCACCGCGTTCAGCAGGCCGACCACCAGAAAGACCTCGGGAATCGTGAAACCCGCGCCCAGCAAGAAACCCACGCCGAGCGAGCTGACGATCATGAACAGCGCGTTCAGGATGTTGTTGGCCGCGATGATGCGGGCGCGGTGCGTGCGCAGGCTGCGCATCTGGATCAGCGCGTACATCGGCACGCTGAAGATGCCGGTGAACAGCGACAGCAGGGCCAGGTCGGCCATCACGCGCCAGTGGGCGGGCTGGGCGATGAACACTTGCAGTGTCAGGTTGACTGCCGGCGGCAGGTCGCGCGCGGCCAGGTAGAGCTCGATGGCGAAGACGCTCATGCCGATGGCGCCCAGCGGCACCAGGCCGATTTCGACATGCCGCTTGGACAGCATCTCGCACAGCAAAGCGCCGGTGCCGATGCCCAGCGAGAACACCACCAGCAGCAGCGAAGCCACATGCTCGTCACCGTGCAGCACGTCTTTGGCGAAGGCCGGGAACATAGCCAGGAACACCGCGCCGAAGAACCACATCCACGAAATGCCCAGCAGCGAGCGGAAGACGACGATGTTCTCGTGCGCCAGCTGCAGGTTGCGCCAGGTTTCGGTGAAGGGGTTCCAGTTGATGCGCAACTGCGGGTCGGTGGCCGGCGACGGCGGCACGGCCTGGGCCACCAGGCGGCCCAGCACCGCGACGGTGGCGCAACCCCAAGCCACATACAGCGCGCCGTTGCCAGGGATGGCGATCAGCAGCCCGCCCGCCACCTGGCCCAGCAGGATGGCCACGAAGGTGCCCATTTCGACCATGCCGTTGCCACCGGTCAGCTCGCGTTCCGTCAGGTGCTGCGGCAGGTAGGCGAACTTCACCGGGCCGAACAGCGTGCTATGCAGGCCCATCAGCGCCACGCAGGCCAACAGCACGGGCACGTTGGCCTGCACAAAGCCCCAGCCGGCCAGCAGCATGATGGCGATCTCCAAGCTCTTGACGAAGCGGATCAGCGTCTCTTTCGGATACTTGTCAGCCAGCTGTCCGCTGGTCGCCGAGAACAGCACGAAGGGCAGGATGAACAGCGCGCCGACCACCAGCCCGGCCAGCGAGGCCGGCAACCAGCTGACCTGCAACTGGTAGGTCACCATCACGGTGAAGGCGAACTTGAAGAGGTTGTCGTTGCCGGCGCCCAGGAACTGCACCCAGAAGAAGGGGCCGAAGCGGCGCTGCGCGAGCAGGGCGAACTGATTGGGCTGTGGGTGTTGCATCCTGGGGCCGGCTTGCGCCTAAGCCTTGAACAATTCGCGCTTCAGCACCGCGCTGCACAGGTCCACCGCCGTCAGCGCTTCCTGCAGTACGCGGCTCATCGTGATGAAGCCGTGGATCTGGCGTTCGAAACAGATGTATTGAACGCGGTTGCCGGCCGCCGACAAGGCGTCGGCGTACTGTCGACCCTCGTCGCGCAGCGGGTCGTAGCCAGCGGTCAGCACCAGGGCCGGTGGCAGGCCCGTCAGGTCGGCGGCCAGCAGCGGTGAGGCGCGCCAGTCGGCCCAGTGCGCAGAGTTTTCGATGTAGTGGCTGCGGTAGTAGGCGATGCTGTCGCTGGTCAGCAGGTAGCCCTGGCCGTTGTGGCTGTGGCTGGGTGCCACGGCGCGCATGTCGGTGGCCGGGTAGATCAGCAACTGGCAGGCCAGCGGCGGATCGCCGGCGTCGCGCAGCGTCAGCGCCACGACGGCGGCCAGGTTGCCACCGGCACTATCGCCACCCACCGCAATGCGTGCGGCGTCCACACCCAACTCAGTGGCGTGGGCGCGCACCCAGCACGTGGCTTGCACGCAGTCGTTCAAGCCGCCCGGGAAGCGCACTTCCGGGCCCAGGCCGTAGTCCACTGAAACCACGGCCACGCCGGCACCCAGGCAGAGCTGGCGACACAGCACGTCGTGCGTTTCCAGATCGCCGATGGTCCAGCCGCCGCCGTGAAAGTAGACCAGCACTGGCAGCACATCCGCAGCCTGGGGGCGGTAAAGACGCAGAGGTACGCCGCTGTCGGTACGCAACTCGCGCACCTCGGCAACAGCGGGTGGTTCGGGCTGCGTGAGGTAGCGACGGTCGCGGTACATGCCGCGCGCCGCTTCGGGGCTGAGCGTGTGCACAGCAGGCAGTTGGCGCAGGGCGATCAGATCGATGAGTGCACGGGCTTGCGGGTCGATCATGGCTGAACCTGAGCAGGAGATGGCGCGCAGTGTAGCCATCCAACCTGCCGGCAAACCGGCACGACGACCCGAATGACCAGGCCGTTGCGGGCCGCGTTTCTGCAACGGCAAGGGGCCCAGCCACAATGCCGGCACCCATGAATATCGGCTTCGTCTACGCCCTGCTGGCCTTCGGCATCTGGGGCATGTTCCCGCTGTACTTCCAGCTCATTGCCCACCTTGCGGCTGTTGAGGTGGTCCTGCAACGTTCAGTGTGGTCACTGGTTTTCGTGCTGGGCATATTGGCTTGGCAGGGGCGCTGGTCCTGGCTGCGGGACACGCTGCGCCGGCCACGGCGCGTGGCGCTGTTTGCAGCCAGCGCACTGCTGCTGTCCTTCAACTGGCTGACCTATGTCTACGCGGTGCAGACCAGCCAGGTTGTCGAAGCCAGCCTGGGCTACTTCATCAACCCGCTGCTCAGTGTGCTGCTGGGCGTGGTGGTGCTGCACGAAAGGCTCAAGCCTGTGCAGTGGGTGGCCGTGGGTCTGGCGGCCTGCGGCGTGCTGTGGCTGGCCTGGCATGCCGGCCGGCTGCCGTGGATCGCGCTGGTACTGGCGGGCAGCTTCGGCCTCTACGGCCTGATCCGCAAGACCGCGCCACTGGGCGCGCTGGAAGGCCTGGCGCTTGAAAACCTGTTGCTGGCGCCCATCGTCGTGCCGGCGCTGATCTGGTGGACCTTCTTCCACCAGGGCGCGCTCATGCCCGCTGAGCAGGCCCAGCAAGGCCAGCCCTGGTTGCCCTTATGGCTGCTGTTGACCGGACCGCTGACGGCCATTCCCCTACTGTGCTTCGCCGCCGCCGCGCGGCGCCTGCCGCTGGCCACGCTGGGCATGGTGCAGTACGGCTCGCCGACGTTACAGCTGCTGCTGGGCATCTGGGTGCTGCACGAGCCCTTCGACCCGCAACGCCTGCTGGGCTTCGCACTGATCTGGTCGGCGCTGCTGTTGCTCAGCATCCATGCGTTGCGCCAGCACAGGCACAAACTGGCCATGGCTTGAAGCTGCCCATGCATCACCTCTCACTGAACGACCTGCCGACCCCCGCCGCGCTGATCGAAGAAACGCGCCTGCAGCACAACATCCAGCGCCTGCAGCAACGTATCGACACGCTGGGCGTGCGGCTGCGCCCCCATGTGAAGACCGCCAAGTGCGTGGCCGTGGCGCAGCGCCAGCAGGCGGCCGGGGCGGTGGGCATCACCGTGTCCACGATGAAGGAAGCCGAGGTTTTTTTCGCGGCCGGCTTCAGCGACATCCTGTATGCCGTGTGCATCACGCCGAACAAGCTGGCGGCAGCGCAGGCGCTGCGCGAACGTGGCTGTGCGTTGACGGTGCTGGTGGACTCGGTGGCGGCTGCACAGGCCATCGTGGCCACCGGCCACCCATCCCCGGTGATGATTGAGATCGACACCGACGGCCACCGCGCAGGCGTGCTGCCGGATGCCGACCTGCTGCTGGACATCGGTCGCACGCTGCACGCCGGCGGCGCGGTGCTGCAAGGCGTGATGACCCACGCCGGCGCCAGCTACGAATGCCACACGCCTGAATCGCTGCAGGCGATGGCCGAGCAGGAACGTTCACGCTGCGTGCAGGCGGCTGAGCGGCTGCGCGCCGCGGGTCTGCCCTGCCTCGAGGTCAGCGTGGGCTCGACGCCCACAGCCTTGTCGGCGCAGACGCTGCAAGGCGTTACCGAAGTGCGCGCCGGCGTGTACGTCCTGCAAGACTTGGTGATGCACGGCGTGGGCGTTTGCAGAACTGACGAGATCGCGCTCAGCGTGCTGTGCACCGTCATCGGTCACCAACTGGACAAAGGCTGGGTGCTGGTCGACGCCGGCTGGATGGCGATGAGCCGCGACCGCGGCACGCAGGCGCAGGCCGTGGACTTCGGCTACGGCGCGGTGTGCGACGACGGCGGCGCGCTGATCCCGGGCCTGGTGATGGCCAGCGCCAACCAGGAACACGGCATCGTCGCCTGGCGGGACGGCCACGTCGGCGCCGCGGCAAGTGCGAACCTGGCACAACGCTTTCCCATCGGCAGCCGGCTGCGCGTGCTGCCCAACCATGCCTGCGCCACGGCGGCCCAGTTCCCGGCGTACACGGTGCTGAAGGCCGATGGCGGCATCGAACACTGGCCGCGTTTCCACGGTTGGTGACGGCCTGCGCGCACCGGCACTGGCGGCACAGTCAGGGCACTTCGTGGCCGATGCTGGCCTGCCAGACGCGGTACCACTCGGCCGAACTGAGGCGCAAATCCAGCGCCGCCACAGCATCACGCAAACCGTCCAGCCGCCGGGTGCCCGTGACCGGGATCGGCCGCGCCGGGTGGCGCAGGATCCACGCGTAGGCCACCGTCGGGACACTGACGCCGTACTGAGCAGCTAGTTGCTGCAGCACGCCCCAGACGCGTGTCGCCTGGGCATCGCTGCCGTCGAACAGGCGCCCGCCGGCCAGCGGCGACCAGGCCATCGGCCGCAGCCCCAGATCGACGCACTGCTCCAGCGTGCCGTCGGCCAGCGCGCGCATCTGCAGCGGCGAGAACTCGATCTGGTTGGTGGCCAGCGGGTGCCGCTTGCGCAGCATCGCCAACTGCCCCGGCGTGTGGTTGCTGACGCCGAAGTGCAGCACCTTGCCGGCAGCCAGCAAAAGGCGAAAGGTGTCGGCCAACTCGTCCGGGTCCATCAGCAGGTCGGGCCGGTGGATCAGCAACAGGTCGATGCGGTCGGTGCGCAGCGCGCGCAGCGATTCCTCCACCGAAGCCAACACGTGCGCGCGCGAGGTGTCGTAGGCCTTCACCGTGTGCGCCGGCCGGTTCGGGTGCACCAGCCGGATGCCGCACTTGGTCACGATCTGCAGGCGCTGGCGCAACGCCGGCGCTGTGGCCAACGCGGCGCCGAACAGGGCCTCCACGGTGTAGCCGCCATAGATGTCGGCGTGGTCGAAACTGCTGATGCCGAGGTCGAGCGCCTGCTCGATCCAGCGCACCAGCGCCGGCGTGTCCAACTGCCATTCGTGCAGCCGCCACAGGCCGGCGGTGATCGGCGAGAGCGCGGGATTCAATGCGGGATTCAGCGCCGGATTCAGCGCCGGAGCGAGCACGGGCGAAGGCATCACGAGCAGGCGCCGGCCGTCACTGCAGATCCAGCAGGCGCAAGGCCAGCGCATGCAGCCGTCCAGCCGGATCAACCAGACTGTTCAGCACGGAAAAATGGTGGGCATCTGGCACGGTCTCGCAGACCGGCACGGCGGTCGGGCCCCAGACATCACGGATCAACCGGTTCTGCCGCAAGAACTCGTCGCTTTCAGCCAGGCCGACTGTTGCGTACAGCTTGCCGCCCTTGGGGCGCGGAAAGAAGGCCGGGCTGAGGCGCGAGACGGAAGTCGGCGTCAATTTCAGATCGGCTTGCAGAAAAGGGGTGTGGCGCAACGGCTCTAGGTCGTAAAGACCCGAGATCGAAAGGGCCCCGGCCACCGGTTGCGCAGGCAGTTCGTTGTCCACCTGCTTCCAGCGGCAACTGAGCAGCATGCTGGCCAAATGCCCACCGGCTGAATGCCCGACCAACGCGATGCGCGAGACGTCGCCGCCGTGCTCGCCGGCGTGCCGCCAGACCCAGGCTACGGCCTTGGCCATTTGCATCACGATGTGCTCGACGTCCACCGCCGGACACAACGCGTAGTTCGGCACCACCACCAGGGCGCCGTGGGCAGTGAACGCAGGCGCGATGAAGGAATGATCAGCCTTGTCCAACGAACGCCAGTAGCCACCGTGGATGAACACCAGCACCGGTGCCGGTGACGTGGCAGCGGCGGCGGGAAAGATATCCAGCGTCTCGCCCACGCCATCGCCGTAAGGCAGGTCCAGCACGCAAGGGCCGGACTGCCGCGCCAGCGCCGATGCCGCAGCCCAGCGCGAGAAAACTTCAGCATGCTCAGGCACGCGGGCGCGGTTGTTGTACTGGGCCTCCAGCCAAGCCGGGTCGTGGCGGT
>JAYSYH010000084.1:0-2106 GCA_043716645.1 Betaproteobacteria bacterium | reverse complement strand
CCGACGGGCCGTTGGTCATCATCACGATCTTGTCGCTCAGCAGCACCGCCTCATCGACATCGTGCGTCACCATGACCACCGTGCTGTGCGTGTTGGCGACGATCTGCAGCAGCTCGTCCTGCAGCTTGGCGCGGGTCAGCGCATCGAGCGCGCCGAAGGGCTCGTCGAGCAGCAGCACTTTCGGCTCCATCGACAGCGCACGGGCAATGCCGACCCGCTGCTTCATGCCGCCCGAGATTTCGCCGGGGCGCTTTTGCGCCGCTGCCGTCAAGCCAACCATCGCCAGCACCGCATCGGTGCGCGCCTTGAGCTGCGCCTTGCTTTCAGTCGCCGAAAACACCCGCTCGACCGCCAGATAGACGTTCTCGAAGCAGGTCAGCCAGGGCAGCAGCGAATGGTTCTGGAACACCACCGCGCGCTCCGGGCCGGGGCCGGCGATCTCGCGGTTGGCGCACAGCAGCACGCCCTGGGTCGGCATGGTGAGGCCGGCGATCAGGTTGAGCAGCGTCGATTTGCCGCAGCCCGAATGGCCGATCAGCGCGACGAATTCGCCCTTGGCGACCTTGAGGTTGACGTTTTGCAGCGCGCAGAACGGGCCTTTCTTGGTCTTGAAGGTCTGCTCGACGCCCTGGATGTCGATGTACTGGGGATTGACGGGGGTGTTCATGGTCGTGGTCCTTGGGTTGGGTCGGCAGCTCAGTTCTTGACTTCTTCAAACGTGAACGCCGTGGCCAGCTTGATCAGCGCGTATTCCAGCGCCAGGCCGACGATGCCGATCACGAAAATCGCGATGATGATGTTCTTGACGTTCAGGTTGTTCCACTCGTCCCAGACCCAGAAGCCGATGCCGACGCCGCCGGTCAGCATCTCGGCCGCGACGATCACCAGCCAGGCGGTGCCCACGGCCAGCCGCACGCCGGTCAGCATGTAGGGCAGCACCGAGGGAAACAGGATCTTGGTGACGATCTTCCATTCCGACAGGTTCAGCACCCGCGCCACGTTCATGTAGTCCTGCGGCACGCGCTGCACGCCGACGGCGGTGTTGATGATCATGGGCCAGATCGAGCAGATGAAAATCGTCCAGATCGCGGCCGGGTCGGCGCCCTTGAACACCAGCAGGCCAATCGGCAGCCAGGCCAGCGGCGACACCGGGCGCATCAGGCTGATGAGCGGGTTGAACATGTGGCTCAAAAAGGTGAAGCGGCCGATCAGGAAGCCGACCGGAATGCCGACGATGGCCGCCAGGCCAAAGCCCATGGCCACGCGCTTGAGCGAGGACAGCACGTTCCAGCCCACACCCTGGTCGTTCGGGCCGTTGCGGTAGAACGGGTCGCTGAACAGCACCACGGCCTGCAGGAAGGTGTCCTTGGGCGACGGAATGCTCGCCTTGGTGGCGATGGACACCACTTCCCAGATCACTGCCAGCAGCGCCAGCCCGAGCAGGGGCGGCAGGACGCGCAGCCACAGCGCCGAGAAGTCCCGCTGAGACCTGGTCGCCAGTGCCGTGGTTTTTTTTAGGTTTTTTATGGCTTTCGCGCTTGTCCCGTCTGCATGAGTAGCTATCGAATGCGTAGCGCTCTGCTCCGCGCCTGAAGCGGCCGGCAGGGCGGCTTCCCTGGGGCTGTGAAATACGGCACTGACCATGACGTCACCTCTGGAAGTAATGTTTCAATAAAATTTCAGGGGCGGCTTCAGGCGTGAACCTTGAAGCTGTCGGCATACTTTTTCGGGTCCTTGCCGTCCCAGACCGTGCCGTCGATGAGTTTGCTGGTGCGCATCGCGTCCTTCGGAATGCTCACCTTGGCGGCGCTGGCGGCCTGCTTGTAGATGTCGATCTTGTTGATCTGCCTGGCCACGGCCAGGTAGTCCGGATGCTCTTTCATCAGGCCCCAGCGCTTGTGCTGCGTCAAAAACCACATGCCGTCGGACAGATAGGGGAAGTTCACCGCGCCGTCGTTGAAGAACTTCATGTGGTTCGGGTCGTCCCAGGTCCTGCCCATGCCGTTCTGGTAGCGGCCCAGGATGCGTTGGTTGATGGCGTCCACGCTGGTGTTGACATAGGCCTTGCCGGCGATGGTTTCGGCCATCTTGTTCTTGTTGGCCAGG
>JAYSYH010000083.1:0-6603 GCA_043716645.1 Betaproteobacteria bacterium | reverse complement strand
GCCCAGTTTTTGCACTGCCTGCGCCGGGTCAATGCCGAAGGCCAGCACCACGCTGGCATCGTCGCTGTTACTGCCGATAACAAGCGGCACCGCAGCCTCCCGGCCTTGTTGAAACACTTCAAGAAGCGGCAGGGGGACGGCGGCGTCGCCGGTGATGAAAGAGGAGGTGAGTGACACTTCATTGCCGTTAAGTGCCGACAAACGTTCGGCTGGAATCCGCCGCAGCGTATCCATGGTTGCACGCGCACCCGGCAGGCCAACAGCATCAGCAATCGCGGCACCAGTTGCTGCAGCCTTGGCACGTGTATGGCCGGAATAGCTATACGGACTCTCGGCGATTGCACCCTGGAAGAGGCCAGCGGCGAGGGGGGAAGCCATCAGCGCCAATACGCTTTGCGCGCCCGCCGACTGCCCAAACACCGTGACTTTGGTCGCATCCCCACCGAATGCCTCGATGTTTTGCCGTACCCATTGCAAGGCTGCGATCTGATCGAGCAGCCCAAAATTAACCGGGCCGCCCGGGCGCTCCTGCTCCAGCGCCGGATGGGTGAAAAACCCCAGCCGCCCGAGCCGGTAGTTCAGAGTGACCACCACCGCACCGCGCCGCGCCAGCGCACTGCCGTCGTACAGCGGCAACCCCCCGCCGCCAAAAATCAGGGCTCCGCCATGAATCCACACCATCACCGGCAACTTTGCGCCGGCCTCGGCACGCGGCGTAAAGACATTCAGGTAAAGGCAGTCTTCATTGATGGTGCCGGGGTCACCGCCGCCCTCCAGCGCCAATCCGCGCTTTTGCGGACATGAAGCGCCCGCAGTGCTTGTCTGCCGCACGGCCGACCAGGGCTGAACCGGCTGTGGCTCGCGCCATCGCTGCTCACCTACGGGGGGTGCTGCATATGGCAGTCCGCGGAACACCGCTAGGTCGTTCTCGATCGCGCCTTGTACCGGACCAGACGCTGTCCTCGCGATCGGCGACTGCGCCCAGCTTACTAACGGACATGCCGCAAGGCAGCACAACCAGAAAATGCCAGAACGAAAGAGACAAGAAATCATGGCGTATCTTTAAGAATATTGCGGGGGGAGCATGCAATGTCCCCTTCAGGACATGACGCGAGACGCGCCAGTGCTGCAGTTCGCTCCCTTGTCATCCGGGCCGCACATTGCCACTGAACCATAGGCCCTGCGCTGCCTCCCTGAACAGCGCTGCTCTCAAACTGACAGCTTTGCGTCCTGAACGTTAGCCATGTCTTTTGCACATCGCGCCAGGCGGTCCGCCGCGACGGCGTCAAGGCCGATTCGATTTGTTGCAGCTGTGAGCCCATCTTTGCTGATGCGGCGAGAAAGCTTTTGTAAGCGTATGCGTTCAATGCCGCCTGCGTGCTGGCGCTGGCGCATGGGTCCGGTGCCTGCGCGACCCTGCGCAGCTGTAATACGGGTGCTGGTGTGAAGGCCGGCAACCTCGTATCGGTACTCATCCATAAGCCCGCTGGTGTTTCGATTCGGGCACGCAGCACTGGGCGGCTGGACGAATTGACTAGACGCTCGTCGTAGTCGAGCCGCCAGCGATAGGGAGGTTCGCCGGCCAGACGCATGCGGGACGCTGCCAGCTCAGTCGACGGCGCATCAGCACGCGCCGTATCTTCTAGACTCACCACAAGAACGGCACCCGCAGGCGGCATGATGCGTTCAAGGTAGGCCGCTTCTCCTTCAAAGGAAGCTGCCGAAACCGGCGCTGCCTGCAATAGGCAAAGCAGCGCGGCACTAGACCACCCGCTCGCTCTCGTCACGCGCTTTGAAACCGTGGCTAAGAAAAACGTTGCTAGTGCCTTTGAGACTTTGCTTGCTTTCCATGTCGTGTCATTCCCGACCAACATTTGATCAGGATATGTAATCGGTGCCCTGCGGGAACCTCCACGCGCAGGCATCGCCACCTTCGCAAGCGCGGGCAGCAGAAAACATCGATAAAGGCGTTTGATCATGGGTATTCCTCGGTTGTAAACATGCCGTTGTTACTCTGTCAATTTTCTGACGTGCGCTGGAGCCGCAGCAACAAACGCCCGTCCTCAGCCAGAAGTTGAAGCTGCGACCCGCTGATGCGCCATTGCGCCGTCTCCGTGACAGCACGCTGGAAATTTGCGTCACGGCCGTTCATGGCTGAACACGACATGCGCGAGGTAGCTAGCGCGCCAAAGCCGATGCGATCGTTGTTCAGTGTGTAGCTGCCGACGAGCCGGTTGCACCCGTCACTACCGGCAACACGGCCTTCGCTGCTGAGCTGCAGGCTGGGAACTGTACGGCTTCCATTAGCCGGGCTCGTCAAGCGCCAGTTGGTGCCCACGAGCGGGCTGCTGCTGGCCTCCGCGGCGGATTCAAGCCTCCAACCCGGTCCCGGGTCGTACCGCAGCATCGAGGTAGCTATCCGGGCCGTGTCCTTGCCAAGGTTGCGGCTGTAGACGACCCCTTGGTGGTTGACGATGAAAGAGTCCACGCCACTGACGCCCCAGCGCGCGGGGTATGCCACCAACGCAAAGCCTCCGATCAGACGCGTGCCGACGCGGTAGTCCAATGCACCCCCCGGCGCCGCGGGTCCTTGAGCCGTCAGCAATCGGAAAAAATAGCCGTGGTAAGGCTGTGGCGGTTCGTTCGACGGCCTAAGCGAGCGCACCTCGGCCACACCCAGCGCTGCGCCAAGTGGCGACGGTGGTTGGCCCGGCTCGACCGGCCAGTACAGGCCGTCGCGCTGGCCTTCAGTGCTGATCAGTGATTGGGCGTACTCGAGCAGCCCATTGCGATTGCGGTCGCGAAGGACGTACTCTCGCTGAGCATCAACATACGCTCGAACGGCTTCCATGACGCCCAGTTCATTGGCACCAATTTGCCGATCTAAAAATTCCCGCAGGCCGGCGCGTGTGTCAAAGTGCCACCGCTCTTGCGCGTCACGCATCAACGGGAAGGGCAACGGCCATGCGCGCTGCCCAAGCAGCACGATGGTCTTGTCGGCGTTCAGAGATTCGGTGACGACCGCTTCGCCAGCCGCCGCCAGGAACTCCAGGCGGGTGCGCTCGTCTTGAACAGCGTCACCCGACGCGATAACGCGACCTGCGCCAGGTCCAAGAATGCGGCGAAGCGCCATTGGGTCGTTGTCTCGTGCGGCCTGCACGAGCGCCTGCGCCGCCTCCTGCGGCGTAGAGAACTTTGCCTGACGGGATTCGGACGCGGGCGCTGCATCTGCGGAAATGACGACGCCGACGGCGAGAAGTAGGCCGAGGCTGGTGCGTCGCAATCCGCTGCCAAGCTGAGGAAAAAGTTTAAAAACGATCGTCCCAGCATGTCTCTCAAAGTTTGCTGCGGGTTCGGCTGGCGTTACCGCGCGCAGCCTGCGCGTCAGTAATCTCGCGTGGCGCACCGGGTTGAAGTAGCAGCGGCTTCGGGGCGGTTCTCGGCGCCGGGCGAACGGCTGGACGTAAATCCCGGCGAGGTACCGGGATCATCTCCTGCTTTGTCTCGGGCCGCGGCGCCGGCCGGATTGCGGGCGACGGAACAGCAGGCCGTGTGGCAACCCTTGGGGGTTGGACGCTCGGCCGCAAAGCCGGACGGATTGCGGGAGACGGAACAGGAGCAGGCCGTAAGGCAACCCTTGGGGGTTGAACGCTCGGTCGCAACGCCGGACGAAGCGTGTCGTCGCGACCGCGTGCTGGCTCGCGCTTGTCAACGGCCGGACGGTTGACTGGCGCAAAGCGGTCACGCGTCAGCACGTCGCGGTACGCCACACCCTGCCGATGCGCCGGGTTGTGCACCCACGCACCCGGTCGATAGGCTGGCAGGCCAGGACGCACATTGATGATCGTCAGCTGGCGATCGCGCCAACTGGGCCGCACATCGAACCAGATGGATTGGGTGATGCCGATAGCAACGCTCCACACGACACCCGTAGCGACTGCCTGCCCCCAAGTCACGGGGCGGTAGATCGGCGGCGGTACCCAGAACCAAGGCGGTCGTGCTGGCCACAGCCATGCGCCGTAAACGACGACCGGGTTGTAGTACGGCACAAACACCACTTGGGGCCGCACCGGCTCAATCACGATGTAACGCTCCTCAACCACGATGCGCTGCTGATCGTTGGATTGCAGATTACCTGCCGCCTGCGCCTTGGCTCGCAGTCCTTGCACTGCATTCATGACGGCACCGGAGTCGCCCAGAAAGGCGTCCCCGAGCTGCTGCGTCCACTCGAGTTTGTCGTTCATCATCACCAGCACGGAAGGGAACTGCGCAAGCGAAGCGACGCTGGGTTCCCAGCCTTGCGACGCTACCGATCGCCCCAAAGCCTCGCCCTTTAAAGTTGGATTTCGTTGTATGAACCGGGCGGCCTGCACCACCTCAAGCGGGTAGGTTGCCGCCGACAACAGCTGCGCCAGCAGCGCGTCGGGGTACAGGGCCACAGGCGCGAGCAACTGATCTAGCTCCTCTTGGGAGTAAATCACCGCTGTGTCGTTGGCGTTTTGTGCCAGCGCATGCCCAGGTGGGCCGCCAAGCGTTAGCGCGGCCATGATCAACGCAAGGGCCCAATGTCGTCTAAAACTGTATTTCATGTTTGAACTTCCTTGCAGTTTTCTAACGAGTTAATGCAAATATTGGCCTTGAATCCGGTCATTCTTGCAACGGTTTCGTCAGCATGATTTGCGCCGGTGTAGGTGCGGGCCACCCGGCCTCAGCCGCCACGCGCAGGATCATCGCGTTTATGTCGAAATAGACCTGCCAGTAATGGTCAGTGTGGCAGTAGCTGCGCACGGCAATCACAGGGCCAACGAGGTTGATGTCGAGCACGTTGACTTCGGGCGCGGGGACGGTGGCTACGTTTGTTATACCCGCCAGCCCAGCCTTGAAACGCGACAGCGCATCGTTGATGTCGACGCCGCCAGCCAGCTGCGCCGTGCGGTCAACCCGCCGCACTGGTCGGGCGGAGAAGTTCATGACGGTGTCACCGAATACCTTGCTGTTGCCCACCAGGGTTAGCACGTTGTCGGGCGTGACGATCGTGGTGCCGAACAGTCCCAGCTCGTGCACGGTGCCCAGCACACCACCGATCTGCACGAAGTCGTTCACTTTGAACGGCCGCAGCACCAGCATGAAGGCTCCGGCTGCGAAGTTGCCTAGCATGCCACTCCAAGCCAATCCGATGGCCACCCCGGCGCCCGCCAGCATCGCGGCGAAACTGGTCGTCTCGATGCCGAAATAGCCCAGGATACCGAGCACCAATGCAATGTTCAACGCGACGTTGACGATCGAGGCGAGGTACTTGGTCAGCGTCGGGTCGATGTGATTGCGGTTCATGCCCGCCTGCATCAGGCCGACGACCTTGCCGATCAACCATCGGCCCACGATCCAGAACGCCAGGGCGCCAGCGATCTTGATCGCCAACTGCGTGACGGTGGTGCTGAGAAACAGTTGGAGTGCGTTCATGTCCATGGGGAGGTTCTGTGTTTTGAAGGGTTGATTCGATGCGTTTCCGGTGGGTCGTGGGTCAGGGCTTCGTGTCGCCCCGCACGGCACGCGCCAGGGCATCCCATGCCCGCAGCGTGAGCGGATGCGTGAACGCGGCAGCGGCCACGGGATGAGACGAGAGCTTGACTACCACCAACTCGGCGGCAGGGTTGACGTGCAGCATCTGGCCGTTAACTCCGGACGCCTCGTAGGCGCCGTCGGCATTGTTCAGGGCCCACCACTGATTGCGGTAGCTGTAGCCCGGGCGGAAGCTCATTCCCGAGGCCTTGAACTTCTCGCGGTCGCCGCCGCGCGTCATGTCTGCAATCGCAGCGGCGCTCAGCACGCGTTGGCCGTTGAACTCTCCACCCCGACGCAGCATCTCGCCGAAACGTGCAAGGTCTCGCGCACTGGCCGAGAGGCCCGCGCCTTGCAGCGGCGTACCGATGCGATCGACCATCACGTTGGCGTCCTCTTCCATGCCCAGCTTGGTCCAGATGCGCTCGGACAGCAGATCGGCGAAGTGGCGACCTGTGACACGCGACACGATCCAGCCGAGCACTTCCGAATGAACCGTGCGGTAGACGAAGCCGTCGCCGTGCTCGCCGTCGCCCTTCTTCAAGGTGCGCAGGAAAGCGTAGATGTCGCTTGGGCCGCTGTAGCTTGCAGGCGCCGGAAGCAAACCGCTGGCGTACAGGTACGGAAAGATCTCGGTCGTGGGATCGGTGTAGACCTCCCGAAATCGCACCGTGCCGGTCATATCGAGCACTTGGCGCAGCTTCATGTCGCCCCAAGCACTAGCCTCAAGTTCGGGCACGTAGCGCGTCACCAGCGCCTCAGGGTCTAGGCGCCCCTCCTGCATCAGCTCGGCGGCGATCAAGCCGGTGAAGCTTTTCGTGATGGAGAACAGGAGGTGCGGTGTCTCTGGCTGCGTGCCGTTCATGTAGCGCTCGAAGACGACGCGGCCCTTGTGAAGCACGACGATGGAATCGGTGTAGGTCTCGCGGAGCCAGTCGTCCACCGTCAGTGTGCGACCCTTGTCGTCCACAAAAGAGAGCCGTTCGAGCGGCAACAGCGCAGCGGGCAGCGCGGATACCGCGCCCCCGCCGCGGCGGACGTTGC
>JAYSYH010000082.1:0-2133 GCA_043716645.1 Betaproteobacteria bacterium | reverse complement strand
TTGGCGACGTTGCCGCCCAGCGTGCCCGCGTTGCGAACCAGCAGTCCGGCAAAGCGCTGGGCGAATGTTTTCAGCTGCGGTCGCTCCTGCACCAGCGCAGCGAAGGCGTCGGTGAGGGTGACGGCGGCGCCAATCGCAAGATGGTTTGGGTAGCGCTCGACGCGCCGCAACGCGTCGACCCGGGTCACATCGAGCACGCTGTCGAACTGCATGTGCAGCTTGGTGATCCACAGCCCCACGTCGGTGCAGCCTGCCACCAACTGGGCGGCGGGATGCGCCGCGCGGGCGGCCAGGAGATCGTCCAGCGACCGCGGCGCCAGATACCCGCTGGCGGGACGCGCCCTGATTTGTCGCAGTTGCACCACCAGGGCAGTCTCGTCCACTGCTACCACCGGCAGCTGCTGCATCCGCTGCGCGGCGTCGAAGATCGGCCGGTAGCCGGTGCAGCGGCACAGGTTGCCGGAAAGTTCTTCCTGCGCCAGCTGCCGGGTCACGGAGCGCCCCTGGCAGACATGGTTCTGGTACATGCCGAACAGGCTCATGACGAAGCCCGGCGTGCAGAAGCCGCACTGCGAGCCGTGGCACTGCACCATCGCTTCCTGGGCCGGGTGCAGCGTGCCGTCCGCGCCGGCGATGTCCTCGACCGTCCACACCGCCATGCCGGCGATCGAATGGGCCAGCCGGATGCAGCTGTTGATGGCGCGGTACTTGATGCCATCGCCCTCGACTTCCCCGGTTGACACTTGTGTCAACTCACCCAGCACCACCGTGCACGCCCCGCAGTCCCCCTCGCCGCAACCTTCCTTGGTTCCTGTCGCCCCAAGGTCCTCGCGCAACACGTCCAGCAATGTGCGGTCGGGTGGTACATTGCGCAGCGAGACCGGCTGGCCGCGGCGCAGGAAAGTGAGGGTCCGGGTGTCCATGGGATCGGTTTTCAACAGAGTCTGGCGCCTGGTTCGCGCGGGCCGGTTGGCCCACACCGCAGCATAAGCTTTGCCACATGAGAAGAATGCAGCTCCCGCCATGAGAGATCAAGCGCTTTTCGCTGGTCGCGCGGTCGTTCGGGCCGGATAATGGGCGACCGTCTCCGATGACAGCTCCCCGACTCCAGCTCACCGGCATCACCAAGCGCTATCCCGCCGTGGTCGCCAACAATGGCATTTCGCTGACGGTGCAGCCGGGTGAGACGCACGCCGTGCTCGGGGAAAACGGTGCTGGCAAGTCGACGCTCATGAAGATCATCTACGGCTCTGTCAAGCCCGATGCGGGCATCGTGCTGTGGAATGGAGAGCCGGTGGCGGTGCGCAATCCGCAGGAAGCCAGGGTGCTGGGCATCAGCATGGTGTTCCAGCATTTCAGCCTGTTCGACACACTGACGGTGGCGCAGAACGTCTGGCTCGGGCTCGACAAGAGACTCACGCTGGCCGAGGTGACGGCGCGCGTTGCTGCCAAGGCCGCCGATTACGGACTCGACATCGATCCGGCCCGGCCGATCCACACGCTGTCGGTGGGCGAGATGCAGCGGGTGGAGATCATCCGCGCGCTGCTGACCAATCCGCAGCTGCTGATCCTGGACGAGCCGACCTCGGTGCTGACCCCGCAGGCCGTCGAGAAACTATTCGTGGTGCTGAAAAAGCTGGCTGCCGAAGGCTGCAGCATCCTGTACATCAGCCACAAGCTGCACGAGATCCGCGAGCTGTGCAACGCCTGCACCGTGCTGCGCGCTGGCGTTGTCACCGGCGTCTGCAACCCGCAGCAGGAAACCAACGCGTCGCTGTCGCGGCTGATGATCGGCGCCGAGCCGCCGGCGCTGGAGCACAACAACGTGAGCTCCGGTGAGACGGTGCTGCGGGTGCAGCGCCTGCAAATGCGCATGGACGATCCGTTCGGAGTCGATCTGGAAGCGGTGTCGCTCGAGGTGCGCGCGGGCGAGGTGGTCGGCATTGCCGGCGTCTCGGGCAACGGGCAAAAGGAGTTGCTGTACGCGCTTTCCGGCGAAGACACGCGCGCCGAGCCGGCGATGGTGCAGGTATTTGGCCAGGATGTCGGTGGTTTCGGCCCGGCGCACCGGCGGCACCTGGGCGTGCACTTCGTGCCGGAGGAAAGACTGGGCCGCGGGGCGGTGCCGACGCT
>JAYSYH010000081.1:0-6650 GCA_043716645.1 Betaproteobacteria bacterium | reverse complement strand
TCTATCAACGTGGGCACGATGCTGTACAGCGAATACGAGATCAGCGAATGCACGGCCCGCGTGCCGCGTTCGATGTCGCGCGTCATGCCGCCGGTCTGGCGTTCCAGGTGGAAGCGCAGGCTCAGGGCGTGCAGGTGGCGAAACACTTGCAGGCTGATGCTGCGCGCGGTGCCCTCGGTGGCCTTGGCGAATGTCAGTTCACGCAATTCGGTGAACAGCGAGGTGGACAGGCGCAGCGCGCCATAGGCCGCCACCAACCCCAGCGGCACCACCAGCAGCGCTTTCGGGTCACCCGGCTTGAGGGCCAACGTGTCCACCAGGTTCTTCAGCAGCAGCGGCACGCCGACGTTGGCCACCTTGGCCAGCACCATGAAGCCCAGCGCGAACCCGACGCGCCAGCGGTAGTGCCACAAATAGGGCAAAAGCTTGGCCAGCGTGCCCCAGTCGGACCGGGGCGGGGCGTCGGCGTCAGTCGTGGCGGTGGCGGGGGCCGGGGCGGGGGCAGGCGGTACAGTGGCTAAGGAACGCATAGCGCGATTGTCGTTGCCCGCCCTAGCGCCGAGTGCCCAGAGGATTTGCCATGAACCTGCCTGCTGTTCAAGCCCCGGTCTACACCCAGCCGCCGATGGCGCCCGCCGTGCTGGCCGACGGCGCGCAACTGGTGCTGCGCGTCATTCCGTTGCCGGCCGATGTCAACGCGAACGGCGACATCTTCGGCGGTTGGATCATGGCCCAGGTCGACCTGGCCGGGGCGGTGCTGCCGTCACGCATCGCCAGGGGCCGCATCGCCACGGTGGCGGTCAACCAGTTCGTCTTCAAGCAGCCGGTGTCGCTGGGCGACCTGCTCAGCTTTTATGCCCGCATCACGCGCATCGGCAACACCAGCATCAGCGTGCGGGTGGAGGTGTATGCCGAACGCAACCCGGCCAACCTGCACGTGGTGAAAGTCACCGAAGCCGACTTGACCTACGTGGCCATCGACGCGCAAGGGCAGCCCCGACCGGTACCGCGTTGATCCGCCTGCGCCGCGCCCCCAGTGCCAGGCCGCCCAGCCCCAGTCCCGCCAGCAACAGCCCGCCGCTGGCCGGTTCGGGAATGGCAGAGATGCTGACCAGCCCCAGTTCGGTGACGGACTGACCGCGCGAGGTGTCGTCGCCAAAAAACAGGGTGTTGCTGAGGCCATAGACCACGGTGCTCAGGCCCAGCACCGGATAGTCGACCATGCTGCCGCTGAGCAGCGCGGCGCCGTCGACCCGCAACGTTTAGGCGTTGTTCTGTACGGTCAGTGCGTACTGGCGCAGGCCCGTGGTGGTGTCCAGCGGCGCGCCGTTGCCGTGCACGAACCCGCTGTCGGCGCCACCGGGCGTGTAGGCCAGGGCCCAGACCTCGTTGCCCCAGAACGACAACGCCAGCGCCTGCGCCTGGTCCAGGCCCTGCACCAGCACCGAATAGCCGGCACGGTTGGCGGACTGGTGCGCTTCGGCCACGATCTGCAGACCGAAGCTCAGCGTGAAGCCCGCCACCGTGTCCAGGCTGGTGCCGACGGGCGGGCTGGCGTAGTTGACGAACTGCACCACCGCCGGGTCGGTCTGCGTGTCGGTGCGCAGACGGCCGCCCGGCAGACTCTGCGTCGCGGCGCTGCCGGCCGCCAGTACGGACCAGCCCTGCGCCGTGGGCATGGTGCCCAATCCGGGGTCATACAGCGTCGCAGCCTGGGCGACGGCGCTGCTCAGCGCCAACGTCAGCACTGCGGCAATGGACAGGGTCTTCATGGCTGCGGCTCCTGGAGTTCCGCGCATTCTGCCGCTGCAATCGACCGGCAGCCATCCCCCCATCCCCCCGGACTCAATCGACAAAGAAGTCGGGGATGAAGTTGGTGTTGCCCGGTGTCATCGCGTAGCGGTCGAAGTCGGTCACACCGTGCTGCGCGAGCAGTTCGTCGTCGATGTAGAAATTGCCGGTGTTGGCGCGGGCGTCGCTGGTCAGGATGAGGTATGCCGCGTCCGCCAGGATCTCGGGCTTGCGGCACAGTGCGAGGTCGACGCCCGGAATCATCTGCATCGCCGCCGTGGCGATGGCGGTGCGCGGCCACAGGCTGTTGACCGCAATGCCGTGCGCGCGAAATTCGCCGGCGTGGCCCAGTGTGCATTCGCTCATGCCGTACTTGGCCATGCTGTAGGCCACATGCGGGCGGAACCAGTGTTCTTTCATGCTCAGCGGCGGGCTCATGTTCAGCACATGCGGATTGCGGCCGGCCTTGGCGCTCTTCAGCAGTTCGGGCAATGCGGCCTGCGTGCAGCAGTAGGTGCCGCGCACGTTGACGCCGAACATCAGATCGAAGCGCTTCATCGGCGTCATCGAAGTCGGCGTCAGGCTGATGGCGCTGGCGTTGTTGATCAGGATGTCGATGCCGCCGAAGCGTTCCAGCGCAGCGGCCATCGCCCGCGCCACGGCGTTCTCGTCGCGAATGTCGGTTTGCACCGGCAATGCCTGGCCGCCTGCGGCTTCGATCTCGGCCGCTGCGCTGGACAACGTGCCCGGCAACTTGGGATTCGGCTCGGTGGTCTTGGCCAGGATCACGATGTTGGCGCCGTCTGCCGCCGCGCGCTTGGCGATGGCCAGGCCGATGCCGCGGCTGGCACCGGTGATCACGAGCGTCTTGCCTTGCAGGGTGGTCATCGGCGGTCTCCGGTGGATGGGGTATTCGGCTTCAGAACTTTGAGAAGTCGGGCTTGCGCTTCTGGAAGAAAGCCTGGAAGGCCTCCATCGCCTCGGGGCTGCGCAAACGGCGGGCAAAGATCTCGCCCTCGCTGCGGATGGTCTTCAGCAGTTCTTCGTGCTGCGGGCCGCGCATCAGCTGCTTCGATTCCCGAACGGCGCCCGGCGGCAGCGCGTTGAAGCGTTCGGCGATGCGCCGCGCGTGGTTGATGACCTCGCCGGCCGGCAGCACCGCGCTGGCGATGCCGCATTCCACCGCCTGTTCCGGCGTGAAGGGGTCGCCCAGCAAGAGCTTTTCGGCCGCGCGTCGGTGACCCATCAACTGCGGCACGACCAGGCTGGACGCGAACTCGGGCACCAGACCCAGTCCGACGAAAGGCATCGCCAGGCGGGCTTCGTCCGACACGTAGACGAAGTCGCAGTGCAACAGCATCGTCGTGCCGATGCCGATGGCCGCGCCGGTGACAGCGGCCACAACCGGCTTGTCGCATTCGATCAGCGCGCGCATGAACTGGAAGACCGGCGATTCCATCGCGTCGCTGCCCTGGCCCTGGCCCGTGCCGCGTTGCATGAAGTCCTCGATGTCGTTGCCCGAGGTGAAGATGCCCGGCTGGCCGGTGAACAGCACCGCGCGCACGGCGCCGTCTTCCTTCGCGGCCTCCAGCGCGGCTGTCATGGCTTGGTACATCGCCACGGTCAGCGCGTTTTTCTTCTCGGGGCGGGCGATCTCGATATTCGCCACGCCGTTCAACACACCGGTCTTGATACTCATGCTGCTGATCCTTTAAACGCGTTCGATGATGCCAGCGGCGCCCTGCCCCATGCCCACGCACATCGTCACCATGCCGTACTTCAGCTGGTGGCGGTTCAGCGCGTGCACGACGGTGGCGGCGCGGATCGCACCCGTGGCGCCCAGCGGGTGGCCCAGCGCGATCGCGCCGCCCATCGGGTTGACCTTGCTCGGGTCCAAACCCAGCGTGTTCATCACCGCCAGCGACTGCGCGGCGAAGGCCTCGTTCAATTCGATCCAGCCGATGTCGGCCAGGCTCAAGCCGGCGTACCCCAGCGCCGCCGGGATGGCTTCAATGGGGCCGATCCCCATGATCTCGGGCGCCACACCGCGCGCGGCGTAGCTGACGAAGCGGGCCAGCGGTTTCAGGTTGAACTGTTTGATGGCTTTTTCGCTGGCCAGGATCAGCGCCCCGGCGCCGTCGCTGGTCTGGCTGCTGTTGCCGGCGGTGACACTGCCCTTGGCGGCGAAAACCGGGCGCAGCCGGGCCAGGCCTTCCAGGCTGGTGTCGGCGCGCGGGCCTTCGTCGATGTTGACGGTGCGCGCCTTCACGTTCACGCTGCCGCCCTCCAGGTTGGGCTTGCGCTCGACCACCTGCACCGGCGTCATCTCATCAGTGAACGCGCCGGCGGCAATCGCCGCCAGCGCGCGCTGGTGCGACTGCAGGGCGAAGGCGTCCTGCGCTTCGCGGCTGATCTTCCACTGCGCCGCCACCTTCTCGGCCGTCAGCCCCATGCCGTAGGCGATGCCGACGTTCTCGTCGCGCGCAAACACCTCGGGGTTGAAGCTGGGCTTGTTGCCGCCCATCGGCACCATGCTCATGCTCTCGGCGCCGCCGGCGATCATCACGTCGGCTTCGCCGACGCGGATGCGGTCGGCCGCCATCTGCAGCGCGGTCAGACCGCTGGCGCAAAAGCGGTTGACGGTGACACCGCCCACCGAGTGCGGCAGGCCGGCCAGCACCATCGCGGCGCGGGCCATGTTCATGCCCTGTTCGCCTTCCGGAAAACTGCAGCCGATGATCGCGTCTTCGATGGCCTTGGGGTCCAGGTTGGGCACTTGGGCCAGCGCGCTTTTCACGGCAGCCACCAACAGGTCGTCAGGCCGCGTGTTGCGGAAGTAACCGCGCCCGCTACGGCCGATGGGCGTGCGCGTGGCGGCGACGATGTAGGCGTCTTGAACTTGCTTGCTCATGTCGATTCCTTCGCTCAGTTGCGAACCGGCTTGCCGGTCTGCAGCATGCCCATGATTCGCTCTTGCGATTTCGGGTGTTCCAGCAGCGCGCAGAAGCGCTCGCGCTCCAGCGTCATCACGTATTCCTCGGAAACCATCGAACCCGCATCCACATCACCACCGCAGATGGCTTCGGCAATCAGCGTGCTGATGTGGAAGTCGTGCGCGCTGATGAAGCCGCCGTCGCGCATGTTCGCCAGCTGGCCCTTGATGGTGGCGATGGCACTGCGGCCGGCCACAGCGAACAGCGTTTTCAGCGGCGGCCGGTAGCCGATGTCGAACATCGCCTTGGCCTGTGTGCTGGCCACGAATAGCAGTTCGTCCTTGTTCGGCACGATGATGTCGCTGTCCAGCAGGTAGCCCAGCTTTTTCGATTCCAGCGCGCTCGTGCCCACCTTGGCCATCGCGGCGTTGGTGAAGCCTTCGGTGGCGAATTTCATGATGTCGGCGGTGGCCCAGTTCGTCACGTTTGCGGCACCCGCCATCTCGGCCGCACGGCGCGCGATGTAGGCCAGACCGCCACCGGCGGGCACCAGACCGACGCCCACTTCGACCAGGCCGACATAGGTTTCCATCGCCGCCACGCGGCGCGCGCAGTAGACGGAAATTTCGCAGCCACCGCCCAGCGCTATGCCGCGCATCGCAGCCACCACCGGCACCTGCGCGTAGCGCAGCCGCAGCATGGTGTCCTGCAGGCGCTTGATCTCGGGTGCGATGCCCTTGGCGCCCAGCTTCATGAACACCGGCAGCGCGCTTTCCAGGTTGGCGCCGGCCGAGAACACATCGTCGGGCGACCAGATCACCAGACCCTTGTAGCCGGCTTCGGCCAGCTCGACGCCCTTCAACAAACCATCGACCACCGCCGGGCTGATCAGGTGCAGCTTGCAGGTGATGCTGGCAATCAGCACCTCGCCGTCCAGCGTCCACAGACGCACGTCGTCGTTCTTGAAGACCTCGGTGCCGCTCTGCAAAGCCGGCACGGCGCCAGCGCCCAGCACCGTCTCGCGGAAGTGCTGGCGCTGGTAGACCGGCAGCGTGCTGGGCGCCACGAAGCGGGCGTGCGCGGCGCTCCACGAACCTTCAGGGCGGTGTACGCCGCCGTGGGTGGCCACCGGGCCCTCGAAGACCCAGGCCGGCAGCGGCGCGCTGCTCAAGGCCTTGCCGGCGGCGATGTCGGCCTGCACCCACTCGGCCACCTGCAACCAGCCGGCGTCCTGCCACAGCTCGAAGGGGCCCTGCTTCACGCCGAAGCCCCAGCGCATCGCGAAGTCCACGTCGCGGGCACTTTCGGCAATGTCGGCCAGATGCACGGCCGCGTAGTGGAAGCTGTCGCGCAGGATCGCCCACAGGAATTGGGCCTGCGGGTTGCTGCTTTCGCGCAGCAGCTTCAGGCGTTCGGCGGCGGGCTTCTTCAAGATGCGGTCGACGATGGTGTCGGCCTTGCCGCCGGCCGGCACGTAGTCGGCTTTCGCCGGGTCCAGCCGCAGGATGTCCTTGCCGACCTTCTTGAAGAACCCGGCACCCGTCTTCTGGCCCAGCGCGCCCTTCGCAATCAACGCGGCCAGCACCGGCGGCGTGGCGTAGCTGGGGAAGAAGGGGTCCGGCGTGGCCTTGCCGTCCCCCAGGTTGTCCTGCAGCGTCTTGATGACGTGCGCCATGGTGTCCAGGCCCACCACGTCGGCGGTGCGGAAGGTGCCGCTGCTGGCGCGGCCCATCTTCTTGCCGGTGAGGTCGTCGACCACGTCGTAGCTCAGCCCGAAGTTCTGCGCTTCCTGGATGGTGGCCAGCATGCTTGCAATACCGACGCGGTTGGCAATGAAGTTGGGCGTATCTTTTGCACGAATCACATTCTTGCCAAGCGCACTGGTGACAAAGGCTTCAAGCTTGTCCAGCACTTCAGGCTGCGTGG
>JAYSYH010000009.1:0-8030 GCA_043716645.1 Betaproteobacteria bacterium | reverse complement strand
CGACGCGCTGCGGATGCCGTCCATGGTGGCCACGACATCCTGCATCACGCGGCCGCCACCGGCTGCCGTCTCGGCGTTCTGGCGCGCCACCTGCGACGCTTCCTGGGTATGTTCAGCGGTGCTTTTCACCGTCGAAGCCATCTCCTCCATCGCTGCCGCCGACTCTTCCAGATTGGCCGCTGCCTGTTCGGTGCGGGCCGACAAATCCAGCGCGCCGCTGGCGATCTCGCTGCTGGAATGGACGATTTCCTCGCTCGAGCGCCGCACCCGCATGACCATGCTGCGCAAGGACGTCTGCATGGCGCCCAGTTCAACCATCAACTGGGCCGCCTCGTCGCGGCCCCAGGGCGCCGGTGAGGTGGTCAGGTCGCCGGCGGTCATCGCGCGCAGGTGGCGCCGGGTCTCGCGCAGGCCGCCGTCCATCACGCGGTAGAAGCACAAGAAAAGGTAGCCCGCCACCAGCAAGGCGGTCAACACGACGCCGGCGTCCCAGCCGGCCTGTTGCAACGCTGCGGTGCGCAGGTCGCCGGTGTACACGCCCGAGCCCACGACCCAGCCCCAGGGCGCGTAACCCATCACATACGACACCTTGTCCACCGGTTGGTCCTGACCCGGCTTGGGCCATTGGTAGGCCACGAAGCCCTTGCCGTTGCGCTGCACTTCAGCGACGAAAGCCTTGAACAGGGCCAAGCCGTTCGGGTCCTTCAGATCGCTGACGTCCTTGCCATTCAGTTCGGGCTTGATCGGGTGCATCAGCACGCGCGGCTGCATGTCGTTGACCCAGAAATACTCCTTGCTGTCGTAGCGCAGCGGTGCCAACGCACGCAGCGCCAGCGCCTGCGCTTCTTCACGCGTCAGCTTGCCGCCGGCTTCCTGGGCATGGGCCCAGACAATCAGGCCATGGGCCACTTCGACGTGCTGACGCGTGGCGTCCATGCGCGCTTGGAGGCCCTGGTCGTACTGCGCCTGCATCTGCCAGCCCAGCAGCGCCAGCAAGGGCAGCGTGAAGGCCAGCGAAATGATCAACGCCTTGGCTGCAAAGCGCATCTGGCGGAACAGGCGCACGCCCGGCGCCCAAATGCCGTGGTGGGCAAAGTAGCCTGTCGCGCCATGGACGGCGTGGGGGTCGGAATGCGCGGGCGTGCCGACTGGATGCGTCAAAGCGGACATGGGCTGATCTCAAGAAAGTGACGCTTCCTGATCGGCAGCACGCCGCCGTGCTTGAGCACTTCTGACAAGTGCAGCCACATTCCGTGGCACCAGTGGTGCGCCGCGCCGGCGCCGATCATTCTCGCGGTGCGCGGTACAGGCCCAGCGGCCCCGAGCAGAAGTGGCTGACCCCGCAGGCCAACAGCGCGTGTAGGGCGATGTCCGCGCCGAACAGTTCCATCGCCATCAGCGTGCCGGCCAGCGGCGTGTGCGCCGCGCCGGCGAAAACAGCCACGAAACCCAGTCCGGCCAGCAGCGCCGCCGGCTGGTGCAGCAGCGGCGCCAGCGCATTGCCCAAGGTGGCGCCGATGGCAAACAACGGCGTCACTTCCCCGCCCTTGAAGCCGCTGCCCAGTGCCGCCACGCTGGCCAGCAGCTTGGCCGCGAATTCCCAGGGCGGCAGTGCGTGGTGCAAGGCATCGGCAATCAGCGGCAGGCCCAGGCCGGTGTAGCGCCAGCCGTCCAACGCCAACACCGCCGCTGCGATGACCGTGCCGCCGATCAACGGCCGCAGCGGGCTGTAGGCCACGTGCTGCCGGGCCAAGCCCGACAGGCGATGGGTGGCGCTGACGAACACCAGGCCCGCCAAGCCGAACAGGCCACCCGCCAGCAGCACCGCCGCCAGCCCTACCAGGGACGGCGGCGGCATGATGCCCGCCGAGTAGTGGCCGTGCTGCACGCCCCACAGCAACGCGGTGTGGTGGCCCACCATGGCGGCCACGGCGCAGGCCGGCAGCGCGCGGCCGCGCAGCCGCTCGGTCCACGGGCGGCGCAGCACTTCCAGCGCGAACACCGTGGCCGCCAGTGGTGCGCCGAAGACCGACGCGAAGCCGGCGCTGATGCCGGCCATCAGCAGCACGCGCCGGTCCTCGCGCGGCACCCTGAAGGCCCTGGCAATCTGCTCGGCCAGGGCGCCGCCCATCTGCACGGCCGTGCCTTCGCGGCCCACCGAGGCGCCGAACAGGTGCGACACCACGGTGCTGGCCAGAATCAGCGGCGCCATGCGCAAAGGTATGACGTTGCGCGGGTCGTGGATTTCATCGATCAGCAACTGGCTGCCCGCCTCCACACGCTGCCCGAGATGCAGGTAGACCCAGGCCACTGCAAAGCCGGCCACGGGCAGCAAAGCCACCAGCCAGCGCTGGGCCTCGCGGGTGGCGGTAGCCCAGTCCAGCGCAGCCAGAAAAATCGCCGAAGCCGTGGCGGCCAGCGCGCCCACCGCGGCGCTCAACAGCAGGCCTTGCAGCAACGGCATCAGCCAGGCCCTCATGCAGGCCGCCGGGCCGCCGGGCGGGCGGGCCGCCGGGTCGGCACGCGGCTGGGCTTCACCCGGCTGCCGGCCTGTCGATGACGATGGCGCGGAAGTCGTTGACGTTGGTCAACGTCGGGCCGGTCACCACCGCGTCGCCCAGGGCGCCGAAGTAGCCGTGGCCGTCGTTGTTGTCCAGGCTGGCGCGCGGTGAAATACCCAGCGCCCAGCCGCGGGCCAGCGTGTCGGGCGTGATGCAGGCGCCGGCGATGTCTTCCTGCCCGTCCACCCCGTCGGTGTCGCCGGCCAGCGCGTGCACGCCGGGCAGGCCGTCCAGCGCCAGCGCCATCGCCAGCAGGCATTCGACGTTGCGCCCGCCGCGCCCGCTGCCGCGCACCGTGACCGTGGTTTCGCCGCCCGACAGCAGCACGCAAGGCACCGTGAAAGGCTGGCCGCGCAGCGCCACCTGCCTGGCGATGCCGGCCAGCGTCTTGCCCAGGTCGCGCGCCTCGCCTTCCAGGCTGTCGCCCAGGATGTGCGGCGTGACGCCCGCCTCGCGCGCCACGCGCGCCGCGGCTTCCAGTGCAATCTGCGGCGCGGCAATCATGCGCACTTTGCTGCGTGCCAGCAGCGGGTTGCCGGGCTTGATGGTTTCGCCTGCAGCGCTGGCCAGCAGCGTGCGCACGGCCGACAACACGGCGGGCGACACGTCCAGCCGGTAGCGGCTGATGATCGCCAGCGCGTCGGCGCAGGTGGTCGGGTCGGCCACCGTCGGGCCTGAGGCAATGTCGTGCGGCGCGTCACCCGGCACGTCGGAAATCAGCAGCGTCCACACCCGCGCGGGGTGGCAGGCGGCGGCCAGTCGGCCGCCCTTCAGCGCCGACAGGTGACGCCGCACGGTGTTCATCTCGCCGATGGTGGCGCCGCATTTCAGCAGCGCCTGGTTGACCGCCTGCTTGTCGGCCAGCGTCAGCCCGGGGCCCGGCGCGACCAGCAACGACGAGCCGCCGCCGCTGAACAGCGCGATGACCAGGTCGTCGGGCGTCAGACCCTTGACCATCGCGTGCAGCCGCTGCGCGGCGTGAAGGCCGGCTGCGTCGGGCACCGGGTGCGCGGCCTGCACGATCTCGATGCGGTCGCACGGCACGGCGTAGCCGTAGCGCGTGATGACCAGGCCTTGTAGCGGCCCGTCCCAGTGGTCTTCCAGCGCTCGCGCCATTGCAGCCGATGCCTTGCCGGCGCCGATGACCAGCGTGCGGCCTTTGGCCGGGTTTGCTTTTGGCAACAGATGCGGCGGCAGATGCGGCGGCAGGCACAAAGCGGGCTGCGCGGCGGCGATGGCCGCGTCGAACATCGCGCGCAGCAGGGGGCGGCGGTCGGGCGTCATCAAGCACCCTGGCCGGTGGTGTGGAGTCGAATCGCCATGCCGGGATGATGACCTGCATCCAGCCTCGGGTTAGCCCCCGGCAACCGACCGGCAGGGTGCACTTAGTATTCTGTATACAGAGTTGCTCTAGCCGCCCCTTATCCCCAACCCCACGCCCACCCAGACCCCACGATGAACACCCGCGACCCGCATCCCCCGCCGCCCGAGACGCCAGCAGACACCCCGGCCGACCGCAAGCTGGTGCCCTTCGGCGGCTACTTCAGCAACCGCGTGCCGGGCCACGACCCCGAGCTGACGGAAACCGGCCCGGGCACCCCGCTGGGCGAATACATGCGCCGCTTCTGGCACCCGGTGTGCATGACGCTGGAGTTGACCGACACGCCGCGCTTCCTGAAGATCCTGAGCGAAGAGCTGGTGGCCTTTCGCGACGGCAGCGGCCGCATCGGTTTGCTGCACGCGCATTGCGTACACCGCGGCGCTTCGCTGGAATACGGGAAGATCGAAGAACGCGGCATTTCCTGCTGCTACCACGGCATGCAGTTCGACGTCGACGGCACCTGCCTGCGCGTGCCTTTCCCGCAGGGCGAGGAAGAAGAGGGCGAGCGCTACCGTTGCAGCATCCGCCAGGGCGCCTACAAGGCTTTCGAACGCCACGGCCTGGTGTTCGCCTACATGGGCCCGCCCGACGCCGAGCCGCCGTTCCCCGAATGGGAAGGCGACTTCACTGTGGCCGAGGGCGACGAGCTGGTGCCTTACAGCAACTTCCAGCACGCCAACTGGTTGCAGGTGCAGGACAACGCCGCCGACAACTTCCACACCATGGCGCTGCACGCCAAGCGGCAGGTGACGGGCGAGCACTTCCAGGGCACCACCTTCGACGAGGTCGGCGCCGCTTCGATGGAAGTGCCGCCCGACATGCATTTCGTGCCCGTGCAGGGCGGTCGCAGCCTGGCCTGCGCCGGTGCGCGGCGGGCCGACGACGGCCACATGTTCATCCGCGTGCAGCACCAGGTGTTGCCCAACCTGAGCCTGCACGCCTACACCTCGGAAGACGGCAAACAGAAAAAGCTGTTTAGCCGCTTCCACATGATCCGCTGGACGGTGCCGGTCGACGACCACAACGCAAAGATGCTGGGCTGGCGCGTGATGGGCCCGGGCATCGACACCCGCGGCATTGGCGACAAGGGCATGGTCGGCTACGAATGCATCGACTTTCTCGAAGGCCAGGTCGCCATGCGCCGGCCCGAACGCTTCGGCCCGTACAAGCTGGAAGACCTGCCGCCGATACCCCCGGTGCCGCGTGAACGCGCCAACTACAAGGCCTGCCAGTACGCGCCGGGCGACTACGAAGCCATCACCAGCCAGCGGCCGATTGCCGTGCACGCACTGGAAAACCCGACCAAGTTCGACGCTGGCGTGTACATGTTCCGCAAGCTGCTGCGCGACGCCTTGCGCGGCGCCAACCCGCGCGCCGCGCCCGAGCAGTTTGCGCAGTGGCTGCGTGACAACGCCGGGGCGCCCAACAGCTACTGCAGCGGCAACGTGTTCGACCTGCCGCTGGGCCGAACGCGCGACGAAGAAGTCACGCTGCGGCGGCACTTGGCCAAGCAGGTGGTGGCGATCCTGAACGAGGCCGAAGCCATCAAGGGCGACGAGCGCGCTGCCTTCGTCAGCCAGCGCATGGAAGCGCTGCAGCGCGACGTGCTGGCGCGGAGGCAGGCTTGAACGCATCGGCAGTCAGCGTCAGCCACAGCGACAACGACAACGACAACGACAACGACAACGACAACGACAACGACAACGACAACCGCGGCAGCGGGCTTGCCGACAACGCCACGCTGCAGTTGCAGGTGCGCGCCATCCGCCTGCAGGCCGAACGCACGCATGCTTTCGAGCTGGCACTGCCCGGCGGCGCGCTGTTGCCACCGGTGCGGGCCGGTGCGCACATCGACGTGCAGTTGCCCGGCGGCCTGGTGCGTTCCTATTCGCTGGCCGGCGACCCGCAAGACCGTACGCACTGGCTGCTGGGCGTGCTGCGGGAAGTGGACGGCTGCGGCGGTTCGCGTGCGATGTTCGATGCGGTGCGCGTCGGCGACCTGCTGACCGTCAGCGCGCCGCGCAACGCCTTCGCGCTGGCGCCTGAGGCGCGGCACAGCGTGCTGCTGGGCGGCGGCATCGGCATCACGCCGCTGAAGGCAATGGCCCACACACTGGCGGCGCAGGGCGCGTCTTTCGAACTGCACCACTGTGCGCGCAGCCCGCAGCACGCAGCCTTCGCCAGCGAACTGAACGCGGCCATGCCAGCCGACCGCCTGCACCGGCATTTCGACGGTGGCGACCCGGCTCAGGGTCTGGACATCGCCGCGCTGCTGGCCAGCCCCGCGCCCGGCACCCACCTGTACGGCTGCGGCCCGGCCGGCTTCATGCAAGCCTGCGCCGACGCCAGCCGCCACTGGCCCGCCGGTAGCGTGCACTTCGAACACTTCAAGCCGCCGGTGTCTGATGCACCGGCCGTGCCCGTTGCGCTCGCCGGCGGCTTCGAAGTGTTGCTGGCGAAGAAGGGTATTCGCATCCAGGTGCTGCCCGAACAGACCATCGTGCGCGCCATCGAACTGGCCGGCCTGCGCGTGCCCACGTCCTGCCTGTCGGGCCTGTGCGGCGCCTGCAAGACCGATTACCTGGAAGGCGATGTCGAACATAACGACTACATCCTCAGCGACGACGAGAAAGCGCGCTGCATGACGCTGTGCGTGTCACGCGCACGCAGCCCGCTGCTGGTGCTCGATCTTTGACTCCCGGCAACACCTTCTGGAGACCCCCATGCTCGACACCGTCAAGAAGCGTTCGATCTACGACCCCACGCAACCTGGCCTGATCTATCCCCAGGCGCCGATGTTCGACAACTTCGCGGCCGAGCGCCTGCACCTGAAGCAGCGGCTGGTCGCAGCCTGCCGCGCGTTTGCGCTGGAAGGTTTCAACTACGGCTTTGCCGGCCACCTGACGATCCGCGACCCCGAACACCCCGAGCTGTACTGGACCAACCCGATGTGCGTGCACTTCGCGCAGGTGAAGATTTCAAATTTAATTCTGGCCGACCACCAGGGCCGCGTCGTCGAAGGCCGCCACGCCATCAACCGCGCCGGCTTCGTGCTGCACGGCGCGGTGCACGAAGCGCACCCCGACATCGTCGCCATGTGCCACGCCCACACCGTCTACGGCACCGCGTTCGCAGCGCTCGGCCGACCGCTGGCGCCGATCTCGCAAGACGCCGCGGCCTTCTTCGAGGACCACGTGGTCATCAAGGACGAGGCCGGCCAGGTGGCGGTCGAGGCCAGCGCGGGCCTGGCCGTGTGCGACTGGTTCAAGGGCGTGAAGGCCGCCATCCACCAGAACCACGGCCTGCTGACCGCCAGCCGCCACAGCATCGAGGCCGCGGCCTTCTGGTTCATCGCGCTGGAACGCTGCTGCCGCCAGCAGTTGCTGGTCGACGCCAGCGGCCACACGCCCACGCTGGTGTCGCCAGAACGCTCGCGCTACAGCCGCGAACACGTGGGCTCGGAATACATCGGCTGGCTGCACTTCCAGGCCATCTACGACCACCTGGTCGCCACTCAGCCCGACATGTTGGACTGACCGCGAAGGCGGAATCGTTGTGATGCTGGCCAGAATCCCGAACCGCACCGACTATGTCGACGAGGTCTACCGCGCCTTGCTCGACGCCATCAGCGACGGCACGCTGGCGCCCGGCGCCCGCGTGACGCAGGAAGACCTTGCCGAGCAGCTGAACGTGTCGCGCTCGCCGGTGCTGCAGGCGCTGCGCCTGCTGAAGAAGGACGGGCTGCTCGAAGACGCGCCCGGCCGCGGCCTGCTGGTCACGCGGCTGGAGCCGCTGCGCATCGGCCACCTGTACCGCGTGCGCGGCGCGCTGGACGCGCTGGCGGCGCAACTGGCGGCCGAATGCCGGGCCGAAATTCCGGCCGCGCTGATCAAAGCAGGCCGTGCTGCTGCGGCCAGCGGCGAGGTGCGCGCGATGATCGAAGCCGACACCGCCTTCCACCGTGCCATCTACGCGGCTTCCGGCAACCCGTACATCGTCGACAGTGCGCTGCTGCACTGGATCCACCTGCGCCGCGTGATGGGCGCGGTGTTGCAGCAAGGCGCCAGCCGCGCCGGCATCTGGGACGA
>JAYSYH010000080.1:0-6672 GCA_043716645.1 Betaproteobacteria bacterium | reverse complement strand
CTGCCGGTCGTCGGCGCCGCAGCGCACGGCGGCGTGCAGACTGAACCCGTCGACGTCGGCACACAGCGTTTGCTTGAAATCTCTCTGCCTTGGCATGGCGCCCTGCACCGTCAGCACCTTCTGGCCGGCGCGCGGGCCGAAGGCAATGCGGTACGTACACGCGGCGGCCTGCAGCGGCCTGAGTACGCGCGCCTCTTCCGAATCGCCGTCGCGGTCGCTGTCGGCCATGTAGGTTGAACCCTCTGCCCACGCGTGCTGCGTGTCGTGTTCCGGCGCCGCAATCCGATCTCTTCCATGCAGGGCCCACGGCCCAAGGAAGAGCACTCGATGACGACAGCTTGGAGCTGGGCCTGCGCCGCGCTGGCTGTTCTGGCGGCCACCCCGCTGCTTTACGCGGCGCTGTGCCTGGCGGTGGCGCACCGCATGACCACGCCGCGGCGTGTCCAGGCACTGGCCGACCCGGCGTGGTCAGGCTTCGGCGCGCTGCGCCGCGTGGGCTTCACGCCGCGGCACGGCCGGCTGCCGCTGGCGGCGAGCTTTCTGGCGGCGCCGGATGCGCGCGCCGCGGTGCAGTTCGTGCATGGCAAAGACTGCTGCCGTGGCGGCGAAGTCCGCGTCAGCACCGAGCCGCTGATGCGTGCGCTGCATGACGACGGCGTGTCGGTGCTGCTGCTGGACCTGCGCGGCCACGGCGACAGCGCCCCGTCGCGCATGAGCTACGGCATCCATGAGACCGACGACGTGCTCGGCGCTGTCGACTGGCTGCGCGGGCAGGGCTTCGGGGTCGGCCACATCGGCGTCTTCGCGGCGTCAATGGGCGGCGCCGGCGTGTTGCGCGCGGCGCGGCGCGAAGAAGCCATCGGCCCGCTGGTGCTGGACAGCACCTACGCCGACTTCGCCACCATGATCGAAGGGCAGTTCAGCGCGCTGACCGGGCTGCCGCGCTTGTTTCTGCCCGGTGCGCTGGCCGCGTCGCGCTGGCTGATCGGGGCCGACGTGCGCGACATCCGCCCGGTCGACGATGCGAAAGCCCTGCACGGGCGGCCGGTGCTGGTGATCCACGCCGACGGAGACCCGTTCGTGCCAGTGGCGCACGCGCGCCGGCTGGCGCTGGCGGCGCAGGGTGAGCTGTGGGTCACGCCCGGCGAACACCACCTGGCGTCGTTTCGCGATGCGCCGGTGCGTTACGTGCAACGCGTCGCGGGCTTCTTCGACCAGCACCTCGGCCGGCCGGTCATCATGCACCCGGCAGCGTTTTCCGATGCGGCTTGAGGGGTTGTCGTGACCCGCTCAGGCTGCTCAGGCCAGGCTGCGGTGCAACATCAAACGGGCCTTTTCCCAGTCGCGCTGCACCGTGCGCTCGCTCACGCCGCGCAGCGTGGCGATCTCGCCGAACGTCAGGCCGCAGAAGAACTTCAGATCCACCACCTCGGCCAGCGGGGCGTCGATGGCGGCCATCGCTTCGAGCGCATCGCTCAACGATTGCAGGTGCTCGACTTCTTGCGCCGCGCCGGCCGGGTTGTCGCCGTGGCCCGTGGCCAGTGTCGTGAACTCGAAGCCGCCACCGCGCTTGAGCGCCTTGCGCTCGCGGGCGTGGTCGATGATCACACCGCGCATCGCCCGCGCTGCGTAGGCCATGAAGCGGGGCCTGTCGGGGAACGCCAGGCCCTCGGCTCTCGACAAACTGAGGTACACCTCGTGCACCAGCACGGTTGCCGACAGCGTGGCGCCGCCGCCGTCGTTCTTCCACAACTCGCGCCGCGCCATGCGGTGCAACTCGGCGCACAGCAACTCAAACAACTGCTGCTTGCTCGGCGCATCGCCCTGGTCGGCTTGCCGCGTCAGGGTGGCAATGCGGGCGGCGGTGTCGGTATCGGCACTGGCAGCGGCACTGGCAGCGGCAACCGCATCTGCATCGGCATCGGCACCGGCACCGGCAATGGCGTCAGGGTTCTGGCTGGAGCCAGGCTGCATGCGCACCGATTCTGAGACACACGACACTGCGCAGCATGTTGAACAAGCCTGAACCCGCCGCTGCCGCCACGCCCGATGCGCGTGGCGATGCCGGCACCGGCACCGACACCGGCACCGACACCCCCAGCACCGACATCGCGTGGGCGCGCCTGAGCCCGCTGCTCGACCAGGCGCTGGACCTGCCCCCCGCCGGGCGCGGCACGTGGCTCGACGCGTTGCGCGCGCGTGCCCCGGCCGATGCACAGGCCGTCGAGCAGCTGCTGGCACACCACGACAGCGCTGGCCGAGAAGGGTTTCTCCAAGCCAGCGCCGCCATGACGGTACCCGACGTCGCGGCGCGGCAGCGTCGGTTCGGCCCGTGGGCGGTGGAAGAGCAGCTGGGCGAAGGCGGCATGGGCAGCGTATGGCTGGCGCGGCGCAGCGACGGGCGCTTCGACGGACAGGCAGCGATCAAGTTGATGCACGGCCGGCTGCACGGCAGCCAGGCCATGCAGCGCTTCGAGCGCGAGGGTCGCATCCTGGCGCGGTTGGAGCACCCGCACATCGCGCGGCTGCTCGATGCAGGCGTGGCCGAGGACGGGCAGCCTTACCTGGTGCTGGAGCTGGTGCGCGGCCAGGCCATCGACCGCTGGTGCGACGGCCAGCGCCTGGGGGTGGAGGCTCGGCTACGGCTGTTCGTCGATGTCGCCGAAGCGGTGGCTGCCGCGCATGCGCAACTCGTCGTGCACCGCGACCTGAAGCCCGGCAACGTAATGGTCGACGGCCAGGGCCAGGTCAAGCTGCTGGACTTCGGCATTGCCAAGTTGATCGAAAGCGAGGGCGACACGGCAGGCGGCGGTGGCACGGCAGCTGACGCCCAGGATGCACTGACCCGCACCGGCCAGCGCGCCTTCACCCCTGGCTGGGCCGCGCCCGAGCAGGTTCGCGGCGAGCCGATCGGAACGGCAGCCGACGTCTGGAGCCTGGGCGTGCTGCTGTGCTTGCTGCTGACCGGCCGCCACCCCAGCGGCCTGCCGTGGGGCAGCGACGTGGCAACGTGGCTGCGCGCCACCGCCGAGGCGCGCACGCTGCGGCCGAGCCGGCTCGTCGGCAACGACGATGCCGCCGCCGAGCAGGCCGAGCGCCGCGCCACCACGCCCGAGCGGCTGACGCGCCGGTTGCAAGGCGAGCTCGACCAGATCGTGCGGCGCGCGTTGGCTGACGAGCCCGGTCGCCGCTATGCCAGTGCGCTGGCGCTGGCCGACGACGTGCGCCGCCACCTGCGCCACGAGCCCGTCACCGCACACGCCGACACGCTGGGCTACCGCGCCGCCAAGTTTGTGCGCCGCAACCGGCTGGTGGTGGGTGCGGCTTCGACCACGCTGCTGGCGCTGGTGGCCGGTGTGCTGGGCACCACCTGGCAAGCGCTGGAAGCACAACGCCAGCGCGACGCGGCGCGCGGCGCGCAAGCCGAGTCGGTGGCGCAAGCCACGCGCGCCGACGAACAGCGCAGCCAGGCCTTGGCCAACGCCAGCGAAGCGGCACGGCAGGGTGCGGCGGCCGAGGCCGCACGCGAACGCGCTGTCACCGAAGCCGCGCGCGCCGAGGCCGAGGCGCAGCGCGCCGAAGCCGAAAGCCGCCGTGCCATCACCGCACAGGCGCTGGCGCAATCCGAGGCAACCGCAGCCCGCAACGCCCGCGCCGAGACCGAAGCGCAGCTGGTGCAGACACGCGCCCAGCGCACCGAGGCGCGCTACATGGCGCGCGCCAGCGCCGCGTCGGCCGACGTGTTGTCGGCGCTGCTGGCCGACATCGGCGCGGGCGGCAAGCCGCTGTCGCCAGTCGAACTGTTGGAGCGCGGGCGTGAGCTGGTCGACAAGAACTATGCAGCCGATCCGGCGTTGCAGTCGGAGCTGCTGATCAATTTGGCGGTGCGCTATCAGCTCATCAACCGGCCCGACCGCGAACTGGAGTTGCGCGCGCTGGGCGAACAGGCCGCGCGCCGCGCAGGCGATGCCAATCTGCTGGCCAGCGCGCTGTGTGCCGGGATCAGCGCCGACATCGATGCCGGCCGCGTCGCAGTGGCGCAAGCGCGCGTGGACGAAGCCCGCCGCGTGATCGCGACGATGAAGGGCGAGCCGCGGCTGGCCGTGCGCCACGTCTGCCTCAACGCCGAAGCCGACCTAGCCACCGCGCGGCGCGACCACGTCGGTGCGGTGCGCGCGTCGCAGCAGGCCGTGGCACTGTTCGAGGACAACGACGCGCGCGACGGCAATCCGTATCTGGTGGCGCTGAACAACCTGGCCTTTCACCACCAGCGTGCCGGGCAGTTGCCGCCGGCCTTCGAGATCATCGTCAAGCTCGGCCAGGCGATGGACGCCAACGGCCGCACCACCACCCGTGACCGGCTGGTGGTGATCAGCAACGAAGGCAACCTGCGCGTGCAGTTCGGTGAACTGCTGCAAGCCGATGCCACCTTCCGCGATGCCGTGCAGCGCGCGCAGGGCGCCGACCTGACCGTGCCGGCCACCGATGCCGGCTTGGCGCGGGCCTACGGCATCAGCCAGTTCCACATGGCGCGTGATGCCGATGCCGTGCGCTGGCTCAGTTATGCACGCGATCGCGGGCGCGAGGGTCGCAACCTGTTCGTCGAACGCGAGGCGGGGCTGTACCTGGCTCGTACCCATTTGCAGGCCGGCCGCCTGAGCGACGCGGAAGCTGCGCTCGACGCGAGCGAAGCAGCGCGGGCTGCAGCGCCAAAGCCGTGGGCACCGCCGACACCTACGTCGTCTTCAACGCCGCCCCGCGGCCCGGAGCCGGACCTGGACCGCGTGCGCGCGCAGATTGCGTTACAGCGTGGCGACGCCGCACAGGCGCAGCAGATCATGCAGGCGCAACTGCAAGCCATCGACCCGGCCGGAACGCGTGCCGACCGCGACCTGCTGGCCGCGCTGCCGATCGCCGCGCAGGCTGCTCTGGTCGCTGGTGCGCCGGATGAGGCGCGCCGCCACGCCGACGGATTCATGCAGCGCGCGCTCCGCGTCGCCCGCCTGTCCGAGCACAGTGCGCATGTTGGCCGCGCCTGGGCTTTGCTGGGCGACGTGCAGCAGCGCCAGGGCCAGCCGCGCGAGGCGCTGGCTTCCTGGCAGCGCGCGCTGCCGATCCTGCGCGTTTCGCTCGGCCCCGAGCATCCGGAGGTGCTGCAACTTCGTGCCCGGCTGGCGGCGCAGCCGCGTTGAGTACACGGTGGCGGGCTGCGCGTCAGCGAACGCTGCTGCGCGGTAAAGAAACGCGGCGGCGGTGGTTGCTTGGTTCAGGCACTGGTAGCCTGCGCGGATGCCACGTCCAACCAGCCCTCGCCCCGGCTCTTCACCGGCCGCGGCTGTCGCTCACCCTGCGCGGTGGGTTGCCGCCTGCACCACCACACTGTTGGCGGCGTGGCTGCTGAGTGCCTGCGGCGGTGGAGGCGACGGTGGCGGCAGTCCGGCGCCCGCGCCCGGGCCACCGCCATCGGCCGGCCCCGGCCTCGCGCAGCGCGTGTCGGCAGCCACTGCGGTCGCCGAGTCAACCGCCAACGACTGCGCGACGATCCGCCCGTTCTACTGGGAAGTGGGTGACCGCAGCGCGGCGCAAACCAGCGGCTCGGTCGGCGGCAGCACCTACACCGCCAACACCATGATGAGCATCGCCTCGGCCACCAAGTGGCTTTACGGCGCCTACGTTGCCGAGCGCCGGGGCGGCAGCTTCACCGCGCAGGACATCGAGTTTTTGAGCTTCAAGAGCGGCTACACCGCGTTCACTACCTGTCTGCCCGGGCAGACGGTGGGCAGCTGCGCTGCCGCCGGCAACAACGGTGATTTCGTGGCCGCCACGCAGAACCGCTTCTTCTACGACGGCGGCCACATGCAGCGCCACGCCGTGCTGTTGGGCCTGGGCGCGATGGACAACGCTGCATTGGCCGCCGAGATGCGTTCGGTGCTCGGCACCGAGATCGGCTTCGCTTTCACGCAGCCGCAGCCTGCCGGCGGCGCCGTCAGCAGTGCCGCCGAGTACGCCGTGTTCCTGCGCAAGCTGCTGGCCGGCGGCCTGCGCCACGGCGCGCTGCTGGGCCAGGCCAGCGTCTGCGCCAGCCTCAGTGCCTGCCCCGGCGAGGCGCTGTACACGCCCGTGCCGGCCGCCGAACAATGGCGCTACAGCACCGGGCATTGGGTCGAAAGCGACCCGCGCGTCGGCGACGGGGCTTTCAGCAGCGCCGGTGCCTTCGGCTTCTACCCATGGATCGACGCCGGCCGTACCGTCTATGGCGTCATCGCTCGGCGCGACAGCTCGGCGGGTGCAGGTGCTGCGTCAGGGCGCTGCGGCCGGCTGATCCGCAAAGCTTGGCTGAGCGGCACGCCCTGAGCGCTGGCTGCCATCGCGGCTGGTGCTAAAGGATGAAGCGCGACAGGTCTTCGTTCTTCGACAACTCGCCAAGCCGTTCGTCCACCGTCGCGGCGTCGATCACGACCGACTGGCCGTCGCGGTTTGGCGCGTCGAAGCTCACTTCATCGAGCAGCCGCTCCATCACCGTGGCCAGCCGGCGCGCGCCTATGGCGCCCGAACACGGCCGTCGACGCGTGCGTGTCGGTCATTGAAGGTGGCGCAAGACGGTTGAGCTTTGACAGCGCCGCCGAAATCGTCTTTCTTGGGCGCCTGCGGCGGGTTATCTCTGGTCGTCAG
>JAYSYH010000079.1:0-54034 GCA_043716645.1 Betaproteobacteria bacterium | reverse complement strand
GCGCCTGCGTCACCTCGACCCAGCGCACCGGTCCGAAAGCCTGGCGGTAAAGCGCGTCGCGAATGGCGTCGGGCTCGGTCTGCACGGCCACGTCGATGTTGTTGACGACGGGGATGCGCGGCGAACGGATGGCCACGCTGAGCAGGCGTTCGCGCAGCGCTTCGGCGGCGGGCTTCATCAGTGACGAGTGGAAAGGCGCCGAAACAGCCAGAAGCAACGCGCGTTTGGCGCCCAGGCCCCTGAGCTTTTCGCAGGCCAGCGCCACGCCAGCCTGGGTGCCGGCGATGACGGTCTGCTTCGGGTCGTTGAAGTTGGCCGGTGCCACCGCCTCGCCGCTGACCGCTGACACTTCCGCACAACCCGCAGCCACTACCGCAGCGTCGAGGCCGAGGATGGCAGCCATCGCGCCGGCGCCCACCGGCACGGCCTGCTGCATGGCTTGTGCACGCAGGCGCACCAGCGGCAGCGCAGCGGCCAGCGTCAGGGCTCCAGCAGCGACCAGCGCGCTGTATTCACCCAGCGAATGGCCGGCCACCGCCGCCGGTTCGGCGCCGCCTTCCGCGCGCCAGGCGCGGTAGCAGGCGATGGCCGCAACCAGCATCACCGGCTGCGTGTTGGTGGTCAGCTCGAGCGCCTCTTTCGGGCCCTCGTGCATCAGTCGGCCCAGGTCTTCGCCCAGCACCGCCGAGGCTTCGGCCAAAGTGGCTTTCACGGTTGGATGATCGCCCCAGGCATCCAGCATGCCGACGGACTGCGAGCCCTGTCCAGGAAACACAAATGCAAATGGAGGCATCGGATGAAACTTCAGCAGAGTCGAACGAACAAGGTGTGCAGGCTCAGTAGCGCAGCAGCACGGCGCCCCAGGTGAAGCCGCCACCGACACCTTCGAGCAGCAGCGTCTGGCCGCGCTGCACGCGACCGCTGCGAACGGCGACGTCCAGCGCCAGCGGCACCGATGCGGCCGAGGTGTTGCCGTGTTCGTCGACGGTGACGATGACCTTGTCCAGCGACAATTTCAGCTTCTTCGCCGTGCCTTGCATGATGCGGATATTGGCCTGGTGCGGAATCAACCAATCGACATCGGATTCGGTCATGCCGGCCTTGGCCAGCACCGCGCGCGCTGCGCTGTCCAGTACGCCCACGGCCAGCTTGAAAACCGCCCGGCCGTCCATCCTCAGCAGCGGGTCGCCCAGCACCTGCCCTCCGGAAACCGTGCCCGGAACGCACAGAATGCCGACATGCTTGCCATCGGCGTGCAGATCGGTGGCCAGAATGCCCGGTTCGTCGCTAGCTTCCAGAACCACGGCGCCAGCGCCATCGCCGAACAACACGCAGGTGGTGCGGTCGTTGAAGTTGAGAATGCGCGAAAAGACTTCGGCGCCGACGACCAGAGCACAGCGCGCCGTACCGGAACGGACCATCGCGTCGGCCACCGCGAGGGCGTAGACGAAGCCCGAACACACGGCTTGCAGATCAAAGGCCGCACAGCCGTTGGCGCCCAACTTGTTCTGCAGGATGCAGGCGGTGGACGGGAACACCATGTCGGGCGTGGACGTGGCGACGATGATCAGGTCGAGGTCGTCGGCGTTGCGGCCAGCGGCTTCCAATGCAGCGTGGGCAGCGTGCAGGGCCAGGTCACTGGCGTTGACGCCGTCGGCGGCGAAGTGCCGGGCACGGATGCCAGTGCGTTCAACGATCCACTCGTCGCTGGTCTGCAGACCACGTTCAGCCAACATGACGGCCATGTCGGCATTGCTCAGGCGGCGTGGCGGCAAATGACTGCCGGTGCCCGTGATTCGGGCGTAACGCGGCGCACTGTGCGGTTCAGGGATAGGGACGGATGCCTGTGGATTCATGCAGCTTGTTCCGGGCCGGCAGCTGACGTCTGCAGCGGGGTTTGCGCGTCACCACCGATGCGGTCGTGCACTCGGTCCAGCAGCCGGTTTCGCGCGGCATCATAAGCCCGCGCCAGGGCTTGTTCGAACGCATAGGAGTCGGCCGAACCGTGGCTCTTGAAGACCAGCCCGCGCAGGCCCAGCAACGCCGCGCCGTTGTAGCGGCGCGGGTCGACGCGGCGCTTGAAGCGGTTCAACACCGGCAAGGCCACCAGCGCTGCCAGTTTGCTGTAGGGGCCGCGCGTGAATTCCTGCTTGATGAACTCGCCCAGCATCGAAGCCAGGCCTTCGCTCGTCTTCAGCAGCACATTGCCGACGAAGCCATCGCAGACCACCACATCGACGGTGCCTTTGAAAATGTCGTTGCCTTCGACGTTACCGACGAAACGGATTTGCCCGGCTTCACCCGCCGCGCGCAACAACTCGCCCGCACGCTTGATCGTTTCGCTGCCTTTGATCGCTTCTTCGCCGATGTTCAGCAGGCCGACGGTCGGCTCTGACTTGCCGTCGACAGCCGACACCAATGCGCTGCCCATCACGGCGAACTGCAGCAGGTGTTCTGGCGTGCAATCGACGTTGGCGCCGAGATCCAGCACGGTGGTATAGCCGTCCTTGCTGTTCGGCATGACCGTGGCGATGGCCGGGCGGTCGATGCCGTCCAGGGTCTTCAACACGAAGCGCGCGAGCGCCATCAACGCACCCGTGTTGCCGGCCGAGACACAGGCATGCGCACCTTCCTTCACCTGGTTGATGGCCACACGCATCGATGAATCCCGTTTGCGGCGCAGCGCAACCTCGATGGAATCATCCATCGTGACGACCTCGGTAGCCGTCACCAACGTACAGCGTTGCCAATTTATAGCCACGGCCAGCACATGAGGCGGGCCGACGAGGATCAAGTCGAGATGCGGATGCCGGTCAAGGAACGCCTTGCAGGCGGGTAACGTGACGGAGGGCCCGTGATCGCCGCCCATGCAGTCCACGGCAATACGAACGCGGTCCAGTGGTGCAGGCGCTGCAGAGATCGGCACGGTTCAGGCGAGGGCTTCATCCAAGGACGCAGAGATGTACCCGGGGGCATCTGGCCAGCCGGGAGATCGCATGTCAAAAAAACACGGCGGTGGACCGCAGCCGGCCCACACCGTTGATCAGGCGTCGGCCTTGGTCTTCAGGACCTTGCGGCCCCGGTAGAAGCCTGTTGGGCTGATGTGGTGGCGCAGATGCACTTCGCCCGTGGTCGCTTCGACGGCCGTACCCGGCGCGGCGACGGCGTTGTGTGAGCGGTGCATGCCGCGCTTGGAAGGCGACTTCTTGTTCTGCTGAACGGCCATGAAATTCTCCTGGGGGGAAGGCTTGCCGGGCCGAAGGGCCCATGCCGGAGTCATGTTGACTCGGGGAGGGCGCGGCCCTCGCAAAGCCTTCTAGTGTACCAGCCCGACAACCCTTGACCAGCCAGACTGCGCGGTTTAGGCAGATCAGGCGTCGCCGTCGCGCGGGGGTCGCTCGCGCAGGGCTGCCAAGGCGGCAAAGGGATGGGGTGCGTCGTCGTCCAGCATTGCGCCGTCCTGCAGGGGCCGCAGCGGTTCAGGGCAGTCGCTGTGCATCGGCACGATGGGCAGGCCCAAAATCAACTCGTCTTCCAGCAGACTGCCCACGTCCAGCCGAGGCTCCAGCACCAGCACGTCGTCTTCAGACGCTTCGTCCAGCTTCAACGCCTCGGCCTCGGTGCGCACGAAGCGAAAGCGACGGTCGACCACGATGTCCTCATCCATCGCCTGAAGGCAGCGCTGACACTGCAAACTGACGGTGGCGCGGGCTTGCAGGTGCAGCCAGATTTCAGCCTCCCCGCCGGTCACCGGCACGAGGCTGCCAGCGAGTTGCCAGTGTGCCGCCGCGTCGCGCTGCGGCGTGAGCAGACTGTCGCCCAGCCGGCTCATCGCGGCAAGCGGCCAATGACCATCCAAGGCGCCGCCTTGTCGGCAGAAGGACATCACCTCCAGGGCGTGGGCATTAGTGGCGCTATCGGTCATGACATTCTGTGCAAGCGGGCGCTGAGTGTAGCCAGCGCAACCCGCGCGCCGGCACCGCGCGCCGACAGTGCACCACTTGCGACGAAAATCAGCGCGATGAACCCTGAACCGCTGTCCCGCCCCATCCTCATCCTGGGGTCGACCTCACGCTACCGCCGCGAGCTGCTGCAACGGCTCCACCTGCCCTTCGACGTGATGGCGCCACAGGTGGACGAAACACCGTTGCCCGGCGAGGCGCCAGCCGCACTGGCGCTGCGCTTGGCACTGGCCAAGGCCCGCGCCGTGGCGCAACGGCACCCGACGGCCGTGGTCATCGGCGCCGACCAGGTGGCCGACCTCGACGGCCTGCCGATCGGCAAGCCCGGCAGCCACGAACGCGCCACGGCGCAACTGCGTCAACTCAGCGGCCGCCGTGCGGTGTTCCAGACGGCAGTGGCCGTGGTGCGCACCAACACGGGCTTCGAACAGGCCTTGCTGGCCCCTGTTGCGGTGCAGTTCCGGACACTCAGCGACGCCGAGATCGAGCACTACCTGCGACTGGAAGAGCCCTACGACTGCGCCGGCAGCGCCAAGTGCGAAACCCTGGGCATCGCCCTGCTGACGGCTATCGACAGCGACGACCCCACTGCGCTGATCGGCTTGCCGCTGATCCGCACCTGCGCCCTGTTGCGCGCCGCCGGCCTGGACCCGTTGCAACCATGAAGGGCACGCTGGTGCTGATGCCCAACGCGCTGGATCTCGGCACTGAGGCCGTCGACCTGCAAGACGTGCTGCCACTGGGCGTGATCCGCCGCGCGGCGGCGCTGCGCCACTGGGCGGCCGAAGACGCCCGCAGTGCGCGGGCTTTTTTGAAGCGTGTCGACGCCATCGCGCCGCTGGGCGTGGCGCTGCAGAGCATCGCCATCACCGAATTGCCGCGCCAGCGCAAAGGCAGCCGCGAACCGGTGCCGGCGGCGCAGTGGCAAGCCTTGCTGCAACCCGCGCTGGATGGGCACGACCTGGGTTTGCTGTCAGAAGCCGGCCTGCCCGCCGTCGCCGACCCGGGCGCCGCGCTGGTTCGGGTGGCTCACACCGCCGGTGTGACGGTGCTGCCGCTGGCCGGCCCGAGTTCGCTGCTGCTGGCGCTGGCGGCAAGCGGTCTGAACGGCCAGAGCTTTGCTTTTGTCGGCTACCTGCCGCAAGACGGTGCGGCGCGGCTAGCGCGGTTACGGGAACTTGAAGCGCTGTCACGCCGGGCGCAGCAGACGCAGATCGTCATCGAGACGCCTTATCGCAATGCTGCGCTGTTGGATGCGATGCTGACCGCGTTGACGCCGCCGACCGCCGTGTCCGTCAGTTGCGGGCTGACCCTGCCGACCGGTTGGTCGCGCACCGACACGGTAGCCGGCTGGCGCGTGCGACCGCTGGCCATGCCCGACCGCTGGCCCGCTGTCTTCAGCCTGCTGGCCAGCTAATCAGCCGGCGCGCAGCCGCTTCAGTTGCCGCCACCCAATAGCGAAGCGACTTTTTTCTTCGGCCGAATGTTGGCCGACAGGCCCCGGCCCGGGGCGATGCTGGTCGTTGCCTTGGCGCTGGCTTCCCAGGCCGGCGCCGATCCGGCAGCCGCTGCTTCGTAGGGCCGATCGAAGAAGGGATCGCGCGACGGCACGGCGCGGCGCGGCGCTTCAAAGCTGCGGACCGATGGGCGCTCGACGGCGCGTTCCACCGGCCGCTCAGCCACCGCATCGGGCGCGCGATCCAACTCTTCATCATCACGCCGACGTGGCGGTCGGCGTGGCCGGTCGTCTTCCAATTCGATGGGCTCGATGTCGAGCTTCATCTTCAACAGTTTCTCGATGTCGCCGACGAAACGCGCGTCGCTGCTGGTGACCAGCGTGACCGCCAGACCCGAGGCGCCGGCGCGCCCCGTTCGTCCGATTCGGTGGATGTAGTCCTCGGCGTGGAAGGGCACGTCGAAGTTGAACACGGCCGGCAGGTCGGCGATGTCCAGCCCGCGCGCTGCCACATCGGTGGCGACCAGCAGGTCGACCTCGCCGGCCTTGAAGGCGGCCAGCGATTTCAGGCGCTCGTCCTGGCTCTTGTCGCCATGCAGCGCAGCGGTGCGCAGCCCGTCGCGCTCAAACGACCGCGCCAGGCGCGCGGCACCGATTTTCGAGTTGACAAAAACAATGGCCTGCTTCAAGTCACGTGTCTTCAGCAACTGCGTGACCACGCGGCGCTTGTCGTCGTCGACGGTGCTGTAGAAGCGTTGCTCGACATTGGTTGCGGTGGCGTTCGGCCGGGCCACTTCCACCAGCACCGGGTCTTGCAGGTAGCTGTTGGCCAGCTTCTTGATTTCTGGCGAGAAGGTGGCCGAAAACAGCAGCGTCTGGCGCTCTTTCGGCAGGTAGGACAGGATGCGCTGCAAGTCGGGCAGGAAGCCGATATCGAGCATGCGGTCGGCCTCGTCGAGCACCACGTACTCGACTTGGTTCAGCACCGCGTTCTTCGCCTCGATGTGGTCGAGCAGGCGGCCCGGCGTGGCAATGAGCACCTCGACGCCGCCTTTCAGCACCAGCGTCTGCGGCTTCATGTCGATGCCGCCAAAGACCACGGTTGACCGCAGATTCGTGTGCTTGGCGTAGGTCTTGACGTTGTTGGCGACCTGATCGGCCAGTTCGCGCGTGGGCGCCAGCACCAGCGCTCGAACCGGGTGGCGCGCCGGCGACATGCTGGCGCTTTCGTGGCGCAGCATCTTCTGCAACAACGGGATCGTGAAGGCCGCCGTCTTGCCGGTGCCGGTCTGCGCAGCCCCCATCACGTCGCGGCCGGCCAGCACGATGGGGATGGCCTTGGCCTGGATCGGCGTCATCGCGGTGTAGCCCGCATCGGCCACCGCGCGCAGCAGCTTGGGGTCCAGGGGAAGGGTGTTGAAGAGCGGCGCGGATTGCGCCGCCTCAGCCAGTTCGGCTTCAGGGTTTAGGTCAGTCATGTTTCCCGATTATCGCCTGCCTAGCGGCGCCGGGCGACTGGCCAGGATACGCATCCAGCGGGGCGATTTGAAACGCACGATGCGCCAGTAGAGGGCAACGTAGGACACAGCGAATACCGCCAGCGCAACCGCGATCAGAACGGTGTTATCCCAAAACAACACGGCCGGCACGACAGACAACATGCACAGCAGCCACAAAAATGGCGACGTCATTGAATTACGTCGTGTCAGCGTTCTGGCGCTGCGGCCGCCCACCGCCCACCGCAGCAAACGGCGGTAGATCAGCGAATGCAAGTGGATGCCGTCGGGCATGGTGGGCGGTACCGAACGAAGGAAACGCCGGCGGTATATCGAAAACAGCGTCTCGAAGACGGGGTAGACGCAAACCAGCAGCGGGAACAGGGGCGAGATACCCGGGTTGCGCACCAACAGCAGGATCGAGACCTCAGCCACATAAAAGCCCAGGAAGTAGGCGCCGCCGTCGCCGAGAAAAATCAGGCCGGCCGGAAAATTCCAGACGAAGAAGCCCAGTACGGCACCGATGCCGACCAGTGCCAGGGTGGCAACGGTCACGTCATTAACCTGAAAGCCGACGTAAGCCAGTGCCGCCAGCATGATCACCACGCACATCGAAGACAGACCGTTGAAACCGTCGATGATATTGACTGAATTGGCGATACCAGCCACCGCAAACACCGTCACCAACAGCGCACCTGCGCTGAATGAAACCAGGGTGTCCAGGCCGGGAATATCGGTCCGCGTGATCTGCGCACCCAAGAACCAGAATGCCAGTGTTGCTGACACCGCGGTGGCCAAAAGGCGTTTGCCGGGGCTGACACGCTTCGTCAGGTCTTCGAACAAACCGGCGGCAAAGGCCGGCGCAGAACATGCCAACAGCATAGCCGCCAGTTCCCCTGCAGGGCGGTTCAGCCAGACCATCAGACCAGCCCCCGCCATGGCGCCACACAAGATGCCTATGCCGCCCACGCGGGGAACTGGCAGCGCATGGAACTTCTGCGGCCCGTCGAAGTCATGATCGACCGATTGGTGCCAGGCGCCCTTGGCCAAGCGGACAATGAGCAACGTCATCGCAGCCGACAAAGCGAAAGAGATAAGGAGTACGTTCACATTCGATTCCTGGCTGCGTGGGGCGCTGCACTTGTCGCACTGCACATCGGGCAAGTTGGTACAGCCGACGCGGGCTTGATCTACACGCAGTGGCAGTCGCCCGGTTGACGTCGGCCTTAGAATTCGGGCTTTTGTAATCCGCTGACTCGCGTGTATTGTCAGCGCGATCAGTTCCCGGAGTCTTCTCTACATGCAACCGTGCGGGTGTTTCCTGTTACGCGCTTTTTCGCTGCTTGCCCTCGTATTCAGCCTCGGCAACGTTTCCCCCGCATTTTCGCAGACCGGCAACGCCACCCCGGCCGAGTCATCCGGCGCGCCGATACGCTTGCGTCAACCTCAGCAGGGCGCGCAGCCACAGGCCGGGCAGGCGCCACGCGAGACCGGATCGGTCGGGCAGGCGCCACGCGAGACCGGATCGGTTGGGCAGCGCGACGAGCGCTCGGATCCCATCGATAACGCCAATCAACTACCGCGCTACCGACCCGGCGAGTTCGAACGTTACGTCCAGGACGTGTCGGGCGACCGCACGCTGCGTCGATTCGGCAGCGATCTGGTGATGGACGGGGCTGCCGCCCGCAGCGAAGCCCCCGACGCCAACCCACAGATTGCCCCCGATTACCGCGTGGCAGCGGGCGACGAACTGCTGGTGGCCATCTGGGGTTCACTGGACGCCGACTTGCGCCTGTTGGTGGACCGCTCCGGCCGCGTCAATATTCCACGCGTCGGCAGCGTCTCGGTCAGCGGGTTGCTGGTCCCGGAAGCCACCGCCGCCATCGACAAGCAGGCACGCAAGGTTTTCAAGAACTTCGAATTGAGCGTGGCGCTGGGGCAATTGCGCAACATCCGCGTTTTCGTCACCGGTTTCGCCGTGCGCCCGGGCGCCTACACCGTGAACAGCCTGGCCACGCTGTCCACGGTGATTTTCGGTCGCTCCGGCGGGCCCTCGGCCTCTGGCAGCTTTCGCGACATCGAACTGCGGCGCGGTGGCCGCACACTGGCCAAACTCGACCTCTACGACCTGATGCTCTTCGGCCGTCGCGACGCCGATCAGCCCGTGCAAGCCGACGACGTGATCCACGTTGGCCCGGTGGGCCGCCAGGTGGCGGTGATCGGCAGCGTCAACAAACCGGCAATTTTCGAGTTGCAACAGGCTGAGACTCTTGCCGACTTGCTTCGCATGGCCGGTGGCCTCAATTCAGTGGCCGACCGCAGCCGGGTCGCGGTGGAGCGGTTGAGCGAGCGCAACGACCGCCGTGTGCGGCAGCTCACACTGCCGTTGGAGAATGGCACGCCACTGGACGCTGGCGACTTGGTGCGCGCCTTCAGTGCCATCGACTCGGTTTTGCCGCTTGAACGCCAGAACAAGAGGGTGCGCATTGAAGGCGAAGTACAACGGCCCGGCACCTACATCTTGCCGCCCGAGAGCACGGTTGCCGATGCGCTGAAGGTGGCCGGCAGCCTGACCTCGGCGGCCTATGTGTTCGGTACCGAATTCAGCCGCGAGTCGGTCCGCCAGACCCAGCAGGTCAATTACGACCGCGCGCTGCGCGACATCGAGCTTGAGTTCAACCGCCGCGCCTCGGCAACCACCAGCCGTGGTGCCGACGAAGCCGCGGCTCAGGCGCAACAGCAACTGGCCTCGGACCGTTTGCTGGCGCGACTGCGCGAGGCGCGCCCCAGTGGGCGCATCGTTCTACAACTGCCCCCCGGCTCGCGCGAACTGCCCGACCTGGCGCTTGAGGACGGCGACCGGTTGTTTGTGCCGCCCAAGCCCAGCACCGTGGGTGTTTTCGGCAGTGTCTTCAATGCGGGCAGCTACCTCTTCGGCGACCAGCGCGTGGTAGACGATTACTTGCGCCTGGCTGGCAGTCCGACGCGCGGCGCCGACAAGGACAGCATCTTCGTCGTGCGCGCCAACGGCAGCGTGGTCAGCGCACAGCAGGGCAAGGGCGGCTGGTTCGGCGTTGGCGGCACGCGCATCGACAACCTCAGTGCCTTGCCCGGCGACACCATCTTCGTGCCCGAGGAAGCCAACAAGACCACCTTCTTGCAAAACGCCAAGGACTGGACGCAGGTGCTGTACCAACTGGGGCTGGGTGTGGCCTCGATCAAGGTGATCTTCCCGTGATGTCACCGACATCTGCCGTTGGCGCACAGCGTCATGCTTTCATCGCCTCGCTGGGCGCGCACTGGCGGCGCTGGTGGCCCGTCTTGTTGCTGGCGTTCTTGGGCGCGCTGGTCGGGTGGGCGGGCAGTTTCCTGATCCCCACCCAGTACACGGCAAAAACGGTCTTCATCCCTCCACAGCAGGGCCAGAGCGGCACCGCAGCGACCATCGCTTCATTGGGCGCGCTGTCGGGGTTGGCCGGCAACCTGGGCGGCGTGAAGACCGCCGCGGACCAGTATGTTTCGCTGTTGACGAGCGCGAACGTGGCTGACCGGTTGATTGAACGGTTCAATCTGCGCGAAGCCTACAAGGTCCAGACGCAATTGGAAGCCAGACGCAAACTCGAGCAACGCGTCAAGGTGGCCCTGGGCAGAAAGGACGGGCTGATCAGCCTCGAAGTCGAGGACACCAACCCTCAGCGTGCGGCCGACATGGCCAATGGGCACGTGGCCGAGTTGCGCCGTTTGTCATCGGAGCTGACTTTGACCGAAGCGCAACTGCGCCGCACCTTCTTCGAAGGCGAGCTCAAACGCGCTCGCGATGCCTTATCGGCCTCGCAATTGCGCCTGCAGGCCAGCGGCTTCAGCGCATCGGTGATCAAGACCGAACCACGCGCAGCAGCCGAGTCTTATGCCCGGCTGAAGGCCGAGGCTACGGCGGCCGAAGTCCGCCTGCGAACCCTGAGTTCACAGCTCTCGGACACGGCGCCGGAGGTGCAATCGCAAAGAGCACAGCTCGCCGCTCTCGGAACCGAATTGCGCCGCCTGCAACAGGCCACCAACGGCGAAGGCGGTTCTGAGTACCTCAGCGTCTACCGCGACTTCAAGTACCAAGAAACACTGTTCGACCTGCTGGCACGGCAGTTCGAGTTGGCGCGACTGGACGAGGCCCGTGAGTCGGCGACGATTCAGGTGGTGGATGTGGCGACGCCGCCAGAGCTGAAGAGCTCGCCTCGCCGGCTGTACTTCGCCATCGGCGGGCTCGTCGTGGCAGCAGCGCTTTCGATTTTGTGGGTCTTGGCGCGTCGGTCGGGCTCAAGCCCCGCCACCACTGTCTCGTGAGCGTGCAGGGGTTGGCCGTTTGACTTCGGTTCAACACGCCATGAAGCTGACGTTCGAGCAGTCGGTGTCACCTGAATGCCTGGAATTGATGTGGTCAGCTTTTTTTGCCGAACGTAACCGCGGGCGCTCGCTGGTCGAACACTTTCCCTGGCTGACCGATCTGCGACGCACGCGCGCCTGGCTCGCCACGCTGCGCGACGATCGAGCGCAAGCGGTGGCCTGTCTGGCCGTCAAGCGGCATTTCGATCACGTCGACACAGCCTCTATCGGTTTGGTCTGTGTTCGGGCAGATCTGCGCGGGCAGGGCTTGTCGCAAAGCCTCTTGGCGAACGCCATCCGGCAGGCCTGTGCACTTGGCATGACACGCCTGACCTTGTGGACCGGCAAGCCCGCCGTCTACGTCAGGCATGGCTTTCAGACACGGGACCCGGCCTTGTTCGGATGGGTCAGGAACACGTCAGTGTCGGCTTCGCCCGCGACCGTGGCAGGCCGGCGCATCGCTTGGCCCGACAGTGAAGAAAGCCAGGGCAGCAACCGTGGACTTCCACCGTTCGCCGTCGAAGCGTATCGGCTGATCGACGGGCTCGATCGAGCGCAGGCGGTCATCGTTGTTGACCGCAGCGGACCCATCGTCGCCGAATGGAGCGGCGACGATGTCGACGTTGCGCATCTGCTTCGCGCCGAGCTCCCGCCGACGTGGCGCCTGAATGCGCTGCGGGGCGATACGCTGCCCGCTGCACTGCAGGCTGGCGGGGTGGATGTCGACCTCGCCGAGTCAGGCCTTCAGATGTGGCAAACAGGTGCTGTTGCTGCCATTGCGCAAACCCCACTCCCTCGACTTCGATTTTTAGACCGGATCTAGCGCGATGCCCTCAGGTTCTCTGACCCCACTTCCACCAACGACCGTTCCGCTGGTCAAGGTGGCCATGCCGCCCCGGGAACGCCTGATGCCGGCGCTGGAGCAGGTGTTGTACGGCGGCTTCGTGGCCGAAGGCAGCGAGGTCTACGAATTCGAGCGCGCATTCGCCACGCATTTCGAATTACCAGTCGCCCTGGGCATGAGCAGCGGCACGGCCGCCTTGCACGTCGCGTTGCTGATGGCGGGCGTGCAACCCGGGGATGAAGTCATCAGCACCTCGATGACGGCAGAACCCACCAACATCGTCATCCTCCAGTGCGGTGCGCGGCCGGTGTTCGCCGATGTCGAGGCAGACAGCGGCAACCTCGATCCGGAATCGGTGCGCAGCCTGGTCAACAGCCGCACCAAAGCCATCGTGGTCGTGCACTACGCGGGCTTCCCGGCGCGGCTGAAGGAACTGCGCGCCATTGCCGACGAACACGGCATTGCACTGATCGAAGATGCTGCCCACGCGCTGGGCGCGCACTACGGCGACGCGGCGATCGGCACCGTGGGCGATTTCGGCATCTTCTCGCTGCAGGCCATCAAGCACATGACGACGGTGGACGGCGGCGTGCTGACACTGCGCGACACCAGCCGGGCCGACGAGGCCCGCCGGCTGCGCTGGTTCGGCCTGAGCAAGGGCGTGCCGCGCACCGAAGTCGACATCACGGTACCGGGCTACAAGTACAACATGCACAACGTGGCCGCCGTCATCGGCCTGGCCCAGCTGGAGCAGATCGGTGGCCTGATCCAGCGCCATATCGACAACGGCCGCTACTTCGACGAGCACCTGGCGCGCATCCCCGGGCTGGCCGTGACCCGCTTCGAGCCTGCCACGGCACCGTCCTACTGGGTCTATACGGTGCTCAGTGACGACGCCGACGCCGTCGAGGCCCGACTGCACGCCGTGGGGGTCGCGGCTTCCAAGCTGCACCGGCCCAACCACCTGCACAGCGTGTTCGCAACGATGCGCCGGCCTTTACCCGGCCTGGATGTCTATTACCGGCGCCTGACCCACCTGCCTTGCGGCTGGTGGGTGAGCGACGAGGACCGTGAACGCATCGTCGACGCGCTGTCCAGGGGCTGATGGCCGGTGCCCCCGATCGCCTTGTTCCACGCCTATGGCGACGCCGCCACCGAAGCAGCGGCGCTGGCCGTACTGCGATCGGGCCAGATCGCATCCGGCCCCAAGGTGGGCGAGTTCCAGTCGGCGTTGCAGCCCTGGCTGGGTTTGCCCCATGGCGTGACCACCAGCGACATGTCCAGCGCGATGCTGCTAGCCCTGCATGCGTGCGGCGTCGGCATCGGCGACGAGGTGCTGAGCCCCGCCTACACCTGCATGTCCAGCGCGGCCCCGATCGCCAACCTGGGCGCCAGGCCGCGTTGGGTTGATGTCGACCGGGCCACCGGGCTGCTCGACCCGCAGGCCCTGCGCGGTCGCATCACGGCGCGCACCAAAGCCTGCGTGGTCTACCACGCTGCCGGCTACCCGGCACCGATGCCCGAGATTGCTTCGATCTGCCGCGAGCACGGCATTGCATTGATCGAGGACTGCAACACGGCCCTTGGCGCGCGGCTGCAAGGTCAAGCTGTCGGTGCCTGGGGTGACGCGGCCGTTTACAGCTTCTACCCCAACCGCCAGCTCAATGGCATCGAGGGCGGCGCGGTCGCCTGGCGCGACCCGGCACGGGCAGAAAGAGCCCTGCGCCTGCGCCGCTTCGGCATCGCGCCCAGCGGCTTTCGCGATGCCCTGGGTGAGATCAACCCCGCCAGCGATGTGGCCGAGGTGGGCTGGTCGGCGGCCCTGAGCCAACTGCATTCGGCGGTGGCTCTGGCCCAGTTGCCCGGCCTGAGCGGCAGACTTCTGGCAACGCGAACCCACGCCGAACGACTGGTCGAGCGCCTGGCCGAACGCCTGGCGGGGCTGCCGGGCTTGACGGTCGTTGCGCCCGGTGTCGGTGCCCAACCCTGCTACTGGACTCTGCTCGTGCGGGTGCTCGCCGGGCATCGCGACGCCGTGCTGGCCGCGTTGAAGCGCCAGGGCGTGATGGCTTCCAAGCTGCACCACCGCATCGACAGCTATACCGGCTTTGCAGCAGACGCTGTCGATCTGCCAGGAACAACGGCCTTCCTGGAACAGGTGATCGCGCTGCCCTGCGGCCACTGGCTCGACACGGCGGATCTGGACCGCATCGCGGCGGTACTCACCTCGGCACTGCAGGGCGCGCGGGGTTGAGCTTGTCCCGTCCCCCGCTGCGCCAGCTGGGTGGGCTGGTCTCGCTTTACGGCAGCCGGCTTGCCGGCGTGCTGGTCACGCTGATCTTCCTGCCGCTCTACGCCCGGCTGTTGGGTCAGCACGACTTCGGCCTGGTGGCGCTGTTGATGTCCGCCCAGGCGCTGATGCTGATGCTGGATCTGGGCATGGCAGCCCTCGCATCGCGGGATCTGGCCGCCAGCCCCAGCCCCAGCGCAGCCCGCGCGCGTTGGCGGCGCGCCGAGCGGCTGTTGACGCTTTATTTCGCGGCGCTGGCGGTGCCCGCGCTGATAGCCACCGGGTTCACCGAACTTCCGCTGTGGCTGGGCGCGGGCTGCGTCATGCTGTGCTGGGCGGTGAGCCTGCAAAGCCTGGCCCAGGCAGCCATGCTGGCGCGCGGCGACGTGCACCGCGCTGCCCTGCTGCAAGGCAGCGGCGTGCTGTGCCGAGCCGCATTCACGGCTGCCGCGCTGCAATGGGTCGAGCCCAGTCTGCGCGTCTTCGTGTTGACTCAGTTGGTCGGCGCGCTGGCCCACCTGGTCATCAACCGGCATGTCGGGCAGCCCGGGCATCAAGCCGGGGCCGTCATCGAGACCGAGCCCTTGCGTCGATTGGCGCACCGCGGCCTGCCGCTCTTTCTGATGGGCGCTGCAGGTGCGGCGGTGTTGCAGGTCGACAAGCTGCTGATCGGCGGCTTCATGACGCCGGCCGCCGTCACGCCCTACTTTCTTGCCACCACTTTCTGTCTCACCCCGATCTCCATATTGGCGGGCCCGGTGGCCCAATTCTTCCAGCCGCGGTTGATACGCGCGCATGCGGCCCGCGATGACCATGCATTGCGCCGTCAAACCGAGCACCTCACGCTGGCCTTGCTGGTTACCGTGATCGGTCCGACCCTGCTGCTTTGGGTCGCCCGTGAACCTTTGATCACCTGGTGGCTGCACGATCGCCAACTGGCAGCCGAAGTGGCTGCACTGGCGGCACTGCTGCTGCCTGCCGCCGCGATCGGCGCGCTGGGCAATGTGCCGCTCGCCTTGCTGATCGCCCAGGCGGATTTCAATTTTCAGGCTCGCCTTTCGGTGTTGCTGACCGCCCTGACCCTGCTGGCTGTTGCCGCGGCTGCGTGGCAGGGCCAGCTGCTGGCCGTGTGCGGTATTTACCTGGCCTACTACGTCGTACTCACCCTCGCGCTTTGGGTACGTTCCAGCCGTCAGGCAACCACCGCCGGCCCTGCCCGCCGCAGTGCTGCTCTGGTGCTGGTGGCAGCCGGCGTGACCTGCCTGCCGGTGGCAGCGCTCGTGCACTTCCTATGAAAAAACTTTTCCCGCTGCTGCGCCACATGGGCCGCGAGTGGCTGATGGCCTTGCTGGCCAGCCTGCCGAACGACATTCTTTCGTGCCGCGTGCGCCGTGCGGTCCTGTTGCGCCTGGGCTTCGATCTCGCACCGGGCGTGCTGATCTATCGCCACGTTCTGCTGCTCGGCCGCATACAGATGGGCGCGGGCTCGTCCATTTCGAACAACGCCTGCCTGAATGGCGCGTCGGCTGGCATCCGCATCGGTCGTGACGTGATGATTGCCCCCAACTGCTGCCTGGTGGCCTTCAACCACGGCACGGCGTTGAACGGCACGCCGATGGTGCGTCAGCCCCTGACCGAGGCGCCCATCGTCATCGAGGACGACGTCTGGATCGGTGCCAATTGCACCATCACACCGGGCGTCACAATTGGCCGCGGTGCCGTCGTCGCGGCCAACTCGGTCGTCACGCGCGATGTCGGCCCGAATGAAATCGTCGGCGGTGTTCCCGCACGGCTCATCAAAAATCGATCCGCTGCTGCCCATGCTTGACAACAAAACCCTGCTCATCACCGGTGGTACCGGCTCTTTCGGCAACACGGTGCTCAACCGGTTTCTGGACACCAGCATCCGCCGCATCGTCATCTTCAGCCGTGACGAGAAGAAGCAAGAAGACATGCGCGTCGCACTGCGCAGCCCCAAAGTGCAGTTCTGCATCGGCGACGTGCGCGACTACAGCTCCATTTCGCAGGCTATGCGCGGGGTCGATTACGTCTTCCATGCGGCCGCGCTGAAACAGGTACCGTCGTGCGAGTTCTTCCCGATGGAAGCCGTTCGCACCAATGTGCTTGGCACCGAGAACGTCATCAACGCCGCCATCGAACACGGCGTGGGTCGCGTGGTGCTGTTGAGCACCGACAAGGCCGTTTATCCCATCAACGCGATGGGCATCTCCAAGGCGCTGGCCGAGAAACTGCTGGTGGCCAAAGCGCGCACCCAGCCTGAAGGTGACACCGTGCTGTGCGCTACCCGTTACGGCAACGTCATGGCATCCAGGGGTTCGGTGATTCCGCTCTTTGTGGAGAAGATTAAATCCGGCCAGGCACTCACCGTGACGGACCTGAAGATGACCCGCTTCCTGATGTCTCTGGAAGATTCGGTCGATCTCGTGCTACACGCCTTCGAGCATGGGCAGCAGGGCGACATCTTCGTGCAGAAGGCACCAGCCAGCACCATCGAGGACCTGGCAACGGCGCTGACCCAGATGTTCGGTGGCCAAAGCGCCATCCAGATCATCGGCACTAGGCACGGTGAGAAACTGTACGAAAGTTTGGTGTCGCGCGAGGAAATGGCCAAAGCCCAGGATATGGGCCGGTACTACCGCATTCCTGCTGACAACCGCGACCTGAATTACGACAAGTTCATTCTGGAAGGCGAACCCGATGCCAACGAGGTGGATGACTACACCTCGCACAACACAGCACGCCTGACCGTTCCGCAGATCAAGGAACTGCTGATGACGCTGCCCTACGTGCGGGCCCGACTGGCCGACCGCCCTTACGAGGGCTGACACTTTCCGCTCTCATCCTCGCCGCCGCCTTCCTTCCATCTCAAACACGGCAAGAGATGTACGCGGTACGGCCCAACCGTCGCCCTTCCGCTGAACAGACAGAATCCCATGCACAGTCGGCCCTTGATATCGATACTCGTCGCTACGAGAAACCGCCAGAAGTATGCAGCCGCGCTGGTCGCGGACATCCTGAGTTGGGCAGATAGCCGACTGGAAATCATTGTCGAGGACAACAGCGATGACCACAAACTGCGAGAACTGATCGGTACGGGACTGCGCTCCAGCCTTTTGCATTACCGCCACAACGGTCAAGCCATCTCGTCCATCGACAACTTCAACAACACCGTCGCGCAGTCCAACGGTGAGTTCGTGTGTATGGTGGGAGATGACGACGGGCTGAACCCAGCGATCGTTGAAGTGGCAGCTTGGGCAAAGGAAACAGATATCGACTGCGTCACCGGAAACGTTCGTCAAGAGTACATCTGGCCATCAGGGGGCGCACATGGTGTGTCTAAGCCCGGCACATTGACGCACCCCACCTACAGCGGAAAATTCGGCTATGCAGATCCTGCCGCCTGTCGGCGCGGTTTGACTGCACGGGGTGGAACCCGTTATCTGGAACTGCCTTTCCCCCGCCTGTATCACGGGCTGGTGCGGCGCACTTTGCTGGAATGCGCCAAGGCGAAAACGGGGTATTACCTCGGCGGCTTGAGCCCCGATATTTATTCGGCCGTTGTACTCAATCAGTTAAGTCGAAAAACGGTTTTCATTGACTATCCGCTGTCGATTCCGGGCGTTTGCCCCGCCAGCACCACGGCGACAGAAGGAAAGCAGGCAGTTCAGTCTGCAGATGTGCGGGACGCGCCCCACTTCCGGTCGCGACAGTGGTATCAATTCAGTCCGAAAATTCCGCCGGTCTATTGCGTCGACGCGATTTGGGCCGACTCTGCCGTCGCGGCGATGTCGGACATGGGCATGACAGAGGAGATTGCCGCCTTGGACATCGACGCGCTGTGCGCGTACATTGTTCGAACTTGCCCTGCACTGCGCTCGAAGATCTACAGCTGGCAGCAGAGCCAGTCGCCAGGCAAGAGCGCCAGCCATACCCTGCGCAAAATCCTGATCGCGTATTTGGGCGCACCCTTGAAAACCGATCTGACAAGAGTGCGGAACAAGTTGGCCAAACATCTGCTTCGTGGCCAGATGCAGTTGATTGCAAACGTTCCCGACATCAGTGCGGCGAGAAAACAACTAGAAGCGTATCTCTGCGCCTCCAGGCTCGGCATCGGCACGGTGTTGGCTGCCATTTCAGCAGCCTAGCCCCCGGGCCTCGGTTATCCAGTTATCTGGACATGAAATTTTCGGTCGTCATTCCTCTTTACAACAAAAGGGCGTACATTGCCCGTTGTTTGCAATCCGTCTTTGAGCAGACACATGTCGACTTCGACCTGGTGGTGGTCGACGATGGCTCGACCGACGACAGCGAATGTGAACTTCAACGGTTCCGGGATAATCGGTTGCGTTGCATTCATCAAGCCAATCAGGGTGTATCGGTAGCGAGAAATAACGGCTTGGCTGCGGCGCATCACGACGTGGTTTTCTTTTTGGATGCCGATGACACCTGGGAGTCTGGCTTTCTCGATAAGATGAAGCAACTCGTCAGCGCTTACCCGGAAGCAGGTGTCTATGCCTGCGGCACGCGAAAAGTATTCGCCAACGGGCAGGTCTCGGAATGCGCGCTCGATATTTCAGCTTTTGTCGACGGGACGGCCATCCTGTGCAATTATTTCCAGACATTCGTCGATATCAAACAGTCACCCTTTTCAAACTCCAGTTTTGGCGTGAGGAAAAATGTGTTCCTTATGGCGGGTGAATACACAGCAGGGGTCAAACTGACAGAAGACTCCGATTTGTGGGTGCGCTTGGCCTTGATCAGTCCGATCGCCTTCGATCCGACGCCCCTGGCAAATTACTTCGTAGAGATCGAAAACAACACGCGGGTGCAGGCGCAGACCGCTGATTACGAGGTCATCAGAACATTGAAACGCGTACTGGCCGCTGGTCAGGTCTCTCAACCCCGGCGCAGCGGCCTCGAGAATCTGCTTGCACTGCAGAAACACGCTCAGATCAAGCGACTCATTTTGTTGGGCGATATCCATGCCGCTTGGCGGCGCCTCCTGGATGCCGACGTCTGGAAGGCGAGGCCCCTCAGCTCGCTGCTTCTCGCCGTGGCAGCGAGCTTGCCTCGGGGTACCTTTGTGTGGCTACGTCGTCTGGCCGCATACGGGCGATGATTTATTACACCGTTGCTGCATTGCTTCTGTGCGCTGCAGCCTTGCCGCAGGGCCCCGCGCGCTTGGCAGCAGCCTGTTACGCGGCTATTTTTCTGTTCGCCTTTGGCGGCCTGCGGTTTGAGGTTGGAACCGATTGGGATTCCTACCTAGACGTTTTTGAGGCAGTCGCGCAAGGCGAAAGTTTTGCTGACATGCGGGAGGAAGCGGGTTTTCTCGGCCTCGTCTTCGTCTTTCAGCTCTTCTCCAAGAGCTACCCTGCATTTATTTTCTCCTTGTTCGTACTGTCTCTATCTGTCAAGTTGTACGCTATCTTTAGATTCAAAGCTGACATTGTTGTCGCATTGATAGTTTATTTCTGCTCAGTTTTCCTCATTTACGATGTCAACGGCCTACGTCAAGGTTTGGCGCTGGGCTTTGCCCTTTGTGCAGGCTGGTACGCCGTAAAGTCCAGGGTCTATTCCTTCATCATCGCGATGGCGCTGGCCATCAGCGTGCACACCGTTGCTTTGGTTGCCCTCCCGATTTACTGGCTGGCCAACGTCAATTGGTTCAACAGGCAGCGTATCCGCTTGCGGTGTGGTATCGCAGCGGGTGCAGTCGTTTTCAGCTACGCCCTGAGCTGGATACTGGCCAGTACCGACATCAGCGTGTATCTGGAACTTGTCAACCTTACAAGCCGCTACAACCACTATGTTGATAATTTCGACACCAAATTTTCACCGCTTGGTCTCGGGTCTTTGCAGCGCATATTCGTTCTTGGAGTTGCTCTGATCATGCAAAATCGGCTCGCTTGCCCACGACGTGTTTCTGCGCTGTTGGTGAATACTTATGTCGTAGCAACTTGCATTTTTTTCGCGCTTTCCTTCAACATCGAATTCATGGCGCGCGTCAGTTTCTATTATAAAATATTTGATATTATTCTGATTGCAATGATATCGAAAACGGTAAAAAGTCAAGTTGAAAACGCTTTGTTTATAACGCTTCTCGGCATGCTGTTGTTTGGCTCGATCTCCCAGATTTTGAGCATTCCCGATGGCGGCCTGTTGCCCTACAAGTTTCAAACTTTGCGTTGAGCTGCGGAAAATGCGGGTTCTCTTCTATTCGTCGGTTGCCAGAAAGCGTCAATTCTCCACTCAACGCTTTTACCGCACTGACATCCATTTGCTGCGGGAATTGGGGCACACAGTTTCACTCAGTCACTCCTGGGTCGACTTTCTTGCTTTCTGGCGCTACGACATGGCGTTCATCTATTTCTACCGTTTCGGATTCATTCCGGCGCTGCTGGCGCGCTTGTCAGGCAAGATCGTCATCTTCACAGGCGGCATCGACTACCTGGACCGGCGCTTCGCCGGCTTCAAGGCCTTTTGCTTACAAGCCATTTTCTTCAATTTATGCGGGATCGTTTCGCATGCCAACATCATTGTTTCCGACGCAGATCTGGAAAATTGCAACAGCATACCACTGCTTTTTTCGCGCAGGAAGAATCATCTTGCCAAGCACTGCATCGAAGTAGAGAAATTTGCCTTTGCAGAGATAACTGAGCGCACTAAATCCATCGTCACCATTGCCTGGATGGCTCGAGCCGAAAACGTCATCCGAAAAGGTGTGCTCGAGACCATCAAACTCTTCCAGCAAATTCACCAGCGCGATCAGGCCTTCCGTCTCTTTATCATCGGGCCGATTGGCGAGGGGACACTTGCCGTCCGAGCGCTTATCGACAAACTTGATTTGGCGCAGCATGTCGTCATCACCGGTACAGTGACGGAAGAAGAAAAGATCACCAGACTTCAGAGCGCCGTGGCCTACACGCAGCTTTCAAAATACGAGGGTTTTGGGATCGCTGCGATCGAGGCGTTGGCCGCAGGGTGCGTTGTCATCCACTCCAATGCGGGTGGACTGAGGGAGGCCGTCGCAGATCATGGACTGGTGTGGACGGATGGCGATCCGTCATGCATAGATGCACTCTTTCAGCTTTTGGGCAACCCAGCCCACCATGCCGCTCAAGCACGTGCTGGGCTGAGCCATGTCAAGAACAGTTACTCGCACGAAATTCGGTTGAAAAGGCTGCGTTCAATTCTGGAGAACTTGTCCATAGGCTGACGCTGCAAGCTCTGCAAGCCGTCATTGAGAAGATGATATTAAACCAACTCTTTAGATCAAAGGTCTCATGAAGGTTTCGATAATTACAGTTTCCTTCAACAACGCCAAGACCATTATTGACACTTTGGCTTCGGTGGCAGCCCAGACCCATCCGCAAATCGAGCACATCGTTATTGACGGCGCATCGACCGACAATACCGTCGAATTGGTCAAACAATTCGGCAAGCATGTAAGCTGGCTGATTTCGGAACCTGACACAGGGATCTACGAGGCCATGAACAAGGGTTTGGCCCTTGCCCAAGGCGAGTTGATAGGGTTCCTTAATGCGGATGACATGTATGCGGATGTTGGAGCGGTGGCCGCAATCGTTGCAGCGGCAAATCAGTCGGGTGCAGCAGCCGTGTACGGTGATCTGATTTATGTGCGGGCTCATGAGGTGAAATCTGCTGTTCGGGTGTGGCGCAGCCAACGGCCTGGGCCCAACGGACTGCGGTTTGGATGGATGCCCCCGCATCCCACTCTTTATGTTAGAAGCAACGCCATGCGTGCGCTGGGTGGATTCAACACTTCCTATCGCATATCAGCCGACTACGAATTCATACTGCGCTGCTTTGGCAACCCCGATATGACGTCGCAGTACATACCACGCGTTTTGGTCAAAATGCGAACGGGCGGCGCCAGCAACAAGTCACTCAGTGCGCTGTGGCGAAAAAGCAATGAGGATCTGCGCGCGCTAAGGGCCAGTGGCGTAGGAGGCCTCGCCACCCTTTTCTGCAAAAACGTCCGGAAGTTGCCCCAATTTTTTCGGCAAGCACCAAGACAAACCGCGACGGACCCAGAAGCTTGGCCCAAACAGGAATGACCATATCCAGCTGTATTCCGGGTCAGCGTTTCGGACAGGCTGGATAGGCAGCCTGTGCCAAGGCACGCTTGCCGGCGTCGGTTCGGTCATCCGCGCTGGTGCGGTTGTCGGTGAAGGCGCAGCCAGCAGTCACACCAAGCGAAGCTGCAGCATCACCGAGGTTGTCGCCGCCGGCCTTTCTGCCCTGCGCCACCCAAATCACTAAATCGTCAAAGGCCGTGGCCATCTCCGCATTCGTGAAGCTGCAATGCCCGACATCACGGATCAACCGTTGTACCAGCAGTTGGGATTGGCCCTGACTGGCGGCGCGTTGCTGATAGAGAAACTGCGTGTTGATGGGCACGGTCAGATCACCGATGGCATGGAGTGCCATCACAGGCGCTGTCAACTGTCCGGCTACGATGGGAACCCAGCGCAGTCCACGGCTCTGAATCGGATTAGGGTTGGCGTCAGGTACGAGGCGCAGAATCGCTGCATTGAAGGCTGTAGTCTCGGAATTAGGCACTGAATCTTCGCCAAACCGGTATTGGACTGATCGTGTGTCGATCGCCTTGGCGGCAAGAATCCCTTCCAGCGTGGGTTGTCCATTCATCAGTCCGAAAAGGATGTTGTGGTGGTAGGCATCCAGCCATCCTTCTCGGTAGAAGGGGCGCCTTCCGCCGCTCAGTTGCTCCATCAATGCATAGAGTTTCGCCACTGCCGGCTGACTCAGGTCCTGGCGTGCCACGGCATCGATTATCAGGCTTTGCATGGCCGACTTGTTCTGGATGTAGATCTGGCTCGGATAGGCCTCGGCCGCGAAACCCAGCAATTGCTGCATGGCGAGCTGATAAGCCGCCATGTAGTTGTACCACCCGAGATCGCCTACCGAGCCGCAGAGCGACAGCGCGCCGTCATAGCGAAACACATTGCGGGCGTCACGAACCACCTCGGCCTCGACGGCCGCAGCGGCAATATGGCCACCCATCGAGGCGCCGACGATGTAGGTTCGTCGCGGTGTCGGCAGAAATCGACCATTGCTTGCTGCAATGGCGACAAACTGTGTAGCCAGCTGATTACTGTCTTCGATGCCGACATTGACATCATAGTAATTGCGCGTGTAACTCGAAGTTGCCCAAGCGTAGCCCTGTTCCAGGAGATGCCGGCGGATGAATGGGTTTTCGATATAAAGACCTATGCCAGTCCAATACCCGCGCGCCCATACTATCAAATTACCGTTCCAGTTCTTGGGGACTTCGACGCGGTAAGCGGCGCCTTTCAGTACGCCCACCCAGCGGTCTGTGGTGGCAAACGTTTCATCCAACGCTGCAAACGAGGCCTCAACAGGCGGAACGAAGGTTCTAGAGTCCTGATCGCGGATCCCAGGTTGGGCTGGGTCAGGAACAGAACCCGGGTTAGGGGTCGCAATCCCGGACCCGCCGCCGCAAGCACTCAGGAGTGCGCCCGCAAACACCCACCAGAACCGCAGAATGCGTCTTTCGTATTTGGGCAACACGGTTGTTCCTATCCAGAACGGCTGTCCGGGCAGATGATGTTACGCCGCACACTGCCTCGCTTCCTGTTCGGGCTCGACTTCAGGCCTTAAGTTCTTGGCGCCGGGGGTGCGGCGCGCGCAGACTCCATCACCAGACTACAGCGGCCGGGTTTTCGACCGTGCACCGGAGTAAAGCCATGCAAAAAAGCCTCAGCCCGAGCTGGCTACTGGTTCTCGCGCTGTGGTTGTCGGCCTGCGGTGGCGGCGGCGCCGATCCTGCGACACCGCCACCGCCCGCCAATACGGCGCCGGTCGCGCGCGCAGGGGTTGATCAGGCGGTGCTGACCGGCGCCGTCACCACGCTGGACGGCAGCGCGAGCTCTGACGCCGAAGGCGACGCCCTCACCTACCAGTGGTCTTTCACCGCCGTGCCCACGGGCAGCGCCGCCGTGCTGGCTGGGCCGGCGACCGTGCGGCCCAACTTCAGTGCCGATGTGCCGGGGGCTTACGTTCTGCGCCTGCTGGTCAGCGACAGTCGGCTGAGCAGCGCGCCATCGAGCGTTACCGTGGCTGCCACCGCGTCTGTGCCACCGCAGATCGTGCTGGGCGCAGCCGAGCCCTTGTCGGGCTCGGTGTCGCTCTCGCTGGACGGCACCGTCAGCGGCAGCGTCACCTGGTATGTCGATCTGCAGACCCTGGGCACCGGTGGCACGGGCGCGGGTGCGCCTGTCCTGTGGAACACGACCGCGGCGGCCAACGGGCAGCACCTGGTCAGCGCCCGCATTCAGGGCGCCGGCGGTGCCGTGCAGGAGGTGCGTCGCACGGTTACCGTCACCAACAGCAGCATCACCTTGACGGCCACGGCGGTAGGCAGGCAGAACCCGATCTACGTTGACGTGCGGGCCAGTTCGCCCTTCGGCATCGCTGGCGTTGCCGCGCGCTTCGACAACACGCCGTTTGCCACCTTGCCTGCGCCGAACGACTGCTTCCGCGTCCCCTGCGATCCATCCGCTTACGACATCTACCGCTTCCGGTTACCCGAAGCACTTGTCGTCTCGGGCCAGCACACCTTGGTCTTCTCGGCCACCGACGCCAACGGCGGCTCCAGGACCTTGACACTGCCGCTGCTGGTGTCCAACGCGCCCGTCATCACGCTGCCAACCCCGATCGACGGCACGCTGGTCTTCGGCAGCCTGCGCCTGGCCGGGACGGTCGTGACCGACAAGGCCGTCGCCGTGACGACCGTCATTCGCTTCGGTGACGTCGAAGTGCTGCGCACCACGGCGCCGAGCTTCGACACGCTGGTCGACCTGACCGGGCTGGCGTCGGGGCTGTACACCCTGACGGTGCAGGCCACCGACGCCGGCGACGGCGCGTCGAGAACCGTTCAGCGCCGCGTCGTCGTCACCTCATCGGCCGGCCTGGCGCAGCAGCCACTGTTCGCGCTGCCGGCCGAGACGCGGGTTCTCGCCGCTGAGGGCGCGCTGGTGCTTTACGGGGGGCCGTCGTCCGGTGCGGTCACGCTGCGCGACACCGTCAACGGCGCCCAACGCGTGCTGGTGGATTCGGCCTTGCTGACCAACGCCAATCGCTGGCAGATCAACGGCGGGCGCGTCTTCGCGATGGCGTACGGGGTTGACTGCGGCAGCACCCGCACCTGCATCCACGAGTGGGACGCGCAGGGTCGGCGCAGCAATCTGACGCTGGCCAACCCCTGGGCGGGGTCAAGCGTCCAGGCGGAGCCGGTGGCCCGTGACGGCCGCGTCTTGTGGATCAATGACAGCGGCGACGCCGCAGCCAGCCTCACGCTGTTCGACACGGTGACGCGCAGCTACACCCGTGTGCCGGCTCCCCCAGGCGCGACGACCGTGCTCAACAACGGCATCGACTTGACCGTTGTGGGGGGTGTGGCGCATGTGTTGTTCGCGGCGGGCAACCCGGTTTCGGGCGCCGTCCCGCTGTTCGACGTGGTCCGCTGGCGGTCGGACACCGGCACGTCAACGCGCCTGAGCGCTGGCGGCAAGTTGGCGACACAGCCACAGACCGACGGCGTGCGCATCGCGTGGCAGCAGACCGTACAGGGCGGCACATCTGCCGCTCTGCTCAGCGTGCCCTTCGCAGGCGGGGCCATGACGACGGCCACCGAAGCAATGGTCCGCAACGGTTTCGTGGTGCGCGACGGCGTGCTGGCCTGGACCGAGACCACCACCCTCGGCGCTCAAATCGTGCGCGCCGTCGGGGCCGGCACGTCGGGGACGGTGTCGACGCTCGGTCCGGGTTTCCTGGCCGGCGTTGGTGGGGGCCGTGTTGTTCTGGGTCAGAGCGGCAAGCTGCAGGCCTGGTCTGGCGCGACGGGTACGACGACCGTGCTTGTCGACGTTGTGCCAGACGGCTTCGTCGTCAACGGTCGAACGTTGGTGTTTTGGGTGCTGGGTGCGGTGTATCGCGTCGATCTGTAATCGCGGCCGGGTTCCTACCAGCCTGCGTGGCTTCGTCGATCCCGATGCGCAGTCTTGCTTTACGAACGCGCACCGACTGCGAGGTGCATCCAAAACCGCGTAAACGCTGACCTGTCACTAGATGGAAACGCAGTTTTTGGTTACTGCTTCAACGCTCCCCTGTAAAAAAAGAGCCCGCTTGCGCGGGCTCTTCGACTTGATCAGAGTGCGGCTCGAAGCCGCTGCTACTGAATCTTACAGACCGTTGTTGGCGCGGTACTCGATAGGAGCGCTGTTCCCGGTTTGCAGCAGCGACTGAACGCGCAAGCCGTTCGTCGGAGCCGTAACACGAGCGCGACCTGATTCGAGGTTCGAAGGCGCAACACCGGCGACTGCGTCGATCGCAACCGACGAGATCAGCTTCGACTGGCCAGGCAACAGATTCGCAATGATGACTGCCGAATTGAAGAGCGCACCGGTGTCCTTGTTGACGTGGGCGAACGACACATTGGCAGCAACGGTACCGGTGTTGGTGATACGCAGGTAGCCCTTGTAGCTGAATGCGTCCAAGCCACCCGGCCAGTAGGTCAACACGTCAACGCTGGCACCGTTGTACTGCAGGTCGTAGCCAGGGCCAGTAGCCGCGGCGATACCGTCAGTGGCGGTAGGCAGGCTAACCGTCGCCGAAACGGTGTTCAGGATCGGTGTTGCCACATTCGGCGCCGGGGTCGGAGCCGTCATGCAAATCACGTAGTCGATGCCGCCAACAACCACCGGCGGCCCAACGGCTGCCACGGTAGGAGTAATCGCGGTGGTAACAACGGTTTGTGCCGACGCTGCGGTACCGGCGGTTACCGTCACGCCAGCCGTCGTACCGTACGCTGCAGAGCAGGTTGCGTCGGTGTAAGCGCTCAACACTGCGCCAACAGGAAATACCTGGAAGGCGCCTGGCGTCAAAACAGCCGTCACGGCACTCGGCGCGGCCAACACATAGTCACCGGTCGTGTTTTTCTTCACACCGGCCACTTGCGAGAATCGCACGCGTGCCAAAGGCGCAAGGCCGCTTGCACCCGCGGTGTATGCCCGGCCCGCAGGAGAGGTGGTCAAATCAATCTGAACAGTGGATGTCGGTGCGCTGGCGATCGAGGTAATCGCGCGTGCCGCAGTGATGAGCGTGCCGGTACCCAATGCGCCGTCAACGCTGCCTTGCGCACCAGAAGCCAATTCAATGCTGGCAGGGTTGGCCGAAGTAACGCCGACCGACGCGCTGACGATGCCGCCAACGCTGTTCAAGGTGCTGTTCACGCCGTTGATATCGCCAACCGCGGGAGCAAAAGAAAATGCGCCTAAACCGAGGGTCGTCGTTGTGGTCGGCGTAATCGCGACCTTGATCGTTGTCCTGTCCGTGGACGGGGTGATGACGCACGCGACGCCGCCAGTGCCGCAAAGGATTCCGCCGAACGTCACGGTGCCGATGGCCGGGGTGCCAGCAAACAGACCACCGGTGAGACGCACAGTCCAATACACCGTTGAGCCGCCGTTTACAGCGGTAATGGTGCCCATCGTGTACGTGATGGTGCCGCCCTGAGCAGCCAGCGCGCCGGTAGACGTCGGGCCGAAGTTCTCGACGGCCATGGTGACGCCAGCAACAGTAGCCGTACCGGCCTGGACTGCGCTGGTTGCGGCCAACGCAGCAATTGACGCGCAAATCAGATTCAGTTTCTTCATGAAATAACCCTTCGAAGGTTGTTAAGTTTACTTTTGCTGCCGCTCGTGCACGCGATAGCAGTCAAGATCACCGGCTTTGAAGACGTGCACTACTGACCAAGTTGGCTTTGCGCAACGCACTCATCGGCGAAACGCATTCTAAGCACAAGTCAACAGGGTGCAGTCAAAAGACAACGCACGGGCGCAGCACGAACTGTCAGCCTGACGCCACACTTGCACGGCACTGGGGTGTGAAATTCGCGCAAACCCTTAGCCCCTTCACTTCCTGACATTCTGACGCGGCGTCTCAGACTTTCGCCGAGCAGCAGACGCACTGCCAGCCGGGGCCGCCACTGCTGTTGCTGCAGGATTGGATTCTGGCTCACCGGCTTGCAGACGCCGAAGCTCTTCGAGCAAAGCCGGGTCGGTCACCGGAGCCCCACCCGCCGGCAACGTGCCGGTTTTGAACGGAGGCGGCTTGGGCACGGCCGCAGTGGGCGCCGAAGGTACAGGCCGGCCAGGCTCGTTAGGCGCAACACCGGCGCCACCTCGCGGCACCGGTCCTGCTGCGGCTGGTGCTGCGGCTGGTGCTGCGACAGGGGGCGCACCCGCCGGCGAAGCGGGCGCCGTCGGCTGCACAACCGGCGGTAGGGGTTCGGGTAGCGGTCGCAACTTCTCGGGCTGAGTGGCGTTGGCGGGGGACGGCTGCGCCCATGCGCCCATCTGACCACGCAGCGCCTGCGTCACCTGTTCAGCGACCAGGTCGTTCTCGACCACGTAAGGGGTGATAAGAATGATCAGTTCGGTTTCGTCAGCCTTCGTGGTGTTGTTCCGGAACAGTTGGCCGGCGACCGGCACATCCTTCAAACCCGGTACGCCGCTGTCGCCGCCCGACTCGTTGCGAGATATGAGACCACCCAGTGCCACGGTTGCGCCGTCGCGGATCGACACCTTGGTGTCGATCTTGCGCGTGGAAAAGGTCGGCGAAACATTGACGCCGGTCGTCGTGGATGCGGCGGAGCTGACCTCCTGCTGCACATCGAGTTCAACGCGGCCGGCGAATATGACGGGCTTGACCTTCAGGATGACACCGGTGCTGCGGTACTGGATGGTCTGCAGCACGCCAGTGGTGCCAGGGGTGGCAGTGCCGGTGCCGGCGGTCGTCTGCTGGCTGGTGATGATGGGCACTTCCTGCCCCACCTGGATGGTGGCGGTTTCGCCGTTGCGCGCCATCACGCGCGGCGTGGACAGGATGCGAGCCTTGTTCTGGCTGGCCAGCGCATTCAAGCGCGAGCGCACGGCGCCCAAGGTGTTGAGGTAGCTCAGCGACAGGCCACCGGTGCCCACGTTGACGCCACCCAAAGTGCCGCCAATGATCGTGCCGCCGCCGACCGACTGCGGCGCCAGGCTCCAGTCGATGCCGAGCTGGCTGCTGGTGCCGGCGGTGACTTCGGCCACCGTCACCTCGATCATCGCGGACTTCGATGGCCGGTCCAGCGTGCGCATCAGGCTGAGCAGCTGGCCGTAGTCTTCGCTGTTCTGTGTGCTGACGATGAGTGTGTTGGTGGTGGCGTTGACGACCACGCGCGCCGGCTGACGGGCTGCACCGATGACGATCTGTGCATTCGAAGGCGCGCTTGATGCCACCGGCCCACCCATCAGTTCCTGCAAGGTCTTGGCCAGCAACTGGGCGTCGGCGTACTTCACCTCATAGGCGAAATAATTACCACCGCTGCGGCGGTTGCTGGTGTCCAGCTGGTCGAGCTTGGTCGCCCATTCGACCACGTGGTCGAGCACGGCTTGGTCCAGCGCGAACACCAGCAAGGCGTTGCTGGCCGGCACCGGCACCAAGCTGATGGGCTGCCCGGGCGCGGCGCCCAGCGCCACGGCATAGCCTTCGGCGCTGAGGATTTCGATCAGTCGGCGCGCCATGTCGTCGGCGCCCAGGCTGCCTGGGGTAATCAGGCGACTGCCCCGGCTGCGCATCAACGGTTGGTCCAGCACCTGGATCGCTTCCAACGCCGCGGTCACCTCTGCGGCCTGCCCGCTGATCAGCAGCGCATTGCGGCCGGGGTCGTCCTGGATGTTCAGGCGGGTGCCGAACATCGCTTTCAGCCACTGCGACACGTCAGACTGCTTGACGGCAGTCAGTTCGACGAAATTGAACACCGGGCGCATCGGCAGCGGCACATCGGGCTGCGCCCGGCCGCGGCGAATTTCGGGCAGGTAGCCGCTTTGATTGGTGTCGGGCACCGCGCGAACCAGGCCGCTGATCTCCTGCACGGCAACACCATAGCTCTTCAACACCAGACGCACGGTTTCCATCACCTGGGCCGGGGTTTGCGGCTGGCCGGTGCGCAAAGTGACCAGGTCGGTGCGGCCCAGCAGCGTGGGGTCCACGCTGATGTTCTTCTTCAGCACCTGGCTGAACACCACCTGGATGAAGCTGGGCAGCGGCATCTGGTCGAAGGCGAGCATCAGGTCGGCGCGATCGGCAGCCGCTGCCGGTGCCGGCTCAGCCTTCACCGAACTGCTGCGGTCGGCGGCGGGAATGGCGGGGGCCGCCGTGACGAGGGTGCGCCGCTCGGCTTGCGCCTGAATCTCCAGCGGCGTGCCGCGTGCGTCGGCGGCGAGGTCCGGGGCCCTGAACAACGGCGGCGGCACGAAAGCCTCCTGCGGGGCGGCACATCCGGTCACAACCGCCACGACTGGAAGAAGCGCCAGAACCGCAACAGCGCCCATCACCAGCCTGGACGGCAGCCGACACTGACCGTTGGTCGAACCGAAATGGGGTGTCGATTTCATTGTGGGGTGGTGCTCAGGAAAACGTGACGGCCCTTCAGCGACAGGCACACGCCGTCGGATCGGATCTCGAGAATGCGCGCCCCGCCCGGCAGGGCGTCGCCGACGCGCATCGGCTGGGGCGGGCGGGGCGGCAGCGCCGGCCCGGGGCTACCCGGCGGCAAAGGCGGCAGCGTGGATGCTGTGCTGACCAGAACCAGCCGCTGCGCGCCCTCGATGACCGTGCCGACGATGCGCCAGTCGGGCGGGGTCAAGGGCGGTTCGTCGGGGCGCGCAGGGGCTGCGCCTGGCGTACCCGGTGCGGCCAAGGCCCACAAAGGCCGCCGGTTGATGACGCTGAGCGCCTGGTCGGCGTCGACGCGCATCGGCGTCGGAACACGCCACGCCGCTTCCTGCGACTTGACGCTGCGCGGGCCGGGCAGCGGCTCGCGGGGCCAGAAGACCGCCGCCACGATGCCGGCGGCACAGGCCAGCGCAGCAAGCAACCACACGCCACGGGGCGTCAGGTCGATGGGCCCCATCGACGTCATCGTCCGGGCCTGGCATCGCCGCGCGGCGCGGCGGTTGCCAGTTCGAACCAGAAGGTCAGCGACATCTCGGTCTTGCCGGGCCTGACGCTGAGTGCGTCGACGCCGATGCGGTGCTCGGCGTCGTTCAGCGCAGCAAGCAGCGCCAGCATCACAGCCGGGTCGGTATTGAACTCGATGCGCGCACGCAATGGGCGCAAAGGACGCAGCACTTCGCCGGCTGCAGGCGCACTGCCGGCTGCAGCAGGACCGGCAGCGCCAGCAGCGCCCGCAGCGCCGGCAGCGCCGGCAGCGCCAGCGTCGGGCTCGGCCACCCGGACAGCAACGCCCTGGGCTGCCACCCGGCGCAAAACGTCGGTCAACCAGTCCTGCACCTGGGCCTGCGCCAGGCCGGCTGACGCGTTGCGCCACAAGAGCCCGCGCGCCTCGTCCAAGGCCTGCGCGCCGCGAGCCGCCCTGCGGTTCCAGACCTCCAGGGGTTGCCCTGGCGTCAACCTGGCCAACTGGCCCAACGAACGGCGGTAGTCGGCGTGCCGCGCGGCAAGCTGATCGTTCCAGTCGATCAACGCATTGACCATCAGGATCCAGGCGACCACGGCAACGCCCAAGCGCAATCGGCGGTTGTCGCGGAACTGCCCGGTCAGGTTCATGCGGAAGTCAGCGCACCGACGGGGTCGCAGTGCCCAGCGGCGCTGCTGTATCCAGCGCCACAGTCTTGCGCAGGGTCAACTGGAAAGCCATCTGGCGCGGGTCGGCCTGGGTGACGATTTTGACGTCGTCGAAAAGCGCGGTGCGCTCCAGTGCACGCACGTGGTCGGCGCCGGAGATGTCACCCGCTGTCGACTCGAACAGCAAACGCAGCTTGCCGTCGGTCAACTGCCATTCGCGCAGAGTGGTGTTTGCGGTTGCAGGCAGTTCGGCGGCAACCGCCGCCATGTGCATCAAGGGCGGCGGGTAGGGCTGCAATTCGATCAAGGTTCGGGCCTGCTCGACGGAAACGAGTGCCGCATTGCGCGCATCGAGCACGGCCTTCGACCGTTCGGACTCGCGCTGCAGCTCTTCGGCGACCTGCGCCTGCGCTTGGCGCACCCGCGAATGATCCACCCCCAGCACGGCGGCGGGTACCGCCACGCTGGTGACGAGGGCTGCATACACCGCCGATTCGACCAGCCCGCCAGACTGGCCGGAGCGGCCGGCGCGGGTCAGCGGGATCCAGGGGTGCTGGGCCAGCGGCGCATCCGAAGGTGTCAGCCAGTGGCCGACCTCGCCGGGGTCCAGTCCGGCGTCGCGCACGAATAGGCGTGCGTCTTCGTCTGAAGGCAAAGTTGGCCACCATCGGCTGGTCAGGATTTCCCCTTCGCGCCAGGCTTGCGCCTCGCAGCCGTCGATGGTCATGACCAGCCGCGCGCCGCCGCGCGCCGGTGGCAATGGCGGTGGCGGTGGCCGCAAGGCGGACTCAGGCACGGTCGGCGGCATGCGCAGGGCGGATGCCGCCGACCAGGCAGCCCGCAGCGCGGCCAAGTCCCAGCACCACACCATGGCGCGACCGCCGGGGGTCCAGGCCACGGCGTGATCGAACTCCGCGAACGGACTCCATTCGCCCAGCTGCAACGCCAGCGCGGCGCCGCGCTTGGCCACCGGTACACGTGACAGGTCGAAGCGGCCGAAGCGGCAGCGTCCGCGTGAAACCACCAGTTCCGATGACGCCCAGCGGCCGCCCTTCGCCAGTTCGACGCCGTCAACGCGGCAGTACGAACGGCGACGAGGCAGACTGAGCAGGCCGCGGAGGAAGTGTTGGGGGTGCAGCGGCATGAGCTGGCGGGTTGCTCGGCAGTTCGGCTGAAGAAGGGGGTGAAGCACGGGGTGCAGAAAGCGGGTTTCCGCCAGCCGCTGGAAGCTCGAGGCGGTGAAAGTGCGTCACCTTCCACGGCCCGAACGAGCCATCGGGTGTCAGCTCCAAATTGTAGCGAACGACCCACGGCAGGCCGTTCACGCGCTGTGTGACACGGATGTTGTTCGAGGGAAAGGACTGGATCGGCGACGGCACCGTGTCGTAACGCGTGCCCAGCGTGCGGTCGACCCACGCGGCGTCGATGGGCTGCAGCGCGCGACGCGCGATGAACACCGCCGCGACATCGCGCGTGACGCCCGGCAAACTGGTCAGCGCCTGCCAGGGTGCGGTGTTGGGATTCAGACGCCCGGCACTTTCAGGCGCCGTGAAGTCGAGGATGCCGGCGCCCACGGTCCACAGCGCGGCTTCGCGGCTCCAGCCGAGCACGTCACGCAGTTCCAGCGGCGACGTCAGCGAGCCGTTTCGCGGTCCGGACGACACCCCCGCTGCCGCGTACTGCGCCGTCTCGGCGCCGTTCAGGCGGCGCAGATCGTCCGCGTCGGTGTAATCGCGCAGCGCGTCGATCAGCGCTGCGTGGCGGGGCTCAGGCACGCCAAGCGTCGTCAACAGACGGGACATCGCATCGTCGCCGAACAGATTCAAGCCGACCAACCCGCCCGCGTCCTGCAGTTCCAGGATGCCGCCTGAGTCTGCATAAGGGCTGCCGTCCAGGCGTATGGTGCCCGGCGCGTCCCCCAGCCCCCACGCAGTGACAGGCAAAGTGGCCAGCCTGAACAGGATCTCGGCCCGCCCGTCGCTCAAAGCCAATTCCGCGCCGTTGATGTTCTGGCGCACGACAGCCGCCCGCAACGAGGCCTGCACCCGCTCGCCGAAATAGGCGGTGGCGATGGCGATGGCCGCCAGGATCCAGATCGTGAGGACGAGGACGAAGCCTCCTTGCTGACGATGGTCCATCAAGGTGTTGCGCTCATCGAATTCAACAGCGGGCGTTTCGCGTCGCGGTCGCCACCAACAGCCGCCACGAGAACGTGCTCGCGACCCGACAGGTCATGCCAGTTGACGAGAACGGCGGCCGGCAGTTGTCGCCAGCCGGGCGGCGTGGCGCCAGGCCGCTGCGTGGCCGCTGCAGCGGAAATCTGCAGCGCGGGCGGCATCCCGGGCGGCGGCCATTGCGCATGCTCGCCGCCTTGATCGTCGACATAGCGCAAGCCGGGTCGCACAGCCGCGCCTGCCGCCCACAAGGGCCACGGGGCCTCGCCATCGGCGTAGCGCAGCTCCCACCCCGACGTCTGAGGCGCCCATTCCAGCCGAAAAGTCCGCAGGCTGGCGCCGCGCTGGCCGATCGGCGCGCTGGTCGAGCCCTGCAGCAACATCGAAGTTCCCGAGAAGCGCGCGGGGGCGGGGCCGTCCTGGGCCTGCGACTCCAGCCCGCGCAGCGCCTGCCGCAGCCAATCGGCCCGCATGCGGCCGGTCTGGCTTTCGCCGAGTTGTTCGGCGAAGCGGCCGCGCAGCCGATAAGTCTGGGCGAGCATCTGGAACAACAGCGCACTGACGACCGAGCCGATGACGAGCACGACCAGAACCTCGACGAGCGTGAAGCCGGCGCCGCGCCGCTTCATGGACGGAACGGGTTGAACGGCTCGCGCACCTGCCGGTAGCCGACTTGCTTCATCCGGAATTCCACCGACGGGCTGGGTTCGTCGCCGCGAAAGGCACGCACGGCGGTCTCGTACATCGCCAACTGATACAGGCTGGGGCCGCGCGGAAAGCCGCTGCCGTCGAGCACGGGTGTCAGCGGCCGGGCGGTCCAGGCCACGCTGAGCGAGCCCAGCTGGACCCTGCCCTGCGGCCGCGCCATCGGGTTGACGGTCTGCATGTACTCCAGCGCATTGGCTGCGGCCTGACTTCGGCCGTTGGCGTCCTCGATGCGCGCCAGCGACGTGATGCTGGCGTTGATCCAGGCCAGCAGCGCCCACCCCGTGGAGGCCAGGATGACCATCGCCACCACGGCTTCGAGCAGCGAAAACCCGCGCTCGGCAGCCCGCCTACCGGGCCGAGATGCGGCAGTCCGGGGCATGGAGCAGGAAACGTTCACTGGCACCGTCGGGAGACACCAATTCGACCGCGCCGCCGGAACAGGTGCCGTTGAATGCGAACCGGATCGGTGTCTCCGCCCGCAACTGCCAACCGGCTGGCAAGGCGAGCACCGGATTGCCGTCGCGCAGCGGCGCCGTGAGCTTGCCTTCGCTGAGCTCGAAACTCTGACCCAGCGCGAACGCGCGAAAGCTCAAGCCCGCGAGGTCGGAGACGACGCCGTCACGCAGGGTGTATCGCTGCACGCCAGCCAGCATCGCGCCGAGATTGGGCGCGATCAGCGCAGAGATCAGGCCCACGACCAACATCACGAACAGCAACTCCACCAGAGTGAAGCCGCGGCTCATGCCCTCAAGGCGGCAGGATGCCGAGGTCGGCATCGTTGCCCTCGCCACCGCGTTTGCCATCAGCCCCGAGCGAATAGATGGCCATCGGCTGCCCGTTCGCGCCAGGCACGCTGTACTGGTACGGCCGACCCCAGGGATCGGGTGGAACCGCGTCGTCCAGATACGGCCCCTTCCAGCGGGCAGTGATGGCCTCGTCTTTCGGCGCCGTGTTCAGCAGGGCCAGCCCCTCGGCGTCCGTCGGGAAGCGGCTGATATCCAGGCGCATGGTTTCCAAAGCGCCCTTGAGCATGCGGACCTGGGTTTGCGCGGTCTGAACCTTGGCTGCGTCAGCTTTGCCGAACAGCTTGGGCCCGACCAAACTGGCCAACAGGCCGATGATCACCAGCACCACCAGCAGTTCCAGCAGCGTGAAACCCAGGTTGCGGACGGGTGAGCTGGATGAGCGAATGGGCATGACGGGCATGGCAGAGATTTTCATACGGTGTTCGTGGAAAAGCTGGTGATCGCCATCATCACAGCGATCATGATGAAACCGATGACCGATCCGACAACCAGGATCGCCACCGGCTCGAACACGATCAGGAAGCGCTTCATGCGTTCACGGCTGGCGGCTTCCAGCACCCGACCAAGCGTGCGCAGCATTTCCGGCAGTTGACCGGTGCGTTCACCGACGCGAACCAGGTTGATTCCCATCGCCCCGACGGTGCGGTGCAGCGCCAAGGCCTCTGCGAGTTTTTTTCCTGACCGCAGGTCACGCACAGCCAATTCCAGGCGCGATGACAGCGATTCCAATTGTACGGCGCCCCTGGCCAGCTCCATCGCCCGAACGATGGGCACGCGGTTGGCCAGCAGGCTGCCCAGCATCGAGGCCCAACGGCCCAGTTCGGCGTCGCGCAACCAGCTGCCGACCAGCGGCAGCTTGGCCGCGCCCGAGCGCAGCCCACGCCGGACACCCGGCACCGACAGGCCCAGCAGAGCCGCTGCCACCATGCCGGCCGCGCCGAGTGCGACCAGCAGCAGGTTCTCTTGAAGGAACAGGCCGGTCTTGAGCACCCAGACGGAAATCTCGGGCAAATTGGCGCGTGAACCTTTCAACATGCCGGCGAACTTGGGCACGACGACCACGAAGATGAGCAGCGTGGCCGCAACCCCCGACACCACCAGAATTCCCGGGTAGATCAGCGCGTTGCGCAACTCGGTACGCACGCGTATTTCGTAGTCCATCTGCTCGGCAGCACTCAGCAGCGCAGTGTCGAGCTTGCCCGTGGTCTCGCCCGCGCTGACGAACTGCAACACGTATTCGGGCAACTGCAGGCCCGATTCGCGCAACGCTTCGGTGAAAGGCTGGCCTTCGCGCAGGCGGCCCATCACGGCCACGAACGCCGCACCCAGCTCGGATTGCTGATGCGCCTCGGCCGTCGATTCGACGGCTTCGGCCAGGGAAACGCCAGCGCCCAGCAGGGTCGCCAGTTCACGCACGAGCTGCGCCCGCTCGACCGGCCCCACACGAACGCGCCGCCAGGGCGCGGAAGTCGACCGGGCCGCCACGGGGGCAAAGGAAATCGGAATCAACTGCTGTCCGCGCAACACCCGGATCAGGTCGTGCTCGGACGCGGCTTGCAGTTGCCCCCGCAGCAAACGCCCTTGCGCATCGGCCGCTTCGTATTCAAACTCCACGCTAGACCTCTGCGGGTTCTGCGCTGCCGGTCACCCGCAAGACCTCGTCGATCGAAGTCAACCCAGCCGCAGCCTTCAGCAAACCGTCCTCACGCAAGCTGCGATAGCCGTGACTGCGCGCCACGTCCGCCAACTCGCCTTCAGGGGCCCTGCGCATCACGGCCGCCTGCAGCTTCGGTGTCACGTCCACCATTTCGTAGATGCCGATGCGGCCTTTGAAGCCTGTGGACTGGCACTGCGGGCAGCCCACGGGGCGCAGCCAACGCGGCCGCTCCGGCACGACGCGGGCATGGTCACGCACCAGTTGCGACCACAGCGGCTGTACCCCCTGCGGCAACGCCGCGGGCTGGGCACAGTGCGCGCACAGCCGACGGACCAGCCGTTGTGCCTGAACCGCGCGCACCGCCGAGACGACCAAGAACGGTTCCACGCCCATGTCGATCAAGCGCGTGAATGCGGACAGAGCGTCGTTGGTGTGCAGCGTCGAAAAGACCGTGTGCCCGGTCAGCGCAGACTGCACGGCGATCTCTGCCGTCTCCAGATCGCGGATCTCGCCAATCATGATGATGTCCGGGTCCTGACGCAGGATCGCCCGAAGCGCCCGCGCGAAGCCGTAGCCGATATCCGCCTGCGCCTGAATCTGGGTCACGCCGCGCATCCGGTATTCAACCGGGTCCTCGACGGTGATGATCTTCGCGCTGCGGTCGTTGACCTCGGCCAGCACGGCGTACAGCGTCGTGCTCTTGCCGGAGCCGGTCGGGCCGGTGACCAGCACGATGCCGTTCGGTTCGCGCGCCCACTGCGCCAGTTTGGCCAAGTGGTCGGACGCCAGACCCAGACGGTCCAGGCGCAAGTGGCCACGGTCCTTGGGCAACAACCGCATGACGACGGACTCGCCGTGCACACCGGGTACGACCGAAACGCGAACGTCGAAATCGATGCCGGCAGCCCGCACCGACATGCGGCCGTCCTGAGGCAGGCGCCGCTCGGCGATGTCCAGTGCCGCGATCAGCTTGATGCGCGAAGCCACCGCTGCAAACCGTTCGATCGGCAAGCGGGCCCGGGTCTGCAGGACACCGTCGATACGCAGCCGCACGTGGAATTCGTGCTCGTCCGGTTCGATATGGATGTCGGAAGCGTTTTCGTCAGCCGCCTGCGAAAAGACGGTGTTGACCAATTCGATGACCGGCGCCTCTTCGGCGAGCTCACGCAAATGCGCAACGTCGTCGCCACGCGTGGCATCTGCAGCACCCGGCGCCAGCAGCTTGGCCAGCCAGTCGGCATCCCGGCTGCGGATGAGGTGCCACACGACCGCGTGCCCACCTGGCAGCGCGCTGATCACTTCCCGCGCCAGTGAATCCTGCGGTGTACGGCTTGCGCAGTGCAAGGCGCCATCGGCAGACTCGAAGATGGCAAGGCCATTCGCGATACACCAGGCAGGCGAAAGGCCCAAGGCAGTCACGGTCCTGACCACGTTGGCAGCCTCAGACTGCAGCTGCTCTTCCGACAACAGCGCCAGGCCCAGCTGTTCGGCCAGAACGGGCAGCAAAGTGTCTTCGGAGATGGCGCCCAAACGCACCAACAGCCGCCCGAGACGCACCTGGCTGCCGGGCTGGGTCGCCAGCGCACGCTCCAGATCGGCTGCGCCGATCAGACCCCTGGCGAGCAGAAGCTGGCCGAGCAGCGGCCCTGCTGACAGCGATGGCAGCGACGGCAGCGATGGCAGCGCAGGCCGGTCGGCCGGACCGGTGCTCACGGTTGACACCCGGCAGATGCGACCTTGACTTCTCGGGACACGGAAAAGTAGCGCCCCCCACTGCGGGCTATCGCGCGTATGCGCGTCGTGCGCGTCAAGACGACTTTGGCGGACAAGGCACGGCCTTCGCCGGGCGTGAATTCGACAACGTCGATCACCGGCGACGGCAAACCCTCCGCCAGCAGCATGATCCAGTCGGTTCCGGGCATCGCGCTGACCACGCGTATCCGGGCCGAGTCACCGGCGATCAGGATGTCGGGCGTTTCCAGCAGCACCCGTTTGCCTGGTTCAGGGTTCCCGACGGCTGCCAGGTTCAGCGCCTCAGCCACGCTCCTGCTGGTTTTCAGCGCACCCATCCGCGGATCGGCGGCCTGCGCCCGTAATGTGGCCGGTGCAGTCAGACTGACTGCCGAAACAAAAAGCGCGAAGGTCAAGCCGCGCCGGTTTCGAAAGTCACATGAAATTTGATTTGTGGACAGGTGATGGATGGTCATCGGCAGGAAAAATCGGCGACCCGAACTGTCTCGCCCGTTGAGGCTTCGAAAGACAGTGCTTTGCGCCCCGGCCCATGATAACGGGGCGTCTACCCGGGGTACGGGGGGTTGCCGACAGCAGCAAGTGCTGCAGGCGGGCCCGGTGCCCGGTCGACTCCAAGGTATTCCGGCACCGCCGCATTCAAGCGCTCGCGCACAGCGCGGCCGGCGGGTTGCGCTTGCTCACCCGCCCAGGCCAGCAGATCCACCACGCCACCCGGCCTGTCGCCCAGCCGTGCCACACGCAGCCCGGGCACCACCGTGGCCAGCGTGTCGTCGCCATCCGCCAGCAACTCCTCGAACAACTTCTCCCCGGCCCGCAACCCGGTGAATTCGATGGCGATTTCTTCCGGCGTGTGGCCGGCCAGCCGGATCAGCTGCCGCGCCAGATCGACGATGCGCACCGGCTCGCCCATGTCCAGCACCAGCACCTGCCCGCTGTCGCCGATGGCTGCCGCCTGCAACACCAGACGCGCGGCTTCCGGGATGGTCATGAAGTAGCGAATGATGTCGGGGTGGGTTACGGTAACCGGGCCGCCCTTGGCGATCTGTTCCTTGAATTTCGGGATCACGCTGCCGCTGCTGCCCAGCACGTTGCCAAAGCGCACGGCCATGAATCGGGTGGCCGGGTGGTCGGCGGCCATGGCGCTGATGACCATCTCGGCGGCGCGCTTGGTGGCGCCCATCACGTTGGTCGGGTTGACGGCCTTGTCGGTGCTGATCAGCACGAAGCGTTCCGCGCCGGCCTCGGCGGCGGCCAGCGCCGCGTTGTGGGTGCCCAGCGTGTTGTTGCACAGCGCTGCCCAGGCGTTGTGCTCTTCCATCAGCGGCACGTGCTTGTAGGCCGCGGCGTGGAAGACCACCTGCGGCTGCCAGCGGCCGAAGATGGCGCGCAGGCCGGACAGGTCCTTCACGTCACCGATCAGGCGTACGAGTTGCAATTCCGGGTGGCTCTCGCTCAGCTCCTGCTCGATGCGGTACAGGTTGAATTCGCTCAGCTCGAGTAACACCAGTCGGAACGGTCGGAAGCGCGCCACCTGGCGGCACAGTTCGCTGCCGATGCTGCCGCCAGCCCCGGTGATCAGCACGGTCTTGCCGAGCAGCGTGGCACTCACGCCCGCTTCATCCAGCGCCACCGGTTCGCGGCCCAGCAGGTCTTCGGGTTCGATGTCGCGCAGGCGCTCGACCTGGCTCTTGCCGGTGCGCAATTCGTCCACCGTGGGCACCGTCAGCACCGGCAGGCCGGTGCCGGCGGCCAGCTCCAACGCGCGGCGGCGCTGCGCCGCGCTGGCGCCCGGCAACGCAATGACGATGTGCGTGGCCGCGCCGCGCACGGCCTTGTCGGTGATAGCGTCCAGCCCGCCCAGCACCGGCACGCCGCCGATGCGCGCGCGGCGCTTCTGCGGGTCGTCGTCAAGCAGACCCAGCACGACCCAGCCCTGCTCGTGGATGCCGGCCAGCAGCAGCCGCGCGGCGGCACCGGCACCCATCACGATGGCCCGGCGGATGGCGTGCCCTTCGCGGTCGCGGTCGCTGCCGGTGATGCGCGAGCGCGCATGCTCGTACAACATCCGGTAGCCGATGCGCAGCACGCACAGGCCCATCAGCGCCACCACCGGGTGCAGCGCCAGCACCGCGCGCGGCACCTTGACCAGGCCCAGCGCGATGACCACCGCGGCCGACACGCTGCCGGCCAGCGCGCAGGCCAGCGTCAGCCGCTTGACCTCGCCGAAGCCGGCAAAGCGCCACATGCTCTGCGGCACCTTGAATGCGATGTTGGCGGCCAGGTAAGCGGCCACCACGCCCAGCAGCACCCAGCCGTCGTAACCCGGGCGCGCGCTCCACCAGCGCTCGAAGCCCAGGCGGAACAGGTAGGTGATGTTCCAGCAGGCGGCCACCACCAACGCGTCGGCAGCCAGTGACAGCGGTTCGCGGTGCGGCCGCAGCCGCGCCAGGAAGGCCTCCAGGCGGTGCCAGACGGTGCGGTTGGGGGTGGGTGGGGTCATGTCGTGGTCAGCCCCGGATCATCGCAGGCGAAGGCGCAATCAACGCTGTGCCACCAGGCGCCGCAACGTGCGCCAGACCACCTGCAGATCGGAGCCCAACGTGGCCTGCCGCGCGTAGTCGGCCGCACGCTGCAGCTTGATCGGCAAGATGCGTTCGATGTACTCGCGCTCGGGGTCGGCGGCGGCGGCCAGCAGGCTGGCTTCGTCCAGGAAATCGAGCGACGACGGGTCGGTGATGCCGGGCCGCACCGCCAGCACCACGTCGCGCAACGCAGGCGGGTAATGCGCCACGAAGCGCGGCACTTCGGGGCGCGGGCCGACCAGGCTCATCGTGCCCTGCAGCACGTCGATCAGTTGCGGCAGTTCGTCCAGCCGCTTGGCGCGCAGCCAGGCACCGGCGCGGGTGATGCGCGGGTCGCTGCCCACCGTCAGTTGCAGGCCGGGCGCGCCGCTGCGCATGCTGCGGAACTTGTGGATGCGAAAGGGCACGCCGTAGCGCCCGACGCGCTCTTGCCGGAAGAACACCGGGCCGGGGCTGTCGAGCTTGATCCACAGCGCAATGGCCAGCAGCCACGGTGACAGCAGCAGCAGGCCCAGACTGGCCGCGCACACATCGAACAGGCGCTTGATCAAGCCGCTGTCTGGCCTTCGTCTGGCGGGTCGATGCCGTCGAAGACCTCCACCATGGCCACGCGGCAGCCCACGCTGGTCGCCTCCAAGGTGTCGGCCTCGCTCATGTCGTCCAGCACCCAGCGGTCGTCGGCACCACGGCGGAAGGCTTCGACGCGGCGGGTTTCGGGGTCCACCAGGATGTATTCCTGCAACGCGGGGATGCGTCGGTACAGCGCGAACTTGTGGCTGCGGTCGTAGGCCTGTATCAAGGGTGAGAGCACCTCGACGACCAGTGTCGGCGCGCGGAAGATCATGTCGGTGGCCAAGTCGACCTTGTCGCAGGTGACGAAGACGTCGGGGTAGAGGACAGTGTCCTCGCCGATCTGCACTTTCATGCCTTCGGTGAAGGCCTGACACGGTGTACCGGCCAGTTGGTTGCCGAGGTGGCGCGCAATGTTGGCAACCGCCCGCCCGTGGGCGCGCCGCGCACCCACCATCGCAAACACCTCGCCTCGGTGAAATTCGTGCTTCGCCGGCTGCTCGTTTTCCCACGCCAGATAAGCGGCCAGCGTCAGCTTGGGCTGTGTCAGTGCGTTCATGGTGGCCGGCCTCCGGACTTCATCCTAGCGCCGCACGCACCGCGCTGGCCACCCGCTGCACGTCATCCAGCGTCATCCGCGTGTACAGCGGCAGGCTCAGCATGTGTTCGAAGGCGTGCTGGCTGTGCGGGAACTGCTCTGGTTTGAGGTCATACCGGTCGCGCCAGTAGGGGTGCAGGTGCAGCGGGATGTAGTGCACGCTGCAGCCGATGCCCGCGGCGTACAACTTTTCGATGAACACATTGCGCTCGACCTGCGCGCCGTCGCCCAGGCGGATGACGTACAGGTGCCAGGCGTGCAGATCGCCGGCCGGCGGGCGCGGCGGCAGCACGATGGGCAAGCCGGCCAGCGCTTCGTCGTAGGCCGCGGCCAGCAATTCGCGCTGGCGGTGGAAGGCGTCCAGCCGCTTCAGCTGGTGAATACCCAACGCCGACGCGATGTCGGTCAGGTTGTACTTGTAGCCCGGCGCCACGATCTCGTAGGCCCAGCTGGGCACGGTGGCGGTGTAGCGGTCGAAGGCATCGCGGCTCATGCCGTGCAGGCGCATCACTTTGGCGCGCTTGGCCAGTTCGGCATCGCGCGTCACCAGCATGCCGCCTTCGCCAGTGGTGATGGTCTTGTTGGCGTAGAAGCTGAACACCGTGGCGTCGCTGGCCAGGGTGCCCACGCGCTGGCCGGCGCTGGTGGTGGGCAGCGCGTGGGCAGCGTCCTCGACGACCCTCAATCCATGCCGCTGCGCGATGGCCAGCAGCGCTGGCATGTCGGCGGCCAGACCGGCATAGTGGACCGGGATGATGGCCTTGGTGCGCGCCGTGATCGCGCCTTCGACGGCGGCGGGGGCTATGTTCAGCGTGGCCGGATCAATATCAACCAGCTTCACATCGGCGCCCAGGTAGCGCACCACTTCGGCGGTGGCAGTGAAGGTGTGGGTGGTGGTGATGACCTCGTCGCCCGGGCCCACGCCCACCGCTTCCAGCGCCAGGTGCAGGCCGGCGGTGGCCGAGTTGACGGCGATGCAGTGCAGGGGTTCTTCGCTGTCCGCCGCAACGCCCAGATAGGCGGCGAAATCGCGCTCGAAGCGCTGCGTCTTCGGGCCGGTGGTGACCCAGCCGCTGCGCAGCGCATCAACGACTTCGGCGATCTCTTCTTCGCCGATCTCGGGCAGCGCGAAGGGTAGGAAAGGCATCGCGGGCTTCTCAGGGGTGTTCATGCGGGTTTTGCGATCCAGGCCAGGCTGTGCGTGCGCAGCAGCGGCAGCGTGTTGAAAAAGTTGCAGGCCTGCGGGTGCAGTCGCGCCACGCGGCGGGCGATCGGCGGCGCCAGCGTGATGCGCCGGGCATCCACCTGACCTTGCGGAAACAGCGCCTTCACGCGCGCCAGCGGCACGCCGCGCACGTCGGCGTTCTTCGGGTTGTCGACGGTAAAGTCGTACCAAATTACCCCGCCGCCCGGCCGCAGCCAGCGCCACATGCGGGCGGCCAGTTGCGCCTGGAACGCGTCGTCCAGGATGGAGCTGAACACGGTGTACTGCAGCACGATGTCGAAGCTGCGATCGGGTATCAACATCTGCAACGCGTCGCCCTGGTGCACCCCCACGCCAGCGGGCAGGCGCAGGCGCGCCGCGGCGGCGCGTTCGGCCAACAACTCGTTGCCGAATAGGCGCGCCGGGTCGCAGCCCAGCCGGATCAGCTCCAACAGGTTGTCGCCGCCACCACAGCCCACCTCGAGCACGTCGAGTTGGGCCAAGGGCAGGCGGACGTGCCGCGCCAGCAGCGAGGCCAGCGCGCGTTCGCGTTCTTGCCGGGCGTGCAGCACCTCGGGGCGCAGCGGGTTGTAGCGGTCACCCACCTGGCGCCGGGCGTAACGCTCGGCCACGGCTTGCGGTTCGTCGGTCGGGGGTGGCTGGGTGTGCGGCATCGGAGGGAATGCGGTCAGCGTGTCAATCGCCGTGTCAAACAGCGTGTCAATCAGCGTGTCAATCGGCTGGCCGAGTCGCTCGGCCCGCGCTGCAGCAGCACGAAGTCGAACAGGCCGCGACCGAAGCCGATGCCGTAGCCGATGTGCATGCAGCCACAGGCCCAGACCACGCCCAGCATCTGCTGCAAAGAACCGTGCGCCACGGCCACAGCGTTCAACGCAGCGGCGGCGGCGTACAGACTCACCACCGCCGCCAGCGCCCCCCACGCGGGCATCCACAGCAAGCCCAGCAGTGCCAGCAGCGCCAACACGGCAACGAATGCAAAGGGCACCAGGTGGCGCGGCGAGGCCGGCAGCCGGTGCTTGCGGATCACCGGCACCTTCCAGTAGCCGTATTGCTGAAACTGGTGGAACAGCGCGACGAACGACGCGCGCGGCGCGTAGCGCGAATGGATGGCAGCACTCTGCCAGACACGCCCGCCGCCGCGCGTGATGCGCAGCGCCAGTTCGTCATCCTGGTTGCGCACCAGGAATTCGTCGAAACCACCGATGGCCAGCAGCTGCGCGCGCGGCCAGGCGCCGAGGTAGACGGTGTCGACCTCGCCGTTGAAGTCGACGCGCCGCGAAGCCGCACCGCCCGAACCGAAACGGCTTTCGAAAGCCGCCGCTATAGGCCCCTGCGGCCACCCCTGCCCCACCGGCACCCAGGGGCCGCCGACGCAGGCCGCGCCAGTCTCGCGCAGCGCGCGCAGACACTGCGCGGCGTAGTCGCTGGCGTAGGTGGTGTGCACGTCCATGCGCACGATGGTGTCACCTTGCGCCGCCGCGATGGCGGCGTTCAGCGCCGCCGAGGTGATGCGCGCCGGGTTGTCGATGACGCGCAACCGCGGTTCACACGCTGCGCGTTCGACCAGCCGCTCGCGCGTGCCGTCGTCGCTGCGGCCGTCGGCGACCAGCACTTCCAGGCTGACACTTGCGGGCAGCACCTGGGCCAGTGCCGAATCGAGGAAGGCGTCGATGAAAGCGGCCTCATTGCGGCAGGGCACGACGATGCTGATGCGGCCCAGCGGTGCCGCCGTGGCGGTCGTGGCGGTCGTGGCGGTCATGCCGCAGCCCCGCTGTGGGCAGCGGCCGCCACGCGCCGCACCAGCGCCGTCCACTGCCGCACGTGCTGCGCCGGGCTGAACAGCGCCGCGCTGCGTGCGATGGCCGCCTGGCCCATGCGTTCGCGCAGCGGGGCGTTGGCCAGCAAGCGCAGCAGCGCGGCAGCCAGGGCCTGCGTATCGCCCGGCTGCACGACGACGCCGGTTTCCGCGCTGATGATTTCCGCCGGCCCGGTGGGGCAGTCGAAAGCCACCGCCGGCACGCCCAGCGCCTGCGCTTCCAGCAGTGCCAGCGGCATGCCTTCGTACCGCGACGGCAGCACGAAGACCGCCGCATCCCGGTACTGCGCCTGCACCTGCGCGGTGGGCGCCAGCCATTGCACGCTGCGGTCGACGCCCAGTGTCTGCGCCTGCGTCTGCAGCGCTGCGGTCAGCGGGCCATCGCCCAGGATGCGCAGTCGCGCTGCGGGCATCTGCGCCTGCACGCGCACCCAGGCCGTCAGCAAAAGATCCAGGCCCTTTTGCGCGACGTGGCGGCCCACCGCCAGGACGGTGGGTGCAACCGGCGCTTCGGGCACGTCGGCGCGCAGCGAGGCGGCGTTGTAGATGACCTCGGTGCGCGGGTTGATGGCGGCGAAGCGCGGCGCGTCGGCGTGGCTCAAGCTGACCACGGCGGCCACGCGGCGGTAGAGCCGCGCGCGCAGGCGGCGCCAGGTCTTCGAGCGCGCGTCGAAGTGGTTGTGGTCGCAGCAGATGGCGCGTGGTGCGACGCCTGGCTGGGTCAGCGCGGTGACGGCCAGCACCGAACAGGCCGTGGTCAGGCCGTTCAAGACGACCACATCGGGTTGCTCAGCCTGGATCAAGGCCGCCAGCACCCGGCCGGTGCGCCACTGCTTGCGCAGCAGTGCCCAGACACCCGCACCGTCGGGCAGCGCCCGCTGGCCGTGCAGCACCCGGACCCGTTCAGGCAGCGGGTAGCGCACCTCGGCTGCGGGCGTGTGCACGCTGCCGACGGCCACGTTCATGCCCACCGCGTCCAATTGCCCTGCCAGCGTGCAGACAAAACGCTCCACACCGCCGGCCAGGTCGAGGCGGTCGCACAGCAGCAGCACGCGCGGGGTGCGTACTGCCGTTGCGTTCTGCGGGGGCTGCGCATTCATCGTTGCAGCAAGGTTGCCACGTCCAGGCGCCGGTAGTCGGGCGCGGGCATCGCCAGCCCTGCGCTGCGCACGGCATGCAGCGTAGCGCGCCAGCGGCGGGCGGCGTCCAGCAGGCCCAGCGCGGCCAACGGCGCCTGCCAGGCACTGACCCGGGTGGCCAGCGCATTGCCGCCGGCCTGCAGCCACTCGTCCTGAACGTAGTCGCTTTGCTGCGGCGCCGCGAACTGTCCCAAACCCGGGCCGGTCTCACGCAGCTTCTGCGCCACCACCAGCACGTAGACCTCGTGGCTGTTGCGCAGGTTGACGCGCCGCTTCACGTCCAGCGGGCTGGCCACGCGCCACCAATGCGCAGGGTCGGCCTTTTGCGCGAAGAGAACGGTCTTGATCTGAAAGCCGCGTTCGGCCGTGTACAGGCTGAAGAACAACTCGGGGCTGAACTGGTAGAAGCCGTGGCCCGACAGGTTGTTGGCCGGCAGCGCGTGCACGATGTGGCCGCCCACGCGGCACAGGTCCACGGTATTGCGCCAGGCGGTGGGGAAGTCGAAAACGTGCTCCAGGCAACCGAAGTCCAGCACCGCGTCGTACAGCCCGCGCTGCGGCGACAGCACAGGCCACGGCAGGTTCATGTCGTGCACGAAGGTGGCGCTTTCGTAGTCGGACGCGTCCACCGAATCGGCCTGCCGGGCGCCGAACCACTGCTGCATCAAGGGCTCGAAATAGGTCGGCCGGCCGGGCGCCACGGCCGGCAACTGCAACGGTTGTTGACGCCGCCACGCGGCGTGCGCCTGCAGCGCGCGGGATTCAACAAACAGCGCCTGCCGACCGATGGCCAGCGTGCGTTCGTAGCGCACACCCAGGTCTTGCGCGTGGGCCAGGAAGTTCAGGTTGTGTGCGTCGATACCCATGGCTTCAGCCGTTTTTTTCTGGCGCGGCGCGCTCTTTGTTTTGGTGGTGGTGGGTAAACACCATACCGGCCACGGCCGCGGCGATGACCAGCAATTCGACCGCCACCGCCACACCCGCCAAGGCGGCTGCGCCGTGGCCACCGAACCGCCAGGCGCCGGCCACGCCGGCCAGCCCGCCAACGACCACACAAGCGCGGTAGGCGTGATCAAAGCGGCCGCTGCCCAGCATCCAGTAGCCGAAGAATTTCCAGCCCAGCAACAGCGGCAGCAGCAGGCCCAGCATGGCCATCACTGGCGCCACGCGCGTGACGTCGAGAGCGCCCTTTTGCGCCGCCAAAAAGTCGCTCAGCAACGGCCAGGCCAGCACGCCGGTCAGCAACAGAACGCCACCGGCAACAGCACCCAGCAGCGCCCAGCGCGAGGTGTAGAGCCAGGCCGCCCGCGCGCCCAGTTTGAATCGCGCCACGATGCGCGGGTAGACGATCTGGAACACCGGATCGGCCGCGCCCAGCACCGCGCGCACGATGCGGTCGGCCAGGAAATAGACGCCGAGTTCACTGCGGCTCATCGATGCCGAAGCCACCGCCGGCAGCGCGTAGGAATAGGCCGCGCCGGCCACGGCCACCGGCAGCATCGTCCAGCCCAGGCGCAGGCCGGGGCGCACGGCTTGAGCCGTCCACAGCGCTTGCGTGGCAGCCGGCAGGCGCAGGTCAATGAGCCGATCGCGGCACAGATCGCGGCGCAGATCACGGCGCAGATCGCGGCGCAGCCACCACCAGCCGGCGGCGGCCAGCACGCTGGTCGCCAGCACTTGCAGCGCCAGGTAGGCGACGGCACTGTGGCCCAGCGCCAGCACGGCCAGCGCCCAGACGGCATAGACCGCGATCTCGACCCAGGCCCAGCGGTGCAGCTGCTCGCTGGCCTGCAGGTACCAAGTGGCCTGCCAGCCCAGCGCGCAGGCTGCAGCGCCCAGCAGCAATGCGCCGGCCAGCGCTTCGGCGGTTGAGGGCGCTTGCAGCAGCGCCAGCGCCACGGCTGCCGACAGCAGCACCACGCCGCCGCTGAGTGCCACCCGCGCGCTGAAAATCTGCCGCGCCAGCGCCCAGCGGCCAGCCGTGTCGGCCACCACCGCCAGCCGTGTGGCGGCAGCCAGGAAGCCACCTTCGACCAGCGTGGACAGCAGCGCGGCCCACACCAGGAACAGGCTCAGCCGGCCGAATTCATCGGCCCCCAGCCGCGCTGCCATCAGCGGCAACAACAGCGCCGGAAACGCCAGCCGCAAAGCCGCCGCACCGTAGACGGGCGGCAGGCTGCGGGCAAGAGGCGGGCGTGGCTTCATCGGCGTCGATCAGGGCTTCACCAGCAGCCGCGCGGTGTAGTCGACGCGGTGCAGGAAGTGGTGCCCCTGGCCGTTTTCGCTGGCCGCGAAGTACTCGTCCACCGCCTGCCGCGCACCTTGCCAGTGGCCGTAGTCGTCGATGACCATCACGCCCTGGCTGACCAGGCGCGGGTAGAGGTGCAGCAATTCGTGGCGCGTCGATTCGTACCAGTCGGTGTCCAGCCTCAGCAGCGCAATCGCACCCGGGATGCGCGCCGGGATCGTGTCTTCGACCTTGCCCTGGATGAAGTGGATCCTGTCGCGCGGGTAGCCGGTGGACCACAGATTGGTCTGCACGTCGTCCAGCCCTGCTTCGCACCAGACGCCTTCGCCGCGCGCAGTGCGGGCCAGCTGCGCTGCGGCGGCTTCGCCGGTGTGGCTGCGGTCTTCCGCGGTGGGCTCGCTCATGCCCTCAAAGGTGTCATACAGGTAGAGGTGGCGGCTGGTGTCGCCGCGCGCCAGCAGCGCCAGCGCCACGGCCATCATGCTGCCGCCACGCCAGACGCCGCATTCGACGATGTCGCCGGCAATGCGTTGCTTGACGATGTGGTCCACCGCCAGGATCAGGCCGGCGCGGCGGTCCAGCCCGGTGTGGGTAAAGGGTGCCACGCGGGCGACGATGGCCTGGTCGGCGGGTGACAGGTCGGCCACGGCAGCCTGGTCACGCGACGCGGTGTGGACGAACTCCCAACCGAAACGGGCCAGCGTCTCGCGAACGGCTTTCTTGATCAGTTGTTTCATGCGTGCGGCAGCGGGCCGTAGACCTTGTCGGCGTCGGCCAGGGTTATGTCCCAGGTGGTCAGTTGTTGTGCCTTATGCAGCGTCTGCGCCACCGCTGCGGCGTGTTGCCGCAGGTGCCGCAAGACCTTGAGCACCGCGCCCGCGTTGCGGTCGGGCAGCAGCAGGCCTTGCAGTTCGAAGCGGCGCAGGAAGGCAGCCAGGTCACCGACATCGCTGCAGGCGAAGGTGCAGCCCTGGTGCAGCAGCGTGTACAGCGCACCGGACTGCGAGGCGTCGCGGTAAGGCAGCACGAACAGCACGTCGCGCGCCATCAGCGCGTGCATTGCCCGGGCGTCGAGGTAGCGGTCATCGATGTGCACGCCCAGCGCTGCGAATTCATCGCGCAGCGGGTGCAGGTCGACGTCCCAGCGGCCGTGGATTTCCAGCGGCACGCCGTGTGATTTCCATTCCGACGAGCGCGCCAGTTCTGCGAACAGTTCGATGCCCTTGTAGCCCTTGACCGTGCCCCAGAAGACCAGCGCCCGCGGCTGCGCGCACAGCCGCACCGGTTGCACCGTATCGCGCGGTGCGATGGGCAACAGGCCGTGCGGCAGCACGGTCGCTTTCGCGGCGAAGCGCTGTCCGTAGCGGCGCAGGAAGTCGTCGCACGTGGCCGCGCTGACGAAGACCAGCTGCCGCGCCAGCGTGGCGATCCAGCGCGTCGGCGCATGCTGCAGACCGGCGTGGCCATGCGGCACGGCGTTGTGGACGGTGAACACCAGTCTGCGGCGCAGCAACCACCACAGCGGCAGTTCCAGCGGCCACCACACGCTGAACTGCAGATTGATGGTGTGGAAGCGGCGGCGCTGCCGCCATAGCGCCAGCAGCAGGCCGGCGTAGGCCGCCACACCCTGCAGGCGCGAACTGACGCTGCCCGATACCGCGCGGTCGATCACCGTCACACCCGCCGTGGCGCGCAGGTCGTCCAGGAACTCGGTGTTGTAGCGGGTGCGCGAAGCAAAGACCGTGACAGCGTGGCCCTGCTGCAGCAGACCGTGGGTCAGGGCGTGGTCGTAGGGCAGTACGAAAGAGCCGCCATCGACAACGGCAACGGCTGTACCCGCTGGCGCGCCGGCCCGCGCGACGTTCAATGCGCGAACCAGTAGCGCCGGCTCAGGCGGTACTGCGGGTCCAGCTCGCGCGGGCCGATGTCGCGCGCCGGGTTGCCGCCCCACAGGCGCAGCGGCGGCACGTCTTTGGTCACCACCGAGCCCGCCATCACCACCGCGCCGCGGCCCAGGTGCACGCCGGGCATGATCATCGCGCCGGCAAAGATCACCGCATGGTCGTCGATCTGCACGGCCTGGCCTTTGGTGGCGAAGTCTGCATCGTGCGGGTCGTGGCCCAGCGTGTAGATGCGCACGTCGTGGGCGATGGAAACCTGCTGGCCGATGGTGAGACCGGCGCGGTTGTCCAGCAGCACGCCGCGGTTGATCAGCGTGCCGGCGCCCACCCGCAGGCGGCCGATGTGGAAAAAGCGCACACCGCCCTGCAGGGTGGCTGTCGCGGCGATGTCGTAGCGGCACAGTCGGTAAAGCAGCGGTCGCAGGCCGAAGGGCAGCAGGCCGTGCACGGCATTCAGGGCCGCCAGAGCGAGAAAATAGATCTGCGACTGCAGGTGCTCGGGCCAACGGCTCATGGGTTTGGATGGGGGGGCTGCGCCCGGCGGGTGCCGGGGCGGCCGGAATTATCACACCCCACCCCAGCGCCGCCGAAGCGCCGAGCCAGGGCGCCCAGCGCGCTGCAAGGCGGGGTTTCTAGAATGCGGGGCTATGACCCAGCATGCCCCCCACACCAGCCCGGCCCCGGCCGCCGTCGACGAAAACCAGCTCATCATGGAACGGCGCGAAAAACTGGCCGCCATCCGCGCCGCCGGCATCGCCTTCCCGAACGATTTCAAACCCACCCACCACGCGGCCGATCTGCACCAGCGTTACGGGCACATCGAGAACACGGAACTGGAACCGCTGGCCGTGGCGGTGAAGGTGGCGGGCCGCATGATGCTCAAGCGTGTGATGGGCAAAGCCTGCTTCGCGACGGTGCAGGACGGCAGCTTCGGGCTGTCGTCCAGCGGGCACCACGGCCGCATCCAGCTCTACATCACGCAAGACGCCATCGGCGCCGAGCTGCTTGCCGCCTTCAAGCACTGGGACCTGGGCGACTTCATCGCCTGCGAAGGTGTGCTATTTCGCACCAAGACCGGCGAACTGTCGATCAAGGCCAACACGGTGCGCATGCTGACCAAGAGCCTGCGCCCGCTGCCCGACAAGTTCCACGGCATGGCCGACCAGGAACAGAAGTACCGCCAGCGCCATGTCGACCTGATCACCGACGAAAACGCGCGCACGCGTTTCGTGGCGCGCAGCAAGGCCGTCAGCTCGATCCGGGCGTACATGGTCGAGCACGGTTTTCTCGAAGTCGAGACACCGATGCTGCACCCGATCCCGGGCGGCGCGAACGCCAAACCTTTCACCACCCACCACAACGCGCTGGACCAGCAGATGTTCCTGCGCATCGCGCCCGAGCTGTACCTGAAGCGCCTGCTGGTGGGCGGCTTCGAGCGCGTGTTCGAGATCAACCGCAACTTCCGCAACGAAGGCATCAGCGTCCGGCACAACCCGGAATTCACGATGATGGAGTTCTACGCGGCCTACTGGACGCACCACGACCTGATGGACTTCACCGAAGCCGTGCTGCGCCACGCCGCGCGCGCGGCCACCGGCTCGGCGGCCATCAGCTACGCCGGCAAGCCGGTGGCGCTGGACCAGCCTTTCACGCGCTTGAGCGTGCGCGAATCGCTCGTCGTGCACGCCGGCCTGACGCACGCGCAGGCCGACGACGCCGCGCTGATCCGCGACCGGCTGAAGGCCCACGGCGAGGAAGCCCCGGCGCACTGGAAGCTGCCCGAGCTGCAGTTCGGGCTGTTTGAAGCGGTGGTGGAAGCGCAACTGTGGCAACCGACCTTCATCGTCGACTACCCGGTGGAAGTCAGCCCGCTGGCCCGCGCCAGCGACAGCAACCCGGCCATCACCGAACGCTTCGAGCTTTTCATCACCGGCCGCGAATATGCGAACGGTTTTTCGGAACTGAACGACGCCGAAGACCAGGCCGCGCGCTTCCAGTCGCAAGTGGCGAACAAGGACGCGGGCGACGAGGAAGCCATGTACTTCGACGCCGATTTCATCCGCGCGCTGGAAGTGGGCATGCCGCCGGCCGGTGGTTGTGGCATCGGCATCGACCGCTTGATGATGCTGATCACCGACAGCCCGAGCATTCGCGACGTGATCCTGTTCCCGGCGCTGCGCCGCGAAGGCTGACGTGAACCCCGCCCCGCGCCTGCAAACCCTGGACGAGATCGAAGCTGCGTTGTGGCGCGAACTGGCCCGCGCCCCTCTGGACCGTCACCACGAATGGCGCACGCCGGTGCTGGCTACGGTGGATGCGGCCGATACCGGGGTAGCCGCCGACGCGCGCACCGTGGTTTTGCGCGAAACCGCCAGCGATGACCGCGAGGTGCGCTTGTTCACCGATGCCCGCAGTGCCAAGGTGGCCCAAATCGGCCGCCACCCGCAAGGCACTTTGCTGCTGTGGTCGAAGCGCTTGTCGTGGCAACTGCGGCTGCGCGTGACCCTGCGCGTCGACACCGATGGCTTGGCCGTGGCATCGCGCTGGGCGAAGCTGCGGTTGTCGCCAGCGGCGCAAGACTATCTGGCGCCGCAAGCCCCGGGCAGCCCGACAGGCGATTTGCAAGCCACTCCGCTGCCCCATGCCGAACCACGGTCTGCTGTTGAACGTGTTCACTTCGCCCTGGTGTGCGCGCGCGTCGACAGCATTGATTGG
>JAYSYH010000078.1:0-6690 GCA_043716645.1 Betaproteobacteria bacterium | reverse complement strand
GGCAGGCAGACAGCCCGCGCGAACCCCAGCCAGACAGCGTGCCCTGCGTGCTGCTGATCGAGGACTCGCGCCACTTCCAGAACCTGGTCTCGCTGCTGGTCCGCCAGCAGTTCCCTGAGGTGGCCCTGCACGTGGCCGATGACGGCATTGCCGGCCTGCTGATGGCCGGGCAGTTGCAGCCTGACGTGCTGCTGGTCGACATCCTGTTGCCGGGCATCGACGGCGGCGTGCTGATCAGCAGCCTGCGCGCCCACCCGGGCTTTGGCGGTTGCGAGCTGATCGTCATCACCTCACTGCACGGCGAAGCGCTGGCCCCCTACCGCTATGCGCTGGCGGGTCTGCCGGTCATCCACAAACCCATGCTCGTGGCCGAACTGCCGGGGCTGCTGGCCGCCGCGCTGGCGGCCAGCGCCAGAGCGGGCGCGGCAGCGCCGTGAGCGCGCCGCAACCCGTGCAACCCGTGCAACCCGTGCAACCCGTCCAACCCGCGCAAGCCAAAGTCGGCGCGCGCCCGCGCGTGCTGGTGGTGGAAGACGACGCCGCCATGCGCAAGCTGGTGGCGCTGGTGCTGGAGGTGCTGGACATCGAGTTGCAGCTCTGTGCCAACGGGGCTGAAGCGCTGGCGGCCTTGCGGCTGGCGCCGGTGCAGGTGCTGATCACCGACCTGATGATGCCGGGCGTTTCGGGCCACGACCTGCTGCAAGCGCTGGCCGACATGCCGGCGCTGCGCGGCGCTGCCCGCGTGGTGGTCTTCAGTGCCGGGCTGGACGCGGACGCGGCCGCCCGTGCACGTCTGATGCGGCTGGGGGCATGGCGGCTGCTCGACAAGCCCGTCAGCGTGCAGGCGCTGGAGGCTTGCGTGCGTGAAGCGCTGGCGCCTTGCAGCCCGAAGGCGGTCGGCATGGACCCTCCGGCGTCGGCCCGGTCAACGGGTTGCGCCGTGGTCGATGCAGCCGCTGCCGAGCAGGCGGCCATCGAAAAATTTTTTGCCGGCCAGCCGACCCTGTTCGATTTCTACCGGGCGGCCTGCTTGGGGCAGTTCGCCGACGACGTGCAAGTCGGTGACCAGGCCTTGCGCGCGAAAGATGGGCCGGCGATGCGGCGTCTGGCGCACAACCTGAACAGTGTGCTGCGCATGTTGGGCCGCGAGACCGCTGCGTTGCAGGCGCAGCAACTGGACGAAGCCGCAGTGCGGGGTGACTGGAATGCCGTGGCCGAGGGCTGGCGGAGCCTCAGCCGCCAGCTGGAGCGCTGGGCGCTGGCGGCACAACCATCGGCACAACTATCGGCACAACCGCCGGCATCACCATCGGCACCACCATCGGCGCCCGGGTGACGCGAACGCGGCCACCGGTGGTCACCAGGATCACCGGGTCGCCGGCCACGAAGGATTCCGCCGCGCGCGCCTGCACCACCGAACGGCGGTCGCCGTTGCGCAGCTGAACCAGAATTTCCAGGCCTTGCTCGCGCGTGGCATTGCGCTCGGCGGTGTTGCCGATGACACCACCGACCACTGCGCCGATCACGCCGATCACCATCGAGTCGCGGCTGCCGCCGATGCTGGATCCGGCCAAGCCGCCGAGCGCCCCGCCGGCGGTTGCGCCCAGGCCCGACTGCGAGCCGTCGACGATGACCGGACGGGTGTTCAACACCACCGCGTCGATGACCGTGGACATACGCTGCGCGTCGTTGCGGCTGACCACGTCAGGGCTGGTGGTGGTGCAGCCGCCGAGGGTCAGCAGCAGTGCCGCGGCCACCGCAGCGGCTGGGATGAAGGGTGTAGCGGGCTTCATGACGCAGGCCTTTTTCTGTATCGACGAAAGCATTGTGCGGGCCGCCGGGGCAACCCGTGATAACCGTCAAGCGTGCAAACGTGAATGGCGCGGCACCGAGGCCAGCAGGAACTCCATCTGGTCGCTGACGATGCGCCGCCCGCGAAGGATCATGTCTTCGTGCAAGCTGGGCGTGTAGGGCAGGTAAAGAAGCGTCATGCGGGCCTCCTCGGGCATGCGGTTGCCCTTGTGGCCGTTGCAGGCGCGGCAGGCGCTGATGCAATTCATCCAGCTGTCGGCGCCGCCGCGCGACACCGGCACGATGTGTTCGCGAGTCAGGTCCTCAAAGTGCAGGCGCACGCCGCAGTAGGCGCACAAGCCCTTGTCCCGAGCAAACAGCTTCGGGTTGGACAGCGCCGGCGCCAGCCGCCAGGCCCGGCTGGGCACGGCCCCGCGCACCGCGACGATGGGGTGCAATTCGATGCGCGACTGCAACCCGGTGGTGCGTTGGGTGCCGCCGCGCAGCACCTGGAAGGCGTCGCCCAGCGTCCACGCTACGGCGTCGCTGGCGTAAAGCACGGCGGCCTCGCGAGCGGATATCCACGCTTGCGGGCGCCCGGAAATATCGAGCTGCAGCACGTCCATGTGTTGAGCGTAGCCGATAGCCGCTTCTAGGACTGCCACCCTAGAAAAAGTCATATTTGTCCGGTACCGCAGACTGGCGAAGTCTGCAAAATAGAACGGTCGTTCGATTTTGATGATGCCACCGTGACACTGCCGCTCGAACTGCCCGCTGAATTCGCCCCGCGCCTCCTCGCCAAGGGCCTGCAAAAGGCTCAGCAAAAAGGCCAGCAAACCCGTGCCGCCATCCTTGAAGCCGCGCTGGGCCTGGCTGCGCACATGGGGCTGGAAGGCCTGTCCATCGGCGCGCTGGCCGAAGTGACACAGATGAGTAAATCAGGTGTTTTCGCGCACTTCGGCTCGCGCGAGGAGTTGCAGATCTCGGTGATCCGCGAATACCACGCGCGCTTCGAAGAGGCGGTGTTCTTCCCTGCGATACGTGAACCGCGCGGCCTGCCGCGCCTGCGCGCGCTGTTCGAACTGTGGGTCCGCCAAGTCTCTGTGGAACTGGATTCAGGCTGCATCTACATCAGCGGCGCCGTTGAATTCGACGACCGCCCCGGCCCTGTGCGCGACGCGCTGGCCGGCATGGTGCGGGCCTGGCACGCGGCGTTGGAACGCGCCATCAAGCTGGCCATCGAAACCGACGAATTGCGCGCCGACACCGACCCCACACAAATGCTCTTCGAGGTGCACGGCCTGATCCTGGCGCTGCACCACGACGCCCGCTTCCTGCGCATACCGGGCGCGCTGGACCGCGCCCGTGTGGGCTTCGAGCGCACTCTTTCGCATTACGCACGCGGCTGAACGGCCCCGTCCTTTTCGAGTTTGTTTTTCGCTTCCGCCTTTCAGGAGATTTCCATGGCCCAGTACACCCCGCCCCTGCGCGACATGCGCTTCGTGATGCACGAAGTGCTGAACGTGACAGACGAATTGAAGCTGCTGCCACGCCACGCCGACATCGACGCCGAGACGATCGACGCGGTGCTGGAAGAGGGCGGCAAGTTCGCTGTCGAGGTGGCCTTCCCGCTGAACATCAGCGGCGACGAGGAAGGCTGCTCGCTGGACAAGGCCACGCACGAAGTCACACCGCCCAAGGGCTTCAAGGCGGCTTATCAGCAGTACGTGAAAGGCGGCTGGCCGGCTCTGAGCTGCGATCCGGCATACGGCGGCCAGGGCCTGCCCTTCGTGGTCAACCAATGCCTGTACGAAATGCTGAACAGCGCCAACCAGGCCTGGACGATGTACCCCGGCTTGAGCCACGGTGCCTACGAATGCCTGCACACCCACGGCACGCCCGAGCAGCAGGCCACCTTCCTGCCCAAGCTGACCAGTGGCGAGTGGACCGGCACCATGTGCCTGACCGAGCCGCACTGCGGCACCGACCTGGGCCTGCTGCGCACCAAAGCCGAACCGCAGGCCGACGGCAGCTACAAGCTGACCGGTCAGAAGATCTTCATCAGCGCCGGTGAACACGACCTGGCGCCCAACATCGTCCACCTGGTGCTGGCCCGTTTGCACGACCCTGAAAACCCGGCACCGGCCGGCAGCAAGGGCATCAGCCTCTTCGTGGTGCCCAAGTTCAACGTCACGCCTGAAGGCGGAATCGGCACGCGTAACCCCATCTTCTGCAGCGCGCTGGAACACAAGATGGGCATCCACGGCAACGCCACCTGCCAGATGATGCTGGACGGTGCCGTCGGCACCCTGGTCGGCCAGCCGCACAAGGGCCTGGCCGCGATGTTCGTGATGATGAACGCCGCACGATTGGGCGTCGGCAACCAGGGCCTGGGCTTGACCGAAGTGGCCTATCAGAACGCTGTGGCGTATGCGAAAGACCGCCAGCAGATGCGCAGCCTGAGCGGCGTGAAGAACCCCGACCAGCCGGCCGACACCATCATCCACCACCCCGACGTGCGCAAGATGCTGCTGACCGCGCGCGCCTACGCCGAAGGCGGCCGTGCGCTGGCTATTTACATCGCGCTGATGCTGGACAAGGAAGTCAGCACCGACGATGAAGACGAGCGCAAGGACGCCGCCGAGCAAGTGGCCCTGCTGACGCCCATCGTGAAGGCCTTCCTGACCGACAACGCCTGGTTGTCGACGAGCCACTGCATGCAGGTCTTCGGCGGCCATGGCTACATCAAGGAATGGGGCATGGAGCAGCACGTGCGCGACGCCCGCATCAACATGATCTACGAGGGCACCAACACCATCCAGAGCCTGGACCTGCTGGGCCGCAAGGTGCTGGGCGACAACGGCGCGCGCCTGAAGCGCTTCGGCAAATTGATCGCCGAATTCGTCGACGCCGAAGGCACCGACGAAGCCATGCAAGAGTTCATCAACCCGCTGGCTGAATTGGGCGACAAGGTCACCAAGCTGACCACTGAACTGGGCATGAAGGCCTTCGGTAATGCCGACGAAGTGGGCGCCGCGGCGGTGGACTACCTGCGCATCGTCGGCCATCTGGTCTTCGCGTATTTCTTCGCGCGCATGGCCAAGGTGGCGCTGCAGAAGCAGAACAGCGGCGACCCCTTCTACACCGCCAAACTGCACACCGCGCGCTTCTACTTCGCCAAGCTGCTGCCCGAAACGGCCACGCTGATCCGCACCGCGCGCGCCGGCGTGGCGCCGCTGATGGCGATGGAAGAAGCCTTGTTCTGAGGCTGTCGCAGACAGGCATGTGACCCGACAACCCCCAGGAGACTTCGATGAAAACAGCCACCCTTGTTCTGATCCTGATGACGGTCGCCAGCGGCGCCTGGGCGCAGGCCACGCCTGTGGGTTTGTGGAAGACCATCGACGACAAGACCAAGACCGAGCGCGCGCTGGTGCGCATCAGCGAAACAGGTGGCGTGTTCACCGGCCGCATCGAAAAGGTGGTGGCCGCCGATGCGGTGCCGGGCGCCAAGTGCGAGAAATGTGATGGCGACCGCAAGGACCAGCCGATGCTGGGCCTGGAAATTCTGCGCGCGGTGAAGAAGAGCGACACCGAAAACCTGTGGGACGGCGGCACCATCCTGGATGCCGCTGAAGGCAAGGTCTACAAGGTGCGCCTGCAGCCCGCCGACGGCGGCAAGAAACTCGAGGTGCGTGGCTACGTCGGCATGCCGATGCTGGGGCGCACCCAGACCTGGATACGCGTTGAATAAGGAAACGAACATGAACCGCTTCAATGTCCGCAAGGTCGCCGTACTCGGCGCCGGCGTGATGGGCGCGCAGATCGCAGCCCACCTCGTCAATTGCAAGGTGCCGGTGGTGCTGTTCGATCTGGCCGCCAAGGAGGGCGCCAAGAACGGCATCGTCAGCAAGGCGGTCGAAGGGCTGAAGAAGCTCAAGCCGGCGCCGCTGGGCCTGGCGGAAGACGCCGCGCTGATCCAGCAAGCCAACTACGAAGAGCACCTGGCGCTGCTGGGTGAATGCGATCTGGTCATCGAGGCCAACGCCGAGCGCATGGACTGGAAGCTGGCGCTGTACCAGATGATCGCGCCGGCGCTCGCACCGCATGCCATCGTGGCCAGCAACACCTCGGGCCTGAGCATCACCAAGCTCAGTGAAGTGCTGCCCGACAGCATCAAGCCGCGCTTCTGCGGCATCCACTTCTTCAACCCGCCGCGCTACATGTCGCTGGTCGAGTTGATCAACACGCCGACCACGCAGGCCGACGTGTTGGACCAGCTGGAAGCCTTCGTCACCAGCGCTTTAGGCAAAGGCGTGGTGCGGGCGCAAGACACGCCCAACTTCATCGCCAACCGCGTGGGCATCGCCGGCATGCTGGCGACCATCAAGGAAGCCGAGAACTTCGGCCTGTCGTATGACGTGGTCGACGACCTGACTGGCAAGAAGCTGGGCCGCGCCAGCAGCGGCACCTTCCGCACCGCCGACGTGGTCGGCCTGGACACGATGGCGCATGTCATCAAGACCCTGCAGGACAACCTCGCCGGCGACCCCTTCTTCCCGAGCTACGCCACGCCGCCGGTGCTCGAGGGCCTGATCAAGGCCGGCGCGCTGGGCCAGAAGAGCGGCGCGGGTTTCTACAAGAAGGTCGGCAAGGACATCCTGCGCCTGGACCCGAACACGCGCGCGTACGTGCCGGGCGGCGGCAAGGCCGACCCGATCATCGACCGCATCCTCAAGAAGCCGCCCGCCGAGCGCCTGAAGCTCTTGCGCGAGTCGAGCCATCCGCAGGCCCAGTTTCTGTGGGCAATCATGCGTGACAGCTTCCACTACGCTGCGGTGCACCTGGGCGAGATCGCCGACTGCGCGCGCGACGTCGACTTCGCGATGCGCTGGGGCT
>JAYSYH010000077.1:0-6720 GCA_043716645.1 Betaproteobacteria bacterium | reverse complement strand
TTTCGAAGGCCAGCTTGGCCTGTTGGAAGCCCAGCAACGGCTTTTGCACGCACAGGGCCGACAGTGCAACGGCATGCGCCACACCCGCTGCCTGCGCCGCACGCAGCGCGTGGACGTGGGCTTGGTGGTCGATGGCCCAGGCCTCTTTGGGCGCGCCGGTGCGCGAAGCCAGGCAAGACACCAACGCATCGAAGCGCTCACCGCGAAAACCGTCGCGCGCCAGCGAAGCCGGGTCGCTGACATCGCCGACGCGGACCTCGGCGCCGGCCAACAGCTTCGCGCTGTCGCCGGGCGTCAACACACCGCCCACACCGGCACGCGGGCGCACCAGGCACACCACCTGGTGGCCCCGCTGCACCAGCGCGCCCACCGTGGCGCGGCCGATGGTGCCGGTAGCGCCGATGACGAACACGCGCAAGGCCTTCGCATCCGCCCCAAGCGGCCGCCGTGGAACCGGCTCTGCCGGGCCACCATCGGCGCGCCCCTGGGAAGGAGCGCCGCAGGCGCTTCGGGAGGGGACCATCAAGCTTTCCAGTCCAGCATCATCTTCAGGCACTGCGGGTCGCCAAACGCGGTCTCGTAGGCCTCGCGGGCGCGAGCCGGCGACATCGTGTGGGTGATCAATCCGTCCAGCGACAGCGCACCGCTTTCGACCAAGGCCGCAACCGCCAGCAGGTCGTGCTGCTTCCACTGCGCAGCCACGCGCAACTGCGCTTCGCGCATGAAAGCCGGCGCGAAGGCAAAGCTCAGGTCCTGCTTGTAGAAGCCGGCCAGCACCACCTCGCCGCTCGGCGCCAGACGCGAGATCAGGCCATTCAGGATGCTGCTGTCGCCACTGACGTCGCAGATAGCCGCGTAGTTCTTGCGGTTGTCCTCGTCGGGGTGGACGACGGCGTAACCCACGCCGCCACCGCGGCGTGCGGGCTGGGTTTCCCAGACCGTGGGCGCGGGCAGGCCCAGCGCCAGCGTGATGCGCGCCAGCAGGCGGCCCATCACGCCGTGGCCGACGATCAGCCCCGGCGCCACCAGCGGCTGCCGCGTGCCGCCCACCGCCACCGCGTGGTAGCAGGTGGCCGCCAACGCCAGCAGCACGGCCTTGGCCCCCAGCTCGGGCGCCACGCGCACCACGCGGTCGTGCGCCACGACCAGACGCGAGCCGGCGCCGCCGAAGATGTTGCGCACCCCCTGGAAGCTGTAGCTGCCGGGTATGAACACGCTGGTGCCGACGGCGACCTCGGCCCGGCTGCCCGCCTTCACCACCGTACCCACCGTTTCGTAGCCCGGCACCAGCGGGTAGCCCAGCCCGGGGAAGGGCGGCATGCTGCCGTCCCACAGCAGGCGTTCGGTGCCGGTGCTGATACCGCTGAAGCTGACTTCAACCTCCAGGTCGGCGTCTTCGAAAACCTTCAGCTCCAGGCTCTGCACCGACAGGTGCTGCGGCGCTTCGAAGACGATGGCAGAGGCAGTGGTCATGGCGCGGGCGGGCTGTCAGTGTCGGGGCTACCCATCTTAGTGAAGGTACCGCAGCACCCCGCCATCCACATGGCGCGCCGTGGGCCCAGGGCGGAGTTAGGGATCGGGTTTTCACGACTGGCTGGCGCGCTGTGCGTGCTGTGTCATCCATGACCGGAGTCGTTATTTCAGCAGCCGCGACTGGATTTTCCAGCGGCCCGGTCTGAAGCAAACGGCCTTCGGCCCCCACCAAAAACAGGAGAGAGACATGATCAAGTTGACGAAAACCATGTTGGCCGCGGCCATGGGCATGGCGCTGTCGGGCGGCGCGATCGCCGTGGCACCGACCGTGACGACGCAAGATTTCGTCGACAAGCTCGACTCGCCATGGGACATGACCTTCATGGCCGACGGCACCATGTTCTTCACCGAGAAGTGCAAGGGGCTTTCCGTCCGCATGCCGTCGGGTACCGTCAACAAGCTGCACGGCGTCGGCGCCACCACCGGCTATTCGTCGGCCAGCGCCGATCTGTTCTGTGACGGGCAGGCCGGAATGATGGGCGTTGCGATTGACCCGCAATTCGCCAGCAATCGCTTCATCTATGTGTATTCCAGCTCCAAGCTGGACGGCAAGCTGGGCAACCGGGTGATGCGGTTCAAGCTCAACGACGCCATGACGGGCGTTTCAGACCGCACCGACATCGTGGGCGACATCGGCTACAAATCCAAGGCCACCAAGCATCCGTTCGGCGGCCCGGGGGCGCACAACGGCGGCCGCATTCGCTTCAGTCCGGCCGACGGGTTCCTCTACGTGACCACAGGCGACAACCACCTGGGCATCGCGCCGCAGAGTCCGACCTACATCGGCGGCAAGGTGCTGCGTATCGACAGGGACGGCAAGGCCGCCCCAGACAACAAGCCACCGGCCGGCTTCGATGCGCGCGTGTACACCTACGGCCACCGCAACCCCCAGGGCATCGCGTTCCGGCCCGGCGACAACCGCCCGTTCGCCGCGGAAAACGGCCCGTGGCACAGCGATGAAGTGACCGCGCTGTCGAATGGCGGCAATGCCGGCTGGGACCCGCGCCCTAACATGGCGGGGCGCAAGGACTGCCCGGACGACTACTGCGGCTACTCGCCCAACCAGATGGGCGCGATGGAGCCGAAGAAGCGCGCGGCCTACATGCCCATGACCGACCTCAAGACCTACCCCAAGGCAATGAAGCCGGCTTGGAACAACAACGGGTTGTCACAGGGCATGTTCTGCAACGCCTTTTTGTCGGGTGCGAAGTGGAAAGACTGGAACGGTCAGATGGTCGTCGGTTATGCCGGTATCGGCATCCATGGCACACCGGTGGGCAACCGCCTGGACCTGTTGAAGGTCAGTGCCGACGGGCTGACCGCAACGAAGTCCGATTTTTCGTGGCCGACTGCTGCCGGACGCTTCCGGGCCTGTGAACTGGGACCGGACGGCGATCTGTTTGTCGCGCTCGAGGACCAGGGCAAGATCATTCGCGTGAAGCCGGAGTAAACGCAACGCACGAATTGCAACTCACGAACGCGCTGCTTCGCGGTAGCGCGTTTTTCTTTTCGTCAGAGGAAGGAGTACCCATTGCGGTTTACATGCCACTGGTTGGCCGTCATCGGCTTGTTGGGCACGGTGGGGCCGGTGCGCGCTGACTACGACCTCGTCGTGAAGAAGAATTGTCTGGCCTGCCATAACCTCGACAAGAGAAACAACGGTCCGAGTTTCCAGCAGGTCGCGGCCAAGTACGCCGACCAGAAAAATGCAGCCGATGTGTTGGCCAAGAAAATCAGGCGTGGTGGAACGGGTGTCTGGGGCGAGGACGTCATGCCCCCCCAGTCGCAAGTTTCAGTTGCCGAGGCGCGCGCTTTGGCAACCTACGTGCTGTCCCTGAAGTGATGCTCTCGGGGCCCTGATGGGTGCAGCAGGCAAGACCCTGCTGGTCCTTGCCTTGGCCGCGGGCACTGAGCATGGCAACGGCCAGAGCCAGAGCCTGTATTACGTCGAACCCGGCGTCGCCTCGTGTCCAGCGGCGCCGGCGTCAAACAACGCTGCGCCGAAAGCGGTGCCGCGCGGTGTTCTTGTGCCCGGGGGCATTCATGTCACCTGTGGTCTGGACCAAGGGTCTTACACGGTGACCTTGAACTCGACCGATCCGCGCGCGACGTTCACGCCCAAGACCTTCCTCGTCAATTTCGGCCGCGTCGCCGGGAGCGGAGTCTTCACTGTCGCGTTCTCGACGGTCGGCGTCCAGGGTGTCTCGGCAACCATCACCTCGAACATGGGCAGCCCCGCGGCGCCAGGGCACTTTGCAAGTCCAGCCAACGGGTTCGAGGTTGTCGTGCCTTGATCGATCGGCGGTCAGATCGGCCCCCCGCCCGGGGGGGGGCGGACGCGACGTTTTCGCCCCGATGCACAAGCGCAAAATGCACGGGCTGAAGCCGTTTCAGCGCTCTGGGAACGACCGCCATGAAGACCATCTTGGGTACCCTTGCCGCAACAACCCTGTTCGTGTGCCAGCCCGCGGCAGCGGATCTCTATCTGAACATCGTGGGCATCAAGGGCGAGTCCACCGTCAAGGGCTACGAGGGCAGCATCCCGGTGCAGTCGTTCCAATGGGGCGCCTCGCTGGCGGGTTCGCCCCAGGCCGGGACAACCAGCTGGACGATTTCCGATGCCAGCTTCACGCAGTTGATGGACAGCAGCTTCATCTACCTGTTCCAGACCGTCTCCTCGGGCGGCTTCCTGGGCAATGCCACGCTGTCCGCCACCAGGCCGACAGGCAACACGCCGTTGACCTATTTTCAGGCCGTGTTTGCCGGCAACCAGCTGACCAGGCTGGACATGTCCACCGGCGGCGAGTACCCGCAGGTCGCGTACGCGTTCGCGATGAAATCGGTAACCCTGCGCTACCGCTCGCAACTGTCGACGGGCCAGCTGGGGGCGTGGGTCGAGGGCAGCTTCGTGCGCGGCGCTACGGGCGCAGCCAGCTTCATCGGCGACCCGATGGTTTTCCAGGGGCTGTCGGAAGCGGTCATCGCGGTGCCCGAACCAGCTTCGTGGCTGCTGCTGCTGGCCGGCGCATTGACCACCGGCATCGTGGCGCGACGCCGGAAATCGGCCTGAGGACGGCTGCCGTGGACCGGCAGTTGCAGGCGCCTGCCGGCATGTTCGGAACACGCGTGCGTGGCTGAATCGACGCTGAAGGTCACCGTGCGGGTGGCGGGCCGCAACGTGAAAGTGGCCCACCCGGCGCCAGGCGGCCCAGTGCGGCCCGACGAGTTGCTGCCTTTCATGTACGCGGTCGACGACGCGGTGGTGGGCGTCGGGGTCGCTCAGCAAAAAGCGCAGGGTCGGCAGATCAGTTGCCGCAAGGGCTGCGATGCCTGCTGCCGCGCACAGCCGGTGCCGGTCACGCCGGCCGAGACCCTGGCCCTGGCGCGCCTGGTGCAATCGCTGCCCGACCGTGCGCGGCAGCGCGTGCAGGCCCGATTTGCGGCAGGCGCCGAGTTGCTGCGCGAAGCCGGTTTGCAGGCCGCCCTGCTGCGCGACGACCCCACCACCGACCCGGCACACGCCCGCGCCACGGTCGACGCCTACATCCGGCTCGGTCTGGCGTGCCCTTTCCTCGAAGACGGCGCGTGCAGCATCCACATCCACCGGCCCTTCGTCTGCCGCCAGTACCTGGTGACGTCGCCGCCGTCGTTGTGCGCCGATCCACTGAATGCGCCCGTCGCTGTCGTGCCGCTGCCGCTGAAACCCGTGGGCTCGATGTTGAAAGCCGCCGGCGCCGTGGTCGGACGACCGCAGTTGACCGTTCCGCTGATGCTGGCGTTGGTCTACGCCGAACGCCACCGCGACGAATTGCTGCGCACCGCCGACGGCCGGCAGGTGATCGCAGCCTGGCTGGAAGGCCTGTGATGTCCTCGGCCCCTCATGGGGATCGGCTTGAATGAGGGTTAGGCATCCGTGGGTGCAGGCTTTGCGAGACCTAGAATTTGACGTCAACAACCGTGACGCAGCCCCGCACCGTTACAGAAACGGGTGCTCGATACTTTGCTGCATGTTGCATTGCTGCTGTGTCGTACAGACCTGCAGGGCTGCTAGATACAACCTGCAGATTCTGTGCAACCCCGAGCACCACGTCGTATCTGATTGCCACCACCCCACTTTGCCGATTCGCTTGAGCGGCCACAGGAATTGCGCTGGCTGGAAATGACTCGCCAGACGGCAACTTTGCTGCTAAGCATTCGGGCGAACTGAAGGGCAGATTCGTTCGTTCGACGGCTTGCGGAGCGCCCGCGTCGCCAGCCTTCGTAACAGCGCAGCCGGCGAGGCAGAGAGCAACAGCTGCGAGTACGAGGATGTTCGTTGCATTCATGGAGGTCCAGATAAGTAAAGGTGGTTCTCGGATGCCTGATGCAGCCGTCTATCCCGCATCGATGGCAGCACCTCTCAGGCGCAAGGCATTCCCGATCACCGATGCCGAGCTCAGGCTCATCGCCAGCGCCGCAATCATCGGCGACAGCATCCAGCCGGTCAGCGGATACAGCAACCCGGCGGCCAGCGGAATGCCGAGCGCGTTATAGACGAAAGCGAAGGCCAGGTTCTGCTTCATGTTGGCCACGGTGGCCACCGACAGCGCGGTGGCCGTGGCGATGCCCCGCAAGTCACCTTTGACGAGCGTGAGTTGCGCGCTGTTCATCGCCACGTCGGTGCCGGTGCCCATGGCAATACCGACATCGGCCCGGGCCAGTGCCGGGGCATCGTTGATGCCGTCGCCGGCCATCGCAACGACGCGGCCTTCGGACTGCAGCTTCTCGACCAGCTTCAGCTTGTCGGCTGGCTTCACTTCGCCATGCACTTCTTCGATGCCCAGGCGCTGCCCCACGGCGAGCGCCGTGGTCAGTCCATCGCCTGTAGCCATCACCACCCGGATGTTGGCCTTGCGCAGTGAAGCCAGCGCCTCTGCCGTCGTCGACTTCACCGGGTCGGACACGGCCAGGATGCCGGCCAGCTTGCCGTCAACGGCCAGGTGCATCACGCTGGCGCCTTCGGCGCGCAGGGCCTCAGCCGGCGCTGCCATCGCTGAAACGTCCACGTCCAGTTGCTCCATCAGCGCCGCATTGCCGAGTGACAGTGCATTGCCGGCGATGGACCCGCGCACGCCGATGCCGGACGATGAGTCGAACTGTTCAGGCTTGTCGAGCACCAGCTTCTTCTCGCGCGCGGCCGACACGATG